>NZ_AQXE01000005.1 GCF_000375485.1 Desulfovibrio oxyclinae DSM 11498 | reverse complement strand
CAGTCGCCGCTCTCTGCGAGAGGGGCTATGAAGCGACCACTGCTGCGGATAAGACCTCGCACGGAGCTGCATGACCAGTCAAAAGAGCCTCTATGTATTGATCTGCATTACCGAGGAACTTGGTTGGCGTGAGTGAGTTATGTGTCGGGAGTTCTGAGAGGAAGTCCGTGCGCTGAAATAATCCCGCGTGACTGAACTCAGCTACAGAAGTCCGTCAGCCAAGACCTACAGACCCCCATATCCCGTCAGCGGGGTTGCAGCTTGGACGCGGGGCGTGCTGACCGCATGCCCCAGCAGCTGCAACACCGCTGACAAGCCAGGGATTCCAAAGGGGGCCCGCCCCTTTGGTCCCCCCGAAGGGGACTGCATAAGAAAAGCCCCCCGGCGAACCGGAGGGCTTTGTACTATACAGTGGGAACCGAGGTGGTGGAGCTGAGTCTACCAGTCGGAGTCGGCAAAGGGGTTGGAGCCAAAGCCAAAGTCGGCTTCGGGTTCCCCGCCGGTGTCGGGAGAGTCGCCGGGAGCGGCGGCTGCACCTTCGGCGCCAGCGGCGCCTGCGACGACAACGCCTTCCTTCTTGACCTTTTCCACTTCAGCCATGAGTTCGTTGAGCTTTTTGATGTGCTCGTCGATCTTGGTGTTGGAGGCCACGATCTTCTTCTCACCAGCGGCGGAGAAGTCTTCGAAGGTCTTGACCTTGGCTTTCAGGGTCTTGACGTCGGTCTCGGCGGATTCCTTGGCGGAAGCGAGATCGGAGTTTTCAGCCTTGAGCTTGGCGTTTTCGGCCTTCATGCCGTTGAGCATGTCGAAAACGGCCACAACCTGAGAGTTGTCAGCGATCGGAGCGATCTTGACCTGGTTGCCCAGCTTGGAGATGTCGCCTTCGGCGTACTTGGTCAGACCGGGTTCGGCTTCGTAGATGGCTGCCTTGGCAAGGGAC
The DNA here is from genome assembly GCF_000375485.1 of Desulfovibrio oxyclinae DSM 11498. NCBI lineage: Bacteria > Pseudomonadati > Thermodesulfobacteriota > Desulfovibrionia > Desulfovibrionales > Desulfovibrionaceae > Desulfovibrio > Desulfovibrio oxyclinae. Next base: position 223,204 of record NZ_AQXE01000005.1, on the reverse strand, counting down.
TGGGCGACGGAACCGAAGTCGGCGTCGATTTCGTCCAGGCCGAGGATGAAGGCCATCATGTCAAGCTGCTCCTGGTCGGCAGACTGGCCGCGAAGGACGGACACGAACGTGTTCATCGGGAAAACCTTTGCTTCGGACATTTGTATTCCTCCTACAGAATAAGCTGTCTCTTTATATTATTCCCATGCGCCCTTACTTCGCGGCACCCATGGGGATACGACCGATCTTCTTGGCATAGCTCAGCGCAACGGTGCGGTACACCAGGTGACCCAGCTTGGTCCACGGCAGGTAGGCGATCATCATGAAGACCGCGATCAGGTGGACGTAGTAGGTCGGGTAGGCGAGGTACTGGATGCCGAGCAGGCGAAGCACTTCGCAGGCGATACCGGTAAGCGCGATGATCCAGATCACATAGAGCAGGAACCAGTCGTAAAAGCTGGAGCCCTGTTTCTGCGGATCAAGGTTCTTGCGGCGCTTGGTGAGCTGCCACAGACCGTAGACCATCAGGACCGCGCCGATATTGGCGAGTACCTTGATGACGCTGTCCTGCGGGAGCGGCGTGGCTCCAAGGCGGGCCAGCAGATCCACAGGACCGCCGTGCAGGCCGAGGACGCTCTCGAAGAACCAACCGCCAACCCAGTGACCGGTGGCAATGGTGCCGGTAACGAAGAGCAGGATGATGAAGGCGAACATCAGCATACGGTGGCCGGTGGCGCGCTTCTTGTCCTTTTCGTCGTCGCCGCAGTCGTTGAACTGGGTGTGGTTGAAGATCTCGTACTTGAGCGTATCGATGAAGGCTTCAAGCATACCGGGCTTCTTCACCCCGGTGAGGTCGAAGACGCGCGGCTGTGAATCAAAGCCTTTGATGAGCTTCTGGATGCCCATGTAGAAGCAGACCACCATGAACGCGAAGGCCGCGCCGAAGATGGGGTCGATGAAGTAGTCGCCGGGGAACAGGCCGCCGTAAACGATCTGTCCGTCCTTGGCCAGTTGCCAGGCGCCGTGACCTTCGGCCGCTTCGAACAGCGGGAAGGCGGTGCCGAACTTGGCTGCCTGCATGGACCAGATCAGCAGATAGATGACGGCCGGGACCAGCGCCAGCATTAGGGCGCCGCCCATGTTGGACATCAGTTTGCCGATGAATCCGAACGGGGCCAGGCTGCGGTAGGCCATATTCCTGAGAGCGGCCAGCAGGTCGCCGGGCTTGGCGCCGCGTGGACAGAGGTCGGAACAGGTGCCGCAGTTGTGGCAGAGCCAGATATCGATATCGTTGACCAGGCGGTCCTTGAGACCCCACTGAGCCCAGACCATTTCCTTGCGGGGGTACGGGCTGTCGGCCGGGGAAAGCGGACAAACGACGCTGCAGGTCGCGCACTGGTAGCACTTCTTGAGGGAATCCCCTCCAACGGTCTGCAGTTCCTTGACGAACTTGAGATCCGGTTGAACCCTAACGGTGTTCGACATGATCCGTACCTCCTAGTAACCCTTGAACGGGTTCGGTCCGAAGTTTTTGGTGATGGAGTCGACGAATTCCTCGATCAGGTCGGGGACCGTGTCGTAATCGTCGATCGCAACCTCGTACTGCTCCACGCGCTCGGGTTCGACGCCCAGGCGGCCAAGGGATTCGGCGATGTTTTCCTTGCGGCGGCTGCAGAGCTCGGAGCCCTTCATGAAGTGACACTGGTAGTCGTCACCGTATTTGCAGCCAAGCATCATCACGCCGTCAACACCCTTACTCATGGCGTCGGCGACCCAGATGGCGTTCACGGAGCCGAGGCAGCGCACCGGAATGAAACGAACGAACGGGTTCCAGGTGCGGCCGCGGATGGCAGCCATGTCGAGCGCAGGGTAGGCGTCGTTTTCACAGGCAAGGACGAGAATGCGGGGTCCGCCTTCGTCGATCTTGTCCGGAACGCGCACTTCCTTGATGGCGGTACCGATCTGGTCGATGTTGTAGTTGTCGAAGCTGATGACGCGTTCCGGGCAAGCACCCATGCAGGTACCGCAGCGGCGGCAACGGGTCGGGTTCGGCTTCGGGGTTCCCTTTTCATCGTCGTCCAGCGCGCCGAACGGGCATTCTTCGGTGCAACGCTTACACTGCGTGCAGCGAGTGAAGTTGAACACCGGGTAGCTCAGGTCTCCGGAGCGCGGGTGCACCGCTACGCCGCGGTTGGCGGAGGAGATGCACTGCACGGCCTTGAGCACGGCGCCCGCCGCATCTTCGCGGCAGAGTCCGAGGCCCATGGGCTGGCGGACACAACCCGCAGCGTACACGCCGGTGCGGCGGGTCTCGTACGGGAAGCAGATGTAGTTGGAGTCGGCGAATCCGTCGAACAGTTCCAGATCGGGGAAAGCCGGACCCTGGCGGTAGACCAGGTTGATGGTCGGGTCATGCGCGGTGGTCGGAACCAGCGCGGTGGGCAGAACCACCATGTCCACGGCGAACTCGACACTCTGGCCGAGGAGCGTGTTCTTGGCGGCGACCACGACCTTGCCGCCCTCTTCCTTCACGGAGGTGACGGAAGCCTTGGAAAGCATTACGGCCGGGTTGTCCTGAGCTGCCTTGTAGTACTGCTCGTTGATGCCCGGGACCATCATGTGGTCGTAGAGAATGTATCCGATGCCGCCCGCGTCGGCCACGTAGTTGGCCTGCTTGAGGGCGACCAGGGAGGTCAGTTCGGAGCTGTATGCGAGGTGACGGGCAGACTCCTTGTCTTCGTAGACAAAGACTTCGCATTCCTCGTCTTCACCCTCGCCTTCAGCAGCGGCTTCTTCGGTATCGGTGTCGCAGGGAAGCGGTTCGACCGGTTCGCAGGTCTCGCCCTTCACGTAATCGACGCGTTCCACCAGCTTGCCGGGATCGCAGACAAAGGCAACGGACTCGGGAATCTTTTCACCCTTCTTGACCATTTCTTCGAACTGCGCGCTGGTGACGATCTTGGAAGATTCGCCGTATCCCAGCGGCTTGAGGTAATTGGCATCGCCCGGAACCCAACCGGTGGCCAGAACCACGGAACCGATGGGCAGGGTCTCGCCGGCAACAGTCACGTCGTACAGACCCGGAGCACCTTCGATGTTCTCGACGGTGGCACCGGTGATGACGCGAATCTTGTCGTTACCCTTCACCTCGGAGATGAGCGCTTCAAGTCCCACTTCCTGCGTCTGGTCATACGGGTATGCCAGCGGGAAGGACTTGGAGAAGTTGCGGGCCTTGCCGCCGAGCTCGGCTTCCTTTTCCACCAGAACCACGTCGTATCCCATGCCCGTGGCGTAAAGCGCCGCGTTCAGGCCGGTGAAACCGCCGCCCATGACCAGAATGGTCTTGTTGCAGTCGGGGACTTCGGGGTCCGGGTTGTTGCTCTTGGAGGCCTTGGCGATGCCCATGTGAACGTAGTCGCGGGCGATTTCCTGCAGCTGGCCGGGGTTGGCCTTGTCCTCACGGAAGGACCAGACGGCCTGTTCGCGCAGGTTCACGCGCTCGCACTGGGTTTTGCCAAACTCGAAAACGTCCCACTTGACGCGGGGGGAACAGGCGCAGACAACCACGCCGCCCAGCTCGTTTTCCTTGATGTCGGCTTCGATTTCCGCCTTGGCTTCAGGGCTGCAAAGAACCTTGTTGGTCTTCACCACCGGGCAGATGGAAGAGTATTTGCCCTTGCCCACAAGCTCAGCCATGGCGGCGACGTCGAGATCCTTCCCGATGTCGCATCCTTCACAGATATATACACCAAGCTTATCAGCCATCATTTACCTCCCAACAACGGTTTGGATAGCCTTCAGAGCGGCACTGGTGCCGGACTGGGCAGACTTCATAACGTCAAGCGGCTGCTTGGCGCATCCGGCGGCCACGAAACCCTTGTCATCGCCGCCGACGACGAAGCCTTCCTCGTCCACCTGGGCGCCGATCTGGATCTGCTGGCCGGCGGTGCTGGGCTGCATGCCGGTGGCGAGCACGACCATGTCGAACTTCTCGTCGCTCTTGATGCCGCTGACGGCGTCTTCGACGGTGACCACCGGGTTCTTGCCGGTGTCTTCGCAAATATTGGCGACCTTGCCCTTCACGAGGGAGAGCTTGGGATCGTCACAGGTCATGGCCTTGAACTTGTCGTAGCGGCCCGGGGTGCGCAGGTCGATGTAGTAGATCACGATGACCGCGTCCGGGTACTGTTCGCGCAGGTAGCGCACGTGCTTCAGCGAAGCCATGCAGCAGATGTAGGAACAGTAGTTCAAATGATTCTGATCACGGGAACCGGCGCACTGAACAAAGGCGATGCGCTGGGGCTCGGCCTTGTCGGACGGGCGGACAATCTTGCCTTCTGTGGGACCGTTGGCAGCGGCCAAACGCTCGAACTGCATGTTGGTGACCACGTTGGGCAGCTTGCCGCCACCGAGGGTCTCCAGCTTTTCGGCTTCGTAGGGCTTCCAGCCGGTGGCCCATACAACGGAACCGACCTGCAGGTCGAAAAGCTTTTCGGCGTCTTCGGTCTCGACGGCTTCATAAGGACATGCCTTGGCGATGGCCTTGAGCTCGGCGGGATCGATTTTGTCGCCTTCCACCACGTACTGCATGGGGAACATGAACGGATGGGTCTTGTAAGCGGCTTTGCGTTTGCTCAGGCCCAGCTCGAATTCGTTTTCAAACTTGGTCCAGGAGGCCTTTTCACATTCGCCGCAAGCGGTACACCGGCCGTTGACGTAACGGGGGCGCTGCTTGATCTTCACGTCATAGCTGCCCGGGCCGCCGGAGACGGAGACCACTTCGGCCATGGTGTAGAATTTCACATTGGGGTTGTTCTTGATGCGCTGGAACTGGATTTCCAGCCCGCAGGAAGGAGGACACTGCTTGGGGAAATATTTATTCAGTTGTGCCACCCTTCCACCGAGGTATGGGTTGGTTTCTATGATGTAAACCTCGTGCCCGACCTCTGCGGCCTCGAGGGCGGCGGTGATCCCGGCGAATCCTCCGCCTACTACGAGAATACTGTTGTTCGACATTCTCACACTCCTCCCTAATGATGTTGAGGCACAGCCAACAAAATGGCCTAAATCCGGCCTGGATCATCCGCATGTGTTCCAATCCGGATTCAGACCATTTTGCCGAAGGTCTGAGAAAGAAAGCGGCCGCAGGCCGGAGCCTGCGGCCGCTGGGGATCATTACTTAGTCAGCAACAATCTGGATGTAGGGCTTCTTGAACACGGTGGTATCTCCGGTTTCCGGATCATACTTGGAGTTCACGAAGCACTTCCACTTGGAGTCGTCGAGACCCATGAAGTCGCCGCGGTAGTAGAAGCCCGGGTAGCGGGATTCTTCGCGGAACTCGATGTGCTGCATGTGCAGGCGGACAGTCCACAGGCGGTGGAACTGCTCCCAGCAGCGCATCAGTTCGTGCAGGTCGCGAGCGGCCATTTTCTTGGAGTCTTCTTCGAGCATGCCGAGCAGCCAGAAGCCGGTGTTCAGCAGAGCCTTGGAAGTCATGTAGAGGGTAGCAACACCACCACCGTATTCATCGGTGCACTTGATGAGGCGCATCATGAAGTTCTTCGGGGTGATGTAGTTCGGGTTCACCACCGGGTCGGTGGAGATGTCCTTACCCTCGAGGTAGGTGTAGTACGGCTGGTAGATCTCTTTGGCGAGGTCGGCAGCGTTTTCCTTCGGAGTGGGCTTGAAGTCCTTGTGGTCAACAACCCAGCGGACCATCTGCTTACCGACGATGCGGCCTTCAGCGTGGGAACCGGAGGAGAACTTGTGACCGGAGGCGCCAACACCGTCAGCACAGGTCCAGAGGCCGTTGACGGAGGTCATGCGGTTGTAGACCTTACCGTTGTCAGCCTTGATCTTGTACTCTTCGGGGACCCAGTCTTCATCCGGACCGGAAACCCAGATACCGCAGCAACCGGAGTGGGAGCCGAGGAGGTAGGGTTCAGTCGGCATGATTTCGGAGCCGCGGTCTTCCGGAGCGCAGTTGGTGGCGGCCCAGAGGTTGGCCTGGCCGACGCACATGTCGAGGAAGTCTTCCCAGGCTTCGGACTCGAGGTGCTTCCACTCGGGGCTGGTCAGGTCGTTGTTGACCGTGTTCAGCAGCGCAGTCTTGGTGTCCATGTAGATCGGACCACGACCTTCGCGCATTTCGCGAAGCATCATGTGGTTACGCAGGCAGGTCGGGATGATGTGACCCTTGGCGTAGCCGCGATCTTCGTAGGGCTTGAGCATGGCGCGGTTGGTTTCGCAGTAGTCTTCGCCCTTGTAGTTGGTGGCTTTCGCCTTGAAGAGCAGGAACCAAGCGCCGACCGGTCCGTAACCGTCCTTGAAGCGGGCGGGGACGAAGCGGTTTTCCATCATGGTCATTTCGCCGCCAACCTGAGCCACCATGGTGTAGGTGGAGCCGGCGTTCCAGACGGGGTACCAAGCGCGACCCATACCCTCACCGGTGGAGCGGGGGCGGTACACGTTAACGGCACCACCGCAGGCAACGACAGCAGCGTTGCAGCGGAAGTAGTAGACCTTGTTTTCACGGGTGGAGAAGCCGACTGCACCGGCGATGCGGTTGGGCTCGTTGGCGTCCAGCAGCATCTTAACGATGAAGATGCGCTCCATGTAACGGTCTTCGCCCAGTGCGTTCTTGGCAGCTTCTGCCACGATGCACTTGTAGGACTCACCGTTGATCATCATCTGCCAGCGACCGGAACGGACCGGGGAGTCGCCGTTGCGCAGGGCCAGGCCTTCAGCCTTAGCCTTGGCGCCGTCGAGGTTCTTGCCGTCCTTCTTGATCCAGCAGGGCAGGCCCCACTCTTCAAAGAGATGGACGGAGTCGTCGACGTGACGGCCGAGGTCGAAAATGAGGTCGTCGCGAACGATGTGCATGAGGTCGGTGCGGACCATGCGGACGTAGTCGTCGACTTCGTTTTCACCGATGTAGGTGTTGATTGCGGACAGACCCTGAGCCACGGCGCCGGAGCGCTCGAGGGAGGCCTTGTCGAGCAGCATCATGGAGATGGACGGATCAACCTTTTCAATCCAGCGAGCGGCTTCGAAAGCCACGCCGCAGTTACCCATGCCGCCGCCGACGAGCAGAAGATCGACGTCCTGCTCGATGACTTCCGGCTCGGCGAGTTCGATACCTTTGGGAGCTTCGTTGATGGGAAGCAGAGCCATGTTATCCTCCTGAGAGTAAAACTCTAAAATAGTTCAGCTAAAGAGCCTTCCGGCTCGTTATCAGAACGTCCTATTCTTCGAATTCGCCAGCCTTCCACACACGGGAGGCGTCAGCGTCGGAGACCTCAAACTTCTTGTTCACAACTTCCTTCGGAGTAGCGAGCTCGCTCTCGGTGAACAGGAGTTCGTTTTCGAGGTCGCCCGGCTCGGGCTTACCTTCGAAGGGCTTGATGGAGCCTTCAGGGGTGGTACGGATGGGGAACTTGAAGCGCTTCACGGAACCATTGCGGAATTTGATGGTCCACATGATGTCTTCAGCGGAACGCATGGGGATGGAGGTTCCGCCCATCGGGGCAAAGTCAGCGTAGGGGCGGGCTTCGATAGCGCCCTGGGGGCAAATTTTGACGCAGGAGTAACATTCCCAGCAAGCCTCAGGTTCCTGGTTGTAAGCCTTCATGGCTTCGGGGTCCAGGATCATGAGATCATTGGGGCAAATGTACATGCAAGCGGTCTTTTCGCCACCCTTGCAGCCGTCACATTTTTCCGGGTTTACAAAGGTCGGCATAACTTCTCCTCCTAAAGGGTTTGTTTGATGCCTATTACCGACGTCCTCTAAACAAAAATCTTCGCCAACACACTTAAATAGCGTGTGGAAATTGACGAGTAGCAAGCCCGGTTCTTGATGTCAACGAGAAAGTGAATTTTTGAACAAGCAAGACACCGGATGCCATCCGCCACGCCCCAAAAGGCGCCCTTTGCCCCACTCCGGAAACACAAAAAGTAAACCGAAAGCGGCGCGAAAGAGATTCCCATGACAATCACTCAGGGTTATTAGTTCATGAGAGACTTCTTTTGCAACCAATTTTTTGTTAGCTGATGAAAACCACTCCAAACACACTTAAACCATCGAAATATTTAACAGGCGCGCAAGCGCTGGCAGTGACAACTTTCTAGAGTTTCTTTCCACTTTCTCTACCTGCGTTACAGCTAATTCAATAACTATATGTGCTGGCGAATTCGGTTCCAAATTAGAGCTTGACACGACTTTCACAAAGAGCAATAAGGACCTTTCCGAACGCTAGGAACGGCATTATCCGGCAATTGATCCGGAAATCCGGATCCATGTTGCGACGGTTATAGGATCTGTCCATTAAATTATCAGGAGGCTAACATGTCCAAACTGGTTCCCCCTCATGGTGGTAAAGGTCTCGTCTGCTGCCTGCTCGAAGGCTCCGAGCGCGACGCTGAACTCAAGAAGGCCGAAGGCCTGAAGAAGATCGAAATTTCCGCCCGTGCCAAGGGCGACCTCATCATGATGGGTATCGGCGGTTTCTCCCCGCTGAACGGCTTCATGACCAAGGCCGACTGGAAGGGCGTCTGCGAAAAGTTCCTGCTGGAAGACGGCACCTTCTGGCCCGTTCCGGTGACCCTCGACACCAACGATGAAGACGTCAAAGAAGGCGACGAAATCGCACTGGTGCAGGACGGCCACGTCTACGCCACCATGCAGATCACCGAAAAGTTCGAAATGACCGAGGCTAACAAGAAGTGGGAAGCCGAAATGGTCTACATGGGCAAGGGTGAAGACTCTGTCGATGGCAACTTCTGGAAGCTGGCCGAAGACGAGCACATCGGCGTCAAGATGGTCATGGCTCAGGGCAAGTACAACCTGGCCGGCCCGGTCAAGGTCCTGTCCGAAGGCGACTACGCCGACCGTTTCCCCGGTGTCTACCTGACCCCGACCCAGATCCGCGAAGAAATGGAAAAGCGCGGCTGGTCCAACGTTGCCGCTCTGCAGCTGCGTAACCCGATGCACCGCTCCCACGAATTCCTGGCCAAGATCGCCGTGGAAGTTTGTGACGGCGTGGTCATTCACTCCCTGATCGGCAACCTGAAGCCGGGCGACATTCCGGGAGACGTGCGCATCGAGTGCATCCAGGCTCTCATCGACAACTACTTCGTGCCCGAGAACGTGATCAACGCCGGTTACCCGCTCGACATGCGCTACGCCGGCCCCCGCGAAGCTCTGCTGCACGCCACCTTCCGCCAGAACTACGGCATCAACAACATGCTGATCGGCCGTGACCACGCTGGTGTTGGCGACTTCTACGGTCTGTTCGAAGCTCAGGAAATCTTCGATCGCATCCCGTACCAGAACGAAGAGTGCCCCGAGCCGGGCAAGGCTCTGCTCTGCCAGCCGATGAAGATCGACTGGACCTTCTACTGCTACAAGTGCGACGGCATGGCTTCCATGCGCACCTGCCCGCACACCAAGGAAGACCGCGTCATCCTGTCCGGTACCAAGCTGCGCAAGGCTCTCTCCGAGGGCGGCGACATCCCGGATCACTTCGGCCGTGAAGAAGTTCTCGAAATCCTCCGCGATTACTACGAGAACCTGACCGAAAAGGTCGAAGTGAAGATGCAGAAGGCCGCTTCCGGCGCCGACATGTAAGCTCCCGCTTACCACTGCATATTCAAGGGGAGCGGCCTGTGCCGCTCCCCTTTTTCTTTAGAGTCTTTCGCCTTGTGAAATTTTTCCCTGCCTCCATTGCGAGGCCAGCACTTTTCTCAGCTTAGATTGCGCAAATGCCGTTTTTCACAATCCCCTCTCATCCCCCTTGCGCGGACACCTGCAAACCGGGGCTTGCCCGCTGGACGTTTTCGGGCTAATGACATTCGTTCCTGCGAAAGCGGGAGCTACATTACAATATAGAGGAAGACGGTAAGACAATGTCCGACAAGAATTTCGATGAATCTGCCGACTGGCAGCCGAAGCCGAGTACCCGCTTCAAACAGATTTCCGAGATCGACTCCAAGATCCTCGGACTTTTGGAAAAACGCAGCTATTTGCTGCGAAAGGAAGGCGCCTGGCGCCGCTCCAAACAGAAATCCCAGATAGATCCCAAGCTGGAGAAGGAACTCCGACGCGCGTGGGAAGAGGCCGGAGAAGGCCTTGGTCTTGATCCGCGCCTTTCCAGACAGCTTTTTACCCTCGCCAACCAGTTCGCTCAGTCCTCCACGGGCGGCGACAAGACCGGCTACAAGCTTGCTCCCCGGCGCGAACCCGCCGAGGCAGAAGTTCTGGGACCGCGCTCCCTGCGCTCCACCCGCCTGTGGATGGCCATGGCCGCCGCATCCGGGCAGCCCTGCAAACTCCCTGACGCCCTGCTCAACGCTCCCAACAAAGACCTCGCCAAAGGCCTCAAGCAGGCTGGCGCCGCCGTGTCCTGGGACGAAAACGGATTCATTTTCGGTTCGGCCGATCCGCTTGAATTCGAAAACGCCATGCTGTTCGCTGGTGACGATCCGCTCAATTTCTATCTGCTTCTCTTCATGGCGCTTGGCGGTATGGGACGCTGCAAGTTCACCGGGCAGGCTACCCTCCAGCTGCTGGAAGTGCAGAAGCTCAACCGCTTCCTCCCCCAGCTCGGCGCGCGCGTGGTCCCCATGAACCCGAACAACCCGGGTCTGCCCTGCCGCCTCGAATCCGGCGGGGTCATGGAAGAGGAGATCGAGCTGCCCAAAGACGTGGACCCGGACCTTGTCGCCGCGCTCATTCTTTCCGCATGGACCTATCCCGGTGGACTGACCGTGTCCGGTCTTTCCGAGCACGCCATGGAAGCGGGCGAACAGGCCGCTGTCGTGCTCGAAGCTTGCGGCATCGAAGTCAGCCGCATCAAGAAGGGTTTTGCAATCTCCGACGGCATTCCGGAACTTCCGGAAGCTCCCGACCTGCCTCTGGACACCGTGCTGACCCCGTATCTGCTGGCTATTCCGGCTTTCAGCGGTGGCGAGGTACTGGTCAAAGGCTCATGGCCCGAATCCGCACAGGGCGTGCTGGACGACCTGTCCGCCCTCGGTGTTCAGGTGGAGATTCAGGACAACGCCCTCAAGGCATCTTCCACGGGAATGCCCGCCTACCCGCGCATCACCATCGGCGAACGCGCCGGCCTGTATCCGCTGGCGCTGGCCCTTGGCGTCCGCGCCCGCAAGGCTGTCATCGAAGGCAAGCCGCCGCAGGACGCATCCGATGTTCTGGATCACATGAACGCCACCTACGAGGCAGGCGAGGAATCCATCAGCATCAGCAACGTGGGCGAATGGGAAGGCACCTTCGGAAGCCCCGCCCCCGAATGGTCCCTTGGTCTGGCCCTTGCGGCCTGGACCTGTCCCGCGATCATGCTTTCCAACCACAGCGAGCTCACCGCATGGTGGCCGCAGTTCTGGAACTTCTACAACACCCTTCCCACGGGCATAATGAAGCCCAAGCCCAAGAAGGAGGTCAAGGATGTCAAACGCCGCAGAATCCGCATCGGATAATCCGCAGCTTTCCGACGACGTGAACGTTCTTGAGGCGGAAGCGGCAAAATTCACGCACCTCATCACCGAGTGCGAGAAGCGCATCCGCGAGCTCATGGAATCCGAAGACCCCAAGAACGGGGTCTTCCATCACGCCGAAATCCATCAGCTCCAGCAGGACAAGCTCCGCTACGACGTGGAAGTGAAATTCCGTCGAAACAAGATCAACCGGCTCGACAACGGCATGGATGAGAGCCAGGTTTCGGAAGGCGTCAAGAACGGTTTCCTTTTCTAACGACACTTCAACATGCAGGAGAGGACAATGGGGAAGAACATCACCCGGAAGATCATAGAGCGGCACCTCAAAAGCGGCTCCATGGAACCCGGCGCCGAAATAGGTCTCGAAATCGATCAGACCCTGACACAGGACGCCACCGGCACCATGGCCTATCTGCAGTTCGAGGCCATCGGCCTCGACCGCGTGAAGACCGAACTCTCGGTGAGCTACGTCGATCACAACACGCTGCAAATGGGCTTTCGCAACCCTGACGACCACCGGTACCTGCGTACGGTCGCCCAGCGTTACGGCGTGATCTTCTCCCCTCCCGGCACCGGCATCTGCCATCAGCTGCACCTTGAGAACTTCGCACGGCCCGGCCGCACGCTTATCGGCTCCGACTCCCACACCCCCACCGCGGGCGGCATCGGCAGTCTGGCCATGGGCGCCGGCGGTCTTTCTGTGGCGCTGGCCATGGCTGGCGAACCCTACGCCATCTCCATGCCCAAAGTGGTCAAGGTCAACCTTACCGGCAAGCTCACCGGCTGGGCAGCCGCCAAGGATGTTATCCTGCACCTGCTCGGCAAGCTCACCGTCAAAGGCGGCGTAGGCAAGGTCTTTGAATACGCCGGTCCCGGCGTGGAAAGCCTCTCTGTCCCCGAACGCGCCTGCATCACCAACATGGGCGCGGAACTCGGCGCCACCACATCCATCTTCCCCAGTGACGAACGCACACGCGACTTCCTGAGCAAGATGGGCCGTGAAGACGACTGGGAAGAATTGCTCCCGGACGCCGATGCCGAGTACGACAAGGTGATCGACATCGACCTTTCCGCGCTGGAACCGCTTGTGGCGCAGCCGCACATGCCGGACCTCGTGGTGCCGGTCCGCGAACTGGCCGGACTCAAGATCGACCAGTGCGCCATCGGCTCCTGCACCAACAGTTCCTATTCCGACCTGAAAACCACCGCTCTGGTGCTCGACGGCAAACGCATCCCCGCGTCCACCGACGTGCTGATCTCCCCGGGCTCCAAACAGGTGGTCAAGATGCTCGCGGCCGAGAACCTCATCGAACCCATGCTCGACGCGGGCGCCCGGATGCTCGAATGCACCTGCGGTCCGTGCATCGGCATGGGCGGCTCTCCGGTCAGCGCCGGAGTGAGCGTGCGAACCTTCAACCGCAACTTCGAAGGCCGCAGCGGCACGCAGGATGCGCAGATTTACCTCGCTTCCGCCGAGACCGCGGCGCGTCTCGCGCTTGAGGGACAGTTCACCGACCCAGCCACCTGGGGCGAACGTCCCGAACGCATCGAACTGCCGGACGAGGTGCCCAGCATCCGCCATCTGTTCGTATTCCCGCCCGAAAACGGCGACGGCGTCGAAATCCTGCGCGGTCCCAACATTGTTCCGCTGGAGAAATTCGACAAATTGCCCGTGACAATCGAGGCGCAGGTGGCGCTCAAGGTCGGCGACAACATCACCACCGACCACATCCTGCCCGCAGGTCCGCAGATTACCGCTCTTCGCTCCAACATCCCGGCCATCAGCGAACACATCTTCGGCCGCGTGGACGAGGAGTTTGTCGGCCGCATTCGCGGCATGGATCAGGGCGTGGTGCTCGGCGGCGAAAACTACGGACAGGGCTCCAGCCGCGAACATGCGGCATTGGCCCCCCGCCATCTGGGCGTGCGTGCGGTCGTGGTCAAGTCGCTTGCCCGCATCCATCGCGCCAACCTGGTCAACTTCGGCATTCTGCCCCTGCTGCTTGTGAATCCCGAGGATTACGACGCGGTGGCTCAGGGTGACGGTCTGACCATTCCCGCATCCGAAATCACCCCCGGCGGCACCGTTACCATGCGTACCGGCTCCGGCAAGTCCGTGGAAGTCACGAATGATTTGACTGCGAACGAACTGGAGATTATCAAGTCAGGTGGCCTGCTGAATGCGGTCCGCAGCCGCCAATCCTAACCGAGAACGAGGAAATCTGGAGTTTCAATGCTCGACATAATGCGCCAGAACGCTTCGAGCTGGATCGTGAAGATCCTTTTCGGAGTCATCATTGTAGTCTTCGTATTCGCCTTCGGCATGAGCAGCCTCGACGATCGCGGCGATCCGATTCTCGCCTACGTGGACGAGGAGCCCATCCCCCGCAAGGAATTCGAGGAAGCCTACGCACGCACCACCGAGGCGCTTCGCAGTTCGCGGCCCGACATTACCGCCGAACAGCTCGCCAGCCCCGCCGTCAAGCAGATGGTGTTCAACGAGCTGGTCACGCGCATCCTCCTGCTTGAGGAAGCCAAGAAGCTCGGCATCACCGCCACGGACAAGGAAGTCGCTCAGGGCATCGCCTCCGTCCCCGCCTTCTGGGGACCGAACCGCCAGTTCGACCGAGAGGTGTACAAGCGAACTCTTCAAGCACAGCGTATGACGCCCTCCGGATTTGAAAAAGACTTCCGGACCAGCATCATTGCACGAAAGCTTCGTCAGAACGTCGCCGCCACCGCCGAGGCCACCCCTTCGCAGGCTCGCCAGATTTACAACTGGGTCCGCGAAACCGCCACTCTGCGCTACATCCCCTTCAGCATTGAAGCCTACAAGGACGATGTCGTGGTGACGGACGAGGACATCAAGGCCTACTACGAGGAGAACGCCGAGCGCTTCACGCGGCCCGAGATGTCCACTTTCGAAATGATCGCCTTCACCCCTTCTGCGCTGGCTCCCTTCCAGGAAGTCTCCGACGAAGAGGCGAAGCAGTTCTATGAAGCCACTCCGGGTGAATTTACCCAGCCCGAAGAAGCCAAGGCGCGGCACATTCTCATTCACACGGATGAGAACGCGTCCGAGGCTGAAATTCGTACGGCTTACGAAAAAGCCATGGACGTTTACAATCAGCTCCAGTCCGGTGAGAACTTCGCCCAGCTGGCTATGCAGTACTCCGAAGGTCCCTCCGCCTCTCAGGGCGGCGAGCTCGGCTGGTTCCCGCGCGGCGTGATGGCCCCGGCCTTTGAAGAGGCTGCTTTTGCTCTCGACAAGGGCGAGATCTCCAAACCGGTCAAAACGTCCTACGGCTGGCACATCATCCAGCTTCAGGACCGCAAGGAATCCAACAAACTGCCCTTTGACGAAGTGAAAGGGCGCATCAAGACCACGCTGGCGCAGGACAAGGCTTCCGACCAGATATCCGATCTGCTCGACCAGGCCATGGACCGCCTCGTTTCCGGTATGCCCATTGATGAAATCGCCCGGGAACTCGGCATCCTCGCCAACACCACTCAGCCCATGGCCAAGAACACCGCCGTGCAGTACCTCGGCATGACCCCCGAAGCTTCCGAAATCCTGTTCGGTCTGGCTCCGGAGGATTCGCTGAAGACGCCTCTGGCGGTGAAGGACGGCTACATCCTGGCCCGCAAGATCGAAGACATCGAACCGCAGCCGATTCCGCTGGAAAAGGTCCGCGAACGCATCGTCAACGAACTCAAGGCCAAGGGTGCCGAAGAGCTGGCCCGCAAGGAAGCCGAAAAGGCCCTTGATAACCTCACCGGCGACAATGCGGCCAAGGCTGCTCAGCGCCTTGAGGACCTCATGCAGGTCTCCGAGCCCTTTGACCGCCGCGGGCCGGTGCCATCCATCGGCGGCTCCGCAGAGCTGGTGCAGGCCGCGTTCAATGCCGAGGCAGGAGAATGGCTGCCCAAGGTATTCCGCATCAAGGACGGCTACATCGTGGCCGCCCAGGAAAAGCTGATCCCCGCACCGGACGCCGAGTGGAACGAGAACAAGACCCACTGGGTAGACACCGCTTCCCAGAAGTACGGCGACGAAGCCTTCCAGGCTTTCATCAACCAGCTCCGTCAGGACAGCAACATCGAGCTTGTCCGTCCCGACCTGCTGAACTAGTCGCCCCGCTCCATCAGATGACAAGGCCCGCCTTTCGAGGCGGGCCTTTTTTTATTCAAATCAACAGACTCTCAACACGCTTTCACTTACGCGGGCATCTTGTCGCCCCCTGTCCTTTCAAAGACCTGCTCTGCAACTTCACACTGCATGTAGCTCGTATTGTGCGGTCTGCAACGCCATTCTCGTTGTCTTCCGACCTATCTCCCTCAGACTGACCTCGTCAGGACTCTCAAAGGCTAAAACGCGTCCCCATGATATCTTCCTTAGCCCACATACAGGAGAAGCTCTGAGCGCGAACTCGCTCCATTGATGCCTCACATTGCGAACGCAAACGGGCCCCGCCACGTTGAACGTGACGGGGCCCGCATGGATGCCCGAAGGAAGCTCCGCCAGGGTATCCCGAGCGGAGCAGTCCTGTCGCAGCGTTTATGGCACTATTTACTGACTGCTTCGTCCTCAAGCGAAGGGTGTGTCTCGATGACTTTCACCAGCTGGTCGGTGCGAAGGTCAAGGCGGTCCTTGGCGAGGCTCCACAGGTTCCAGAGCAACGGCAGCCCCTTGCAGCCGTCTGCCTCGATAATGCCGCGCAGGGTTTCGCCGTCCACCACTTCCACCACGCAGCGCTCGGCGCAGACGATGGTATGCTGGCGCACGCTGTCCTCCTCAAGAGCGGACCAGCCAAAGCAGTACCCGCTCTTGAGCGCTCCCAGATTGATCTGGAAGCCCTGTTCGGACTCGACCTGAAGCAGCGCCTTGCCCTCGTTCATGAGGTAGACCTTTTCGGCCTTCTCGCCCTTTTCGTAGATTATTTCGTTCTTCTTGAACGTCACCTCGGTCACGGCACTTTTCACTTTGTCCACGATGTCCTGAGAGACGTTGTTGAATATATTGAATCGCATATGCTGCAAGCTTCCCATGGTGAAACCTCCTTGGAATTAGATACACAGGGCCAGCACGACGGCCAGTCCGAGGATGATCGTGAGCAGGACTCCGCCTATGGGCAGTGTCCCGAGGTCGAGATCCTGTTCAATGCTCTTCTGCCGGATCGGGAACGAGCGGTTTTCCTCGCTCGGGGTCTCGGAGGAGAACATCTCCACGAGGTACATCCCGGCAACCGGCAGCCGTCTGGCGCCGCGCTCAAAGCCCTGAACCGCACGACCGACCATTGCGGCGCAGGCGGTGTTCAGGCCGTTCATGACGCGGTCTGTGGCCCTGTAGAAGAGCTTGCCGCCCACACGGTAGAACCAGTCCACTTCCAATGCGATGGTGTCGGTGCGCTTGAGCAGCGGCAGCAGCAGGAAGAAGGCCAGAGCCGAGAAGGTGAGCAGCTGCAACTGCGCCACGACCTTGCCCGCCTTGTACACGGTGAAGTCGCCCATTTCGTAAGGCAGAATCGAGTACAGCGGATCGGGGTAGACGCCGAGGAAGATGCACAGGAACGCCAGTCCGCCCATGGCCCAGAGCATGTTCGCGGGCGCTTCGGGCGGCCGCAGTCCCTTGTCCTTGGCGAAGAACACGAAGTACGGGAACTTGATGCCCGCGTGCAGGAATACGCCCGCGGAGGCTATTTCGAGGATCATCAGGACCCATGTCAGGTGCTGGTCACCCGCGGCCATGATGATGAGGGATTTACTGGTGAAGCCGCTGGTGCCGGGTACGCCGGATATCGCCAACGCGCCGATGAGTCCGAGCAGCAATGTCCACGGCATGGTTTTGTACAGCCCGCCGAGGTCGGTGCATTTGCTCCTGCCCACCATGGCCAGCACCGCACCTGCGGACATCCACAGAAGCGACTTGTAGATGATGTGGCAGAAGGCGTGCGCCGCGGCCCCGTTGATCGCCATGGCGGTACCGATGCCCGCGCCGGTGATCATGAAGCCGACCTGGTTGGTGATGGAGTACGCCAGAATCCGGCGCATGTCGTTTTCAAGCAGGGCGTAGATGATTCCGTACACCGCCATGAAGCAACCGACCACGATGAGGATTTCCCATCCCGGGAAGCCGCGCAGCAGCACGTAGACCGCCGTCTTGGTGGTGTAAGCGGAGAGCACCACGCCGCCCACGACGGTTGCCGCGGGGTACGAGTCCGAGAGCCAGCTGGAGAACGGGAACGCCGAAGCGTTGACCAGTACGCCGACCAGAATGAACCAGCTGCTGATCATGTCCGGAGAGAAGGTCGTGAACACGGTGGAGCCAGTGGTCTGGATGTGCATGATCACGCCCAGCAGCATGCAGAGCCCGCCGAAGAGGTGGATCAATACATAACGGAAACCGGCGCCGTAGGCCTCCGGGGTCTGCCGGGCCAGAATCAGGAACGTGGAGGCCACGGCCATGATTTCCCAGAACACATAAAGCGTTATCAGGTCGCCCGCGAAGACGGCCCCAAGGGCCGAGCCTATGTAGAACAGCGCCGCCAGCTGCTGGCGCACGTCCGTAAGCCGCAGGGCGAACACGAAGGCGATCGTCGCATTGATGGTGAAGACGTAGCCGAACACCTTGTTCAGCTTGTCGATGTTCATGAATACGAGATCAAGTCCCATGAACGATGCCGACAGACTGTATCCCGGTTCCAGGCTGTAAACGCAGAACACGGCGAGTGCGCCGGCCGCCAGCAGCATGTAGTTTCTCCATCTTCCGAGGAAGACAGGAATCAACACGGCTGCGGCAAAGAGTACAAATGCCGGATGCAAGTTAGTCATCATAGTAGTCCGTCGGTTTTTTGAGTATGAATCCGAGGCCCTTGGCCACCACGATCAGCACGACGCAGGATACGAAGCCGAACAGGCCGTTGAACCCGAAGAAGGTGTCGAAGCCGAAATGCGGCTTGGGCGACGCCACGAACTGCAAAGCCAGAACGCCCACGCAACAACCCCACAGAAGGTACCAGAGGCCGCGCTTGGTCTTTGGCTTGTCGAAGAAGTCGAATTCCTTTCGCTTGCTCATTGCGCCTCCTAATTAGCGGCCATCTGGGCCAGGTTGAAGAACACGTCGGGCCAGAAGAACAGGGCCATGGAGATTCCCGCGGTTACCAGCAGAGGAATCACGCATGCCAGCGGCGCTTCGCGGACCGGTCCGGCGTGGACGGCCTGACCTTCGGGGCAGAACCAGGCCCTGTAGACGATGGGCAGGAAGTACGCCGCGTTGAGCAGCGAACTGACGACCAGCGCCCCGGCGAGAATCCACTGTCCGGAGTCGAGGCAGCCGTTGAGCAGCATCCACTTGCTGAGGAACCCGCCGGTGGGCGGAATGCCGATGATGGACAGCGAGCCGATGAAGAACGCGGCCATGGTCCACGGCATGCGTCTGCCGATGCCGGTCATGCGGCTGATGTATTTCTCGCCGGTGGCCACGTAGATGGCGCCCGCGCAGAAGAACAGCGTGATCTTGCCGAAAGCGTGCATGGCCACATGCATCATTCCGCCGGTGAGTCCGGCGGCGTTCATGAGGCCCGCGCCGAGGGCGATGTACGAGAGCTGCCCGATGGTGGAATAGGCCAGACGGCGTTTCAGCCCGTCCTGACTCAGCGCCACGAGCGAAGCCACGATCATGGTCGTGGCGGCCACTCCCGTCAGCAGGTCGTTCACCCCGATGGCCATGAGTGTCTCGACGCCGAACACGTCCATGACAACCCTGAGCAGGCAGAAGGCGCCGACCTTGACGACCGCCACCGCGTGCAGCAGAGAGCTGACCGGGGTGGGTGCCACCATTGCGGCGGGCAGCCATGCGTGCATGGGCATGAGCGCGGCCTTGGCGAATCCGAAGATCATCAGGCCGAACAGCACCGCGATGGTGGTGGGCGAGGCCGAAGCCAGCGCCACGCCGCCTGCGGTGAAGTCGAGGGTGCCGGTCAGGTGGTACAGGACCACCATGGCCGGGAGCACCATACCGATGGACGAGCCGACGATGAGGCCGAGATACTTGCGTCCTGCCTTGCGACTGTCGTCATCCTGATGATGCGTGACCAGCGGGTATGTCGAGAACGAGAGCAGCTCGTAGAACATGTACATGGTCAGCAGGTTGGCGGAGAACGCCACGCCGATGGTACTGAACAGGGCTGCGGCAAAGTAGGTGTAGAAACGGGTCTGGGCGTGTTCCTGGCTCGCCCGCATGTATCCTATGGAATATGCGGACGTGATGATCCAGAGCGTGGAGGCCACGATTGCGAACAGCATCCCGAGGCCATCGACCCTAAAGGCCAGCGGCGCATTGGGAAGCACCTCCGCCAGAACCAGAGTATAGGTTTTTCCGTCCAGCACCGACGGCGCCATGCTGAGCACAAGGCCCATGAGCAGCAGCGCCGCGGCAAAGCTCCACGCCTCACGAATGTTGGGCGTGCGGGCGGATAATATTCCGGGTATGGCCGTCAGCGGTGCGGCGACGGCAAGCAATGGTTGTATGGAAAGAATGCCTGACATGTCTTCCTCGGCTAGATTAAATCGGTGGGGAGAACGTTGGCGACGATGGTTTCCACGATCAGACCGGAATACACTCCCCCGAGAATGAGAAGCAGCGCGGTCAGGGCAAGCGGAGCCGTGCGGGCCCAGTGCTCACCCGTGGGCGTCTTGTCTTCGGAACTTTCGAAAAACGCGGTTTCGAAAATGCGGAAGAAGATGACCACGTTGACCAGACTGGATACGAGCAGGCCGGCCATGAAACCGAATTCGCCCGCCTCCAGCGCTCCGGACAGAAGGCGCCATTTGCTGAAGAACCCGAACAGCGGGGGAACGCCGATCATGGACATTCCCGCCAACACGAAGCTGGCCATGGTGAACGGCATGGACTTGAACATGCCCTTCATGCTCGAAAGGCCGCTTTCGGCGCGGTGGCGCAGGATGCTGCCCAGCGCGACGAACAGGGTCAGGGTCATCAGCGCGTCGGCAAAGATATGCAGGATGGTTCCGGTCATGGCTTCGCGGTTGCCTATGAACAGGCCGCCGACCATGTACCCCACCTCGGCCACGAGAATGTAGCAGAGCGTCCTGCGCAGATCCTTCTGGCGGTAGGCCATTATGGAGCCGAAGAAGATGGCGGCGGTCGCCAGCACAAGGCCGACCTCGGGCAGCATGTTCGTATCCAGCAGGTTGCCGGGGAACAGGCTGAGCACGAGCCGCAGCATCACGTACACCATGACCTTGGTGGTCATGGGCGCCAGGAAGGATGCCGATACGAACGAGGAGTTGGAATAGGCACCCGGCAGCCAGCCGTGGAAGGGGAACAGAGCCATCTTGACCCAGAGCCCCAGCATCATCACGGCCACCGCCGCCTGCAGGGAGGTCGAGACCTGCGCGATCTCCAGCAGACCGGAAAGGTCGGCCAGGTTCAGCGAGCCGGTCATGATATAGAGATAGCCGACTCCCAGCAGATAGAAGGAAGCGCCCACCGAGCCGATGCACAGGTAGCTCAGACTGGACAGGGGCGAGCGGTCGCCGCTGAAACCGAGCAGTGCGTAACCGCTCAGGGCGGCCACTTCGATGAGCACGTAGAGGTTGAACAGGTCGCCGGTGGCCACGATGCCCATGTGGCCCGCCACCACCAGCAGAATGAGCGCCACGAACGCGGCGGTCTTTTCCTTAAAGTGATCGACGATCTCGTCGTGGTAGACCACGTAGGTGATCAGCGAGGATGCGGCGATGAGCACCAGCATGGCCGCGCTCAGGGCATCCACCACGAAGACGATTCCCCACGGCGGCGCCCAGCCGCCCATGGAATAGCTGAGCGTACCGTCAGTCACGACCTTGGCAAGCACGCGCAGCGTGAAGAACACCGAACCGGCAAGTCCGATGACGCCGATGGAGTAGCTGAATTTCGGCCGGATCCACCCAGCCACCAGGGCAAGGAAGGCGCCGAACAACAGCGGAAGTATGGTGAGAACTACATCATGCATAGGTATTCGATCTCTTTATTTGATCCGCGATTTCATCTTCTTCCAGCGTGCCGTACTTGCCGTGAATCCGAAGAACCAGAGCAAGGGCCACACCCAGGGTAGCCACCGAAACCACGATGGCGGTGAGCATGAGCACGTGCGGCAGCGGGTTGATGTAGTCCGCCGGATTGACCGCGTGCTTGGAAGCGGCGCGGAGAATGGGAATGGTCGCGCCCTCCTTGGACCCGATGGCCACGAAGAAGAGCATGATCGAAGTCTGGAAGATGCTCAGGCCGATCAGCTTCTTGATGAGGTTGCGCTTGGCAATCATCGCGTAGAGGCCGACCATCATGATGACGACATAGCCCCAGTAGTTGAAGTGGGCCTGCACCTGTGTGAGAAAAGCATCCATTGCTTACAAACCCTCCATGACGGTGCCGCGTGAAGACAGCAGCTTGAAGATGATTGCCAGAGCCGCGGTGACGGTCATGCCGACGCCGGTCTCCACGAGCAGAATGCCGTTGGAGTGGCCGCTGGCCAGAGTCTCGCCCATGAAGCCCTGCAGTCCGCCGTAGTCGAGGAAGTTGGCTCCGGAAGCCAGACAGAACAGTCCGACCCCGCTGAAGACCAGAACCCCGGCCGCGGAAAGCAGATGCGTGGTGCGCTCCGAGAGCTTGCGGACCATGGTGCGCAGGTCGGTGGAGATCGCCAGCAGCACATAGCTCGCCGAGAAGATCACACCGCCCTGAAAGCCGCCGCCCGGGCTGTAGTGGCCGTGGGCCAGAACATACAGGCCGAAGAGCTGGATGAACGGGATGACGAAGCGGCTCACGGTGGAGATAACCACGTCCTGCGGCGTCCAGTCCGAGTCGATGCGTTCGAAGCTGTAATCTTCGTCATCGATGACGCACATGCTCTTCTTGCGGACCACAATTCCGGTGGCCTTGTGCCGGTACATGTACAGATCGGGGATACAGACCTCGCGCGGGACGCGGATGATCAGGAAACACGACAGTGCCGCCAGAAAGACGACCACGGTTTCCAGCATGGTGTCGAATCCACGATAGTCGCCGAGCACCGCGGTGACGATGTTGGGCGTCGCGGTCTGCTCGTATGCCTGTTCGAGGAAGTAGCTGGACAGGTGCAGACTCGCCGGGGACATGTCGTCGCCCCAGGACGGGAAGTCTGCCATGGACAGGATCATCAGCCCGCCGGCCAGCAAAACCGATATGAGTGCTGCCTTTTTCAATCTTTCGTCCTCCTGGTCGTGCGGTAGATGGCGGCGAAGACAAGGACACTGCTTATGCCCGCCCCGATCGCCGCTTCCGTGAAGGCCACGTCCACCGCGCCCATGACAAGCCACATGACGCACATCATGAAGCTGTAGATGCCGAACAGTATGGCGGCTCCGAGAAGGTCCTTGATGCTGATGGCCGCGATGGCGCAGGCTATCATCAGGATCAGGGCGACCACCTTGATTTCAAGAATCATGAATGCCTCCCCTTCTTTTCAGGTTGCATCCAGGGTTCGATGCCTGCGCGAACGCCTGCATCAACCATGGCGTGCGTGGCCGTGGGGCTGGTGATCAGCACAAAGAACCACAACAGGCCGATCTTGAGCTGTGCCAGCAGCCCGACGGAGGGCGAGTAGTAGCCGCCGTAGAGGATGATGCCCAGAAGAAGGGTAAGACTTCCGAGCGTATCGAGCTTACCGGCCATGTGCAGCCGAGTGTAGACGTCGGGCATTCTGAGAATACCCAGAGTCCCGGCACCGAACATCAGCATACCGATGCAGCAAAGGAATATTATTGCGATTTCCAGCATATCTTTATCTCCAAATCCGGATCAGGAGCGACCGCGGCCTTTCTTGTGCAGATACCTGCTTGCGGCCAGCACGGTGATAAAGTTGAGCATCGCGTAGCAAAGGGCGATGTCTATGAACATGTCGAGACGTTCAAAGATCAGCCCCACCACGACGATGAGCACAACCGTTTTGGCACCGATGGTGTTCATGCCCATAAGCCGGTCGAGGGTGGTGGGTCCCACCGCTGCCCGGTACAGGGAAAAGGCCATGATGCTTGCCAGAAACAGTCCGATTACGAGGCCAAGATGTTCCATTAGTCCACCTCGAATATGTCTTTGATCTTGCGCTCCATCTCGCCGGGCATGCCCTCGGCGGAAGCGTCGTCGATCGAGTGTACTGCCACGTAGCCACGCTCATCGATCATCACGGTGATGGTACCGGGAGTGAGCGTGATCGAGTTGGCCAGCATGGTCAGCGCCAGCTTGGACCGCAGCCGCGTCTTGAAAGTGACGATGCGCGGATTGATGACTTTCTTGGGATTCGGGTGGAACGCCAGACGCAACATGCGCACGTTGGCGACAACAATCTGCCAGATGAGCCACGGCGCATACGCCGTGACGCGGACCGCGGAACGCAACAGGGCGCTCATGGGCCAGACTTCACCCTCGGCAGGGAACATGTCCATCGAGAGCCACGTCACCAGCGCACAGCAGAAAACGCCGAGCGACAGATGGAAGGCGTCGTACATTCCCGACAGCAATGCCCACATTGCCATGAGGGCCAGAAAACGAAAGCCCAGACCGATGATTCGGGACTTGAGCCCGGGCTTTTTGGGTCGGACACTGTCCGGCCGCTTCGTGACGGTGATGCCCTGTTCATACAAAGACATTTGATACTCCGATCATAACAGCTCGTGAGACTATTGAGTTGATGGTGGCCATGAATCCGGGACCGCAGCTGCGCGCACGGACTCTCCGTGGCTCGCCATACGTCAGTTCCCGGCTCCAGCCGCTGGTTCGCCCGGCACGATGGGTCTGTGCCAGGGCGTATTCGAATCAGGCGAGAGGCGGGTCTTTTATAAAGAGAACGTGCCCTTCCGAGCAGACGGAGAAGCGTCTGGACAGGGATTCGACACGGTCGCAGGCGCACAGGCGATCCTTCCAGAGCCGTCCCGCGGCAAACGGCGGGAAACGCAAACGGCTTCGGGAGATCAGCACCGAACCGCAGCGGACGTCGCCGGGCACTGGGCCGGAAACGGATGCTGCTTCAGTATTGTATGTATTCGGGTGCGCCATTTTTTTTGCTATTTCGTCCACTTAGCGTACATTTAGCGCATCAGTCTTCCGTTCGGCCCTTATGCGGAAGTGGGGACCGGAGGAAACAACGGAACGGGCTCTGCGTAAATGCGAATGAACTATTCCTCAATTTCATTTCAAAATCAACGGCCCTCGCTTAGATTCTCCGACGCCTTATGCGGATTGGCTGGAGACCTCGCGGTGGCAACCGTTGTGACGCCGGATCGGGACGGCGTTCACGCCCCTTGACCGCGTCGAAATATCTCCCGGAGTGTTCCCGCGACAGGGCGACCGGCCAGGCCGGTCGCCCCGATTCTATCTGTCGCGAATGACGGAACTTATTCCGTCGAATGACCGGTCACACAAAGGCGCCGATCCATTCTCCATTGCCTGCTAATCGTTCTCCGGGGTGAACGGTTCAATGGAGAGCGAGGGGCACAGGCCCTGCTTTTCGCCCTGCGTGAACGGCATGAGGATGCTGTACGACACGCGGCGGTTGTTCTGGGCATGGCCGCTGGTCTCGGGAGTTCCGTCGTAGAACGCGCCGTTGAGTTCAAGGATGTGTTCCACGCGGTGCGCAAAGCCTTCCACGAACTTGGAGCCGATGCCTTCGAAGGTCATGTTGCCGAGGCTGAACTGGCCCTTGAGCTTGGCGAAGTCGGCCAGCGCCATGGAGTTGGTCTCCAGGTCCTGCGTGCAGGTGATGAAGCCCCAGACCAGATGATCTTCGGGTATTTCGAGAGGCTCTGCTGCGTCGATGATGGTGTGCGGCATGACGATGCAGCCGTTGCCCACCTTGACCGGCGCCTCTTCGAGGCCGCGCAGGAAGCAGTTGAAGCCCACGAAGGTATTGGTACCCATGCGGCAGTTGATGACCTTACCGCCGTGGGCGGTCACGTTGTTGCCTTCGTAATGGGAGTTGATGATGTAGCAGTTTTCCTGTGCGTTGGCGCCCTTGCCGAGGTGCGAGTCCTCGACCCAGCTACGCTGTGCCACCAGCACGTTTTCCGCCACGGTCACGTCGCCGCGAACCAGCGCGTACGGGGAGACCTTGGAGGACTCGGGGATGTCGATTTCATGCTCGAAGCTCACGGTGGCGTACATGGGAATGAAGTCTTCCTTACGCTCTTCGAGGAACTTCATGAACTCGCCGGAGGGTCGTCCGCTCTCATCCATGGAGATGTACTTGTCGAGCACGCCTTCGGGATACTGGTAATCCCATTCGAAAGCGCCTTCGGCCTTGATCCAGATACGGCCCGGCTCAATGCGCTTGTGCAGCAGCTCGCCCGCCTGCACGTAAGAGAACTCGCCAATGGCGCAGTCGTGAGCCACGGAGAGGTCGATGGTGGAAAACGGGGCGAGGAAGGTTCCGTTGAGGGAGGAACCGTGAATGTTCGCGTAGTGCAGGGCCACGGTGTTGTGGACCTTGAAGAGTTCGGGGTTCTGCGGATCCTTGGAGTGGCAGTGCACCAGCGTCTTCATCAGGAAGCTGTCGCGGATGTGGAATTTTTCATCATCGCGCAGGGGGATCTTGATGCCGGACATTTCGACGACATCACCCTTGGACTTCAGTTCGTCCCCGCGGATGTCGCTCTTGTAGAGCACCGAGTCGAGTACCTCGCACTTGCCGAGGAAATAGGTTCCGGCCAGACTGGAGCCTTTGAACTTGAACAGGTTGGTCCGTTCGGAGTCCAGAGAGTAGAATGCATAGTACTGAGCGTGGGATTTGCTCGGGATAAGTCCGCGGACGTAAGGAGATACGTCCAAAAGCGGGTTCCTCAGGTTGACGTTCACGCGTCTGATGATGCGATCAATGAGTCGTTCAAGATGAATCATGATTCCGTCCTTGGTGGGGCGGTTGCACGTTGTTGAGGACGGCCCCGGCACATCCGGGACCGTCCGTCGCTTATAACGACTTGGTTACTGTACGTAAATGGGCATTCCCATGATCGGCCAGATAACTACCACGGCGATGGCGACCACCACCATGAGCAGGATACTCGCCGGGATTCCGTATCCGAAGAACTCACCGGTGGTGAACTGTCCGGAATCGTACGCAATCGCGTTGGGAGCCGAACCGACCAGCAACAGGAAGGGCATACCTGCAACCACCAGAGAGGAGTACAGGATAACTTCCGGGGCCACGCCGAGGTAGGGCGCGATGACCAGAGCGACCGGCAGCGAGATGGCGATTGCCGCGACGTTCATGATGAAGTTGGTCATCATCATGACGAAGAAGGCGATGCCCATGATGAACAGGAATCCGGGCGCTTCCTCGAACATGCCCAGCCAGTTGACCGCCAGCCACTTGGCCGCGCCGGTCTCCCAAAGGCAGAAGCCGATGGACATGGCACCTGCAAAGAGCAGGATGATGTTCCAGGGGATCTCTTCCAGATCCTTGAGATCAAGAATCTTGAAGACGTAGAAGGCGATGGAGGAGCACAGGATGAGCGCTGTCTTGTCGATGGCGCCGAGCGCGGGCACAAAGGAACGCAGGGACATGAGCATGATCACGCCGCCGACGATGACGGCCGCCATGATTTCCTGACGGGTCAGACCGCCGAGGCGGCTGTTGAGCTCGCTGGCCTTTTCGCGCAGACCCGGAATGCGGTCCTTTTCCGGCTTCATGAAGACCATGAAGAATCCCCAGAGCAGGAATACCATGATCCAGCCGATGGGCGCCATGTAGTAGCTGAGCTCGAAGAAGGACACGTCCTTGTTCACGATTTCGGTATAGAAACCGAGCGCCACCGCGCCTCGGGCCGCGCCGAGCAGGGTCACGATGGAGCCTGCGCCGGCCACGAAGGCCATACCCATGAACAGTCCCTTACCGAACTTGGTGGGCTTGTCGCCTTCGCCGTAAAGGCCGTAAATGGCGATGAGCAGCGGATAGATGGTCGCCGCCACCGCGGTGTGCGCCATAATGTGCGTCAGCGCGGCGGTGACGATGAATACGCCGAGATATATTCGGCTGGTCTTCTCCCCCACCACCATGAGCATCTTGTAGGCCAGACGCTTGGTCAGCCCGGTCTTGGTGAAGACGAGGCCGATCATGATGGAGGCGAAGATGAAGAGGACCGAGGGGTCCATGAAGTCCTTGAACGCCGTCTTGGCGTCACGCACGTGGAACATGGCCTGAAGCACGCCGATGGCCAGCGAGGTTACGCCGATGGGCACCACCTCGAAAACCCACCAGGTGCCGGCGAGCAGGAAGATGGCGATAGCGCCCTTGCCTTCGCGGGAGAGGACGAAGTGCTCGCCCATGGGGTCAATCGCGTCGGGCCACGGAGGGGCGAAATAGACAAGGGTGAACAGGCTGACCCCCAGCAGCATGAACACCAGTCTCTTCCAGTCGAATGCGGGCTTTTCAGCTTTTGCCGCGTCCATAGTCAATCTCCTTGAGTATCGATGAAAAGCTTTTGAAAAGACCTTAGAGCTTGCAGGTCTTCATCACTTCACGAATGTGGTCGAATACGTCGCCAAGGCGCAGCACGCCGACAATCCTTTTGCCGTCCATGACCATCAGCGGCTGATGCACGCCCATCACGAACATGTGCAGGGCCAGGTCGATCTCTTCCTCGGCCTGAATGTACTCGGCCTCGCTCGGCGGATGCATCACCTGCGCCACCTTGAGTGCCGCGCCCTTCTGACACAGGTCGTGCAGCGGCTCGGACCAGAGATCATACTCCCTGTAGATCTTCTTGACGTAGGAGCCGGTGAGCGCCTTGTTGTGACCGTTGTCGTCGAGCTTGGCATAGGAAGGCTCCATGGCCATGATGACGTCATGCACCGTGACCTTGCCTATCAGATCTCCGTCGTCGTTCACGACAAGCACGTCCCTGTGAGGACGTTCCATCCCCTCGGGAAGTTCGCCTTCAAGACGCTCGAACATTTCCTGCAACGTCTCTCCGCCCTTTGCTGTGTTGTATTCGGCAAGAGGCACCATCAGATCTTTGACTTTAACCGGGTTCACACTCATCCCCCTTGGTGTATGCGCAGTCCCGACTTAGGCGCCATGCCTAAGCCGCCGGGCCGCGAGAAGTTTCTTCATGAGCGCATCGATGTCCACGGGCATGGTTATCTCGTCGAACGCACCCAGTTTCATGGCCTCGATGGAGAGTGCCACGTCCTTGATGCGACTGAGCAGGATCACCCTCGCCTGCGGCTGATGCCGTGCCACGTCCTCGATGATCTTCAGGCTTTCACGCCCGAACTCAGCGAGATCCACCAGCACTGCGTCCGCATCCATCTCCGCAGCCTGCCTCCCGACGCCCTCGGCGCCCCCGGCAGAAGCCACGACACACCCTCGCGACTCAAGTCGCTGGGCAAGATTTCCGCGGAACCCCTCGTCGGTCTCCACGACGAGAACATTGACATCACTCATATCTTCCTCAATTCACCATGTCACCGTCCCTCAGTGGGACGTCCACCACGCTTCCACAACGGAAGACGCAACGGCGCTCTTACAGCAATCATGGTGCCACACAAAAAAACCGCCGTATCCACGGCGGCTTAGAAAAAAACGCATTATTCTGAGGAGGCTTATGAAACCACTATGAACCAGACTGAAACATATTGAGAAATAATGAACAAGACAAAATGAAACAAAATGAATCAGTCATTTGAATTTGGGAATAATGTCGATCCGCTTTCGAGGTCACCTTCCAGAAAACGTTGCAGCACTTTGTCCACCGGCCCGAGAACATTATCGAAAACCGCGACCTTCTTCCATGTGAGATACTGGTGATACTCTTCCTCAATAGCGGAACAGATCACCGCGTCCATGCCGTCCGCGATAATCAGCTGGCACAACTCGTCCGCAGAGGCCTCCGGAAGCACCACCACCTTTTCGTCCGCCCGGCTGGTTCCGTCCGGGCGGCGGACGATATTCACGATGCAGACTTCGGTGGCCAGATCAAACCGCGGTGCCACGTCGTTGTCGTAAAGGGGAATGAGCAACTTTTCAGCCATGTCCGCTCCTACTCGCTCAGTCCGTGCGTCTTCATCTTGCGCCACAGGGTGCTTCGGCCCCAACCGAGAATTTCGGCGGCCCGGCCCTTTCTCCCGCCTGCGCGGAAAAGGGCGTCCATAATCATTCTTTTTTCCAGCCCTTCCCACGTGGAGGGAGTGTCTCCTGCGGGAAGTCCTGAGGCTTCACGCTCGGCCTCGGCCGGACTGGCAATCGCGGTCTCCGCCTCTACGTCAGCCAGATACTCCGGCAGATGGCTGAGACGAATCTCGTGTTCACGGCAGAAGTTGACCGCATATTCAATGATATTACGCAACTCGCGCACGTTGCCGGGGAAGCGGTACAGGGCTAGCCTGCGTTTGGCACGGTCTGAAAAGCCTTTGATGTCCTTGTGGAACCGCTCGTTGAACGTGGACAGGAAGTGATTGACCAGCAGGCCGATGTCCTCCCCGCGTTCGCGAAGCGGCGGCAGATGGAAGCGGACCACGTTCAGGCGGAACAGCAGATCCTCCCGAAACCGCTTTTCCTTCACCATTTCACGCAGATTTCGGTGAGTGGCACAGATCACGCGCACATCGGCATGAAAGCCCGAGGTGCTGCCCAGCGGATAGATGACCTTGTCGTCGAGGAAAGACAACAGCTTGACCTGAAGCGGGATGGGCAGGTCGCCTATCTCCGTCAGGAACAGGGTGCCGCCGTGCGCCATGCGGAACCGCCCGGGTTTGTCCTCCACCGCACCGGTGAACGCGCCCTTGGTGTGTCCGAAAAGCTCGGACTCCAGCAACGTCTCCGGGAGTGCGCCGCAGTTGACCTTCACGAACGGCCCGTTGGCGCGGTCGGAATTCTGATGGATGACTTCGGCCAGCACGTCCTTGCCGGTACCGGTCTCCCCGGTGATGAGCACCGAGGAATCCGTCCGGGCAATGCCGGGAAGCATCTGAAAAATCTTTTCCATCTCCGGCGAGTTGCCCACAAGGCCACCGAGGCTGTAAGCGCGTGATGCCTGACTGCTCAGCTCCGTGATCTGACGCATGTCCTGCACGGTTTCCAGATACCCCGAAGGGTTGCCTTCGGCATCATGGATAGGGGCCACCGTCAGCCGGATGGGGATGCGTTGGCGATCGATGTTGATGATGTCCGTCTCGCGGGTCACCGGCTCAAATTCGCGGATGCCCTTGAGCACGCGGCACCCCTGCAGGCAGAACCGGCAGCGAAGTGCGTGCAGGCACGGCAGTCCGCGCACGTCTTCGGTTCCGAATCCGACCAGCGTTTTGTAGGCCCGGTTGACGAGCAGGACACGCCCGTTGCCGTCCAGCACGGCCAGGCCGACGGGCACCTCGTCCAGAAACGGGGCGAGGTTGAGCTGTTCGAACGTCAGTCCGGTAATGGTTCCCAATGATTCCAAATGCGTATCGCTCCGGGGTCGCAAGGTTTCCTGTTGGTACCACGGAGCCGGGCAGGACAACAAGGCCGGAAGCCATCGTTTCCCGCGCTTTTCGCAATCGCCGCCGGATCGTAACGACGAAACGGCCGTCGAAATGTACGTTGCATCTCGGAAAGGCGTTGGAAAGAACCTCGCTCTCCCAAGGGGAGGGTCGGATCCGGCCCCGGCCCTTCCCGCCTCTCCTCAGCGAAAAGCCCCCGCCGCAACACGCGACGGGGGCTTTCGAATTTTCACTATAATGCAGAGACCTAGGCGGTTTTTTCCTTGATCTTGCCTGCGAGGGTACGTCCCAGTTCCACGCAATCCTTGAGGGTGTCGTGGGTGGGGATGTGTTTGACCTTGATGTTGGGTTCGACGATTTCACAACCCACGTCCTCAAGCCACTTGTTGAGGATCTTGACGCATTCGCCGGACCAGCCGAAGGAGCCGACTGCAGCTCCCAGCTTGTTCTGGGGACGCAGACCCTTCATGTAGGTCAGCATGTCGGCCATCAGGGGCAGGATGCCGTTGTTGTGCGTGGGGGACCCAACCACCACCGCGGCAGCCTCGAAGATTTCGCTCATGACCGTGGAGTGGTGGTTGTTCTTCATGCTCATGACCTTCACGGAGATGCCTTCATCGGCAAGACCGGAGGCGACGGCGAGCATCATCTTCTCGGTGGATTCCCACATGGTGTCGTACACCAGCACGGCCTTGTTCTTCGGCTTCTGTTCGGCGAACTTCTGGTACTGTTCCAGCACCCACGCGCAGTCGTCGCCGCGGAAGATCAGGCCGTGGTCCGGGCAGAGCATATCGATGTCCAGATTCATTTCGCCCAGCGCCTTGAGGGTCTTGAGGACCACCGGGGAATACGGCAGCACGATGTTGGCGTAGTATTCCTTCATGGCCTTGAGCACTTCGTGGCGATCGTACTCATCCACAAACCGTTCGCTGGAGGCGATGTTCTGGCCGAAAGCGTCGTTGGTGAAGGCCAGCTTGGCTTCCGGGCAGTAGGTCAGCATGCTGTCGGGCCAGTGCAGCATACGGGTTTCCACAAACTGCAGGGTCTTCTCGCCGAGGGAAATCTCGGAGCCGGTGGGGACCACTTCGACAGGCCAGTCCTCGTAATGGAAGTGGGCCTTCATGGCCTTCTCGCCCATCGGAGAGGTGTAGATCTTTTCCGGCTGATACTTCTCGACCGCCTCCGCGAGGCAGCCCGCATGGTCCGGCTCAAGGTGGTTGATGACAAAGTAGTCGATCTTGCGGTCACCCAGAACGTGGGCGATATTGCACTTCATCTGGCTGAAGAAGTGACGGTCCACGGTATCGACGAGGGCGACCTTCTCGTCCATGACGAGGTAGTTATTGTACGTGGTGCCGCGCGGGGAAAGGGAGTAACCGTGGAAGTTCCGACGGTTCCAGTCAACGCAGCCGATCCACCAGACATCTTTTTTTATTTCAACGGGCTTCATGGATATTCTCCGAAGCTTGCTGGGCCGAGAAACGACTCGGCGGTTACAGAAAAAAGAACACGGTCCACCTCGGTAAGGCGGACCGCGTTTCCCTACCTGTCAGGCTGCACCGACGGCAGCCGGACCCGAAAGCTAGGCTTCGGGCGAAAAATTATCCTTGGGCGCACCGCAAATGGGGCAGACCCAATCCTCGGGAATGTCCGCAAAGCTGGTGCCGGGAGCGACATCGTTGTCGGGATCTCCCGCTTCGGGGTCGTACACATATCCGCAAATGTTGCAAACGTACTTTTCCATGTCGGAATTCTCCTTGTCTGACCCGTTATTGGCAGGTGCGGCGGTTGCTGTCAACTCTTCGCCTGACTCCACGGTGGGCAGCTCGCAGTCCGCCTTGGTGGAACCTTCACCCACAAGCGGGCGAAAACATTTCTTGGTGCCCCCGCAAATGGGGCATCTCCAGTCGTCCGGCAGGTCTTCGAACTTGGTTCCCTTGGGAATCTTGCCTTTGCGGTCCCCCTTGTCGGGGTTGTAGATGTAGCCGCAATTGACTGTCTGACATTGCCACATGTCTTCAGGGCGAGCCATGTTTACCTCCCGGATGAAAAAGCGGACGGACCAGCGCAGGGCCGACCCGTCCGTAATGGGAACTACTTGCTGGCCCAGAGGCCGTGAATGTTACAGTAAGCGCGGGCACCCTTGAGGTCGCCGGTGTTGCCGTGCAGGCAGAACTCGGCTTCCGGGGCATCGCCGGGCTTGAGCATCTTGGTGTAGCAGATATCGCCCACCATCAGCTCGATCCATTCGATGTAGTGTTTTTCTTCCATGGGGTGAGCGGTGCTTCCCACCTTGACCACGACCTTGTCGCCGTCGCGTTCCACCACGGGCACGTGCTTTTCCTGCGCCGCGTCCACGGTGTTTTCCTGCATCAGAACCATGTTCTCGCCGCAGCAGACCAGGTCACCGCCGCCTTCGTGCATGACAATGACGATGTTGCCGCAGGCTTCACATTTGTAGACTCCACCAAGCTGAGTAGCCATAAGTACGTTCCTCCGGTCTGTTTACCAGTTGTATTCGCGCATTTCGAAGTGGGCCTTGGGATGGGCGCAGGCCGGGCAGAGCTCGGGAGCGCTCTTGCCCTTGTGGTTGTAGCCACAGTTGCGACAGCGCCAGACGATTTCCTCGTCCTTCTCGAAGACCTTTCCTTCCTCGATATTCTTGATCAGCGCCTTGTAGCGCTCTTCGTGGTAGGTTTCGGCAACGGCGATATTCCGGAAGACGCAGGCGATCTCGCCGAAGCCTTCTTCGTCGGCCACGTTGGCGAATTCGGGATACATGGTCACGAACTCGTAGTGTTCACCGGCGGCGGATTCCTTCAGGTTTTCCAGAGTAGTGCTCATCACACCGGCGGGATAGGAAGCGGTGATTTCCACTTCGCCGCCTTCGAGGTACTTGAACAGGCGCTTGGCGTGTTCCTTTTCATGGGCAGCGGTTTCCTCGAAGATGTGCTGAATCTGCACATAGCCTTCCTTCTTGGCGATGGAGGCAAAATAGGTGTAGCGGTTGCGGGCCTGAGACTCGCCGGCAAAGGCCTTGAGCAGATTCTGTTCGGTCCTGGTTCCTTTGATGGATTTAGCCATTTGGTATTTCTCCTTACAACTTCTATACTTATGTGTTTCTAACTGGGACTGCAGTTATACCTGTAGCACAATTACCGAAAAAATGAACCCCGTCCCGAACGGCTTTTCCCTACTGACAGGCCGCCCTGCATTCGGGGCACACGCCCACGAACTCGACGTTGCAGTGGTGAACGGTAAAGCCCTGCTCCTCGCCCTCCGGAAGGACGGGGTCAGACACTTCGCACATGATATCCGCTATGCGCGAGCACACCTCGCACCGAATGTGCGGGTGCGGATCGGGGTTGCCATCGAAACGCTTCTGCTCGCCGGGGCCGCCGAGCTTGAGCACCATTCCCTGAGAGTTCAGAAACTCCAGGTTGCGGTAAACGGTTCCAAGGCTGATCCTCGGCAGAATCTTTCTGACCATGTCATAAACCTCATCCGCCGTGGGGTGCGACGTCACCTTCCTGAGCTCCTCAAGAATGACCCGCCGCTGTTTCGAAAGCCTAAAATTCATTTCCGTATGCATGCCATACCTCCGCGTTAACGATAATAATTCCTAACAAGTGCCCACGCCCGCGTCAACCCCTTTCAGAAAAAAGGGGTGGCTCCTTGTGAGCCACCCCTCAACGATTGACTTGGGACTCGTTACGCCTTGAACTTTTCCACGAGGCGCGAGAGTGTCTGGGACATTTCGTCAACCTCGCGAATTCCCTCGTTGGATTCCCTGATGCCCGTCAGGATCTCCTGCGAGAGTTCGTTGATGTGATTGACGCTGCCGTTGATCTGGTCGCTGGTGGCGGACTGCTCTTCGGCCGCTGCGGCAATGCCCTGGACCATGTTGGCCATGCTGCCTGCCTGCTTGACGATCTGGCTGAGCTTGTCGCCCGAGCTTGTCGCCATTTCCGAAGCCTTGACCACGCGGCCCTTGGTGCTGTCCATTTCGCGGACCGCATCGCTGGTGCTCTGCTGAATCAGGGAAATGGCGTCCTCCACTTCCTTGGTCGCGCTCATGGTCTTTTCCGCCAGTTTGCGAACCTCGTCCGCAACCACCGCGAATCCGCGACCGGCCTCACCGGCGCGGGCGGCCTCAATGGCTGCATTAAGCGCGAGCAGGTTGGTCTGGTCCGCAATGTCGTTGATCACGCCCATGACCTTGCCGATGTTCTCGGCCCTGTCGGACAGGTCGGACAACGACTCGGCGAGGCTGTCCGTGATGCGTGCAACGTAATTGATTTCCTCCACCGTGGTGGCGACCACTTGGCCGCCCTCCTCGGCCACCTTGTTGGACTCGTCCGAGGCCTGCGAGGCTTCCGAGGCGTTTCTGGCGACCTCCAGCACGGTGGCGTTCATCTGCTCCATGGCGGTAGCCACCTGACCGGTCTGGTCCGCGGTGGTGTCCACGCCACGGGACAGATTCTCCATCTGCTGCGACAGTTCGGTGCTGGAAGCGGACAGCCGCGAGGCGACCTCGGTCACCTCGTTGGCGACCTCCATGAGGTTCTGTCGCTGCTTCTCGATATTCTTCTTGTCCTCTTCCTCGCGGGTGAGGTCGATGAGCACGCCGATGGCTCCGACCACTTCGCCCTTGGCGTCCTTGAGCGGTGAGCATTCGAAATGCACGGGAACTTTTTCGCCGTTATCCCGCACAAAGACGAAGTTACCCGAAAGCGCCACCCCGGCACCGATGACATGGGCCGCGTCACAGGTCTCGTCGCCTTCGGCACATTCGAATATCTGGGATACGGTCCTGCCGACGATCTGGTCCTTGTCTTTGCCGAGCACCTCGCACATGGGCGGGTTGGCGAACTGGAAGCGTTCCTTGGCGTCGGTGACGAACAGCGGCACGATGATGCCGTCGAGGATGCTCTTGTTGTACTGAAGCTGATCCTTGATCTGCCGGACCATTTCCGAGAGGTAGCTGCTCAGGTTGCCGAGCTCGTCCGATCCCTTGACCGAGAACTCCGCGTCGAGATTGCCCTTGCTCACTTCCTCGGTGGCGTCCGCGATGAGCTTTATGCGGTTGACCACGTTGCGGCGCATGAACACGATCAGCGCGGCAAGCAGCGCCAGCACGCCCAGGATGGATATCCCGGCGGATTTGATCTGGGTGCTCTTGAGGCTGTTGAACTGCGGCGTCACATCCTGCACGAGCACCATGGCGCCGAGGATGTCCCGCGACGCGCCGTGGCAGTGTTGGCAGCTCTTTTCATTGGGGATGGTGGCGACGCTGGTGAAAAAGAGTCCGTCGCCGTCCTCGACCAGCTCGCCCTTCTTGATGGGTTGCTCAAGGCTTTCGATGATCAGGTCCGTGGCCTTTTTGATCGAAAAGACCTCGAAGACTTCCCTGCGGACGGTCTCCTTCTCGGTGGAGTAGGTGATCTCGCCCTTGTAGTCGACCATGTGCGCGGTGATGTCATCGTACCGCTCGGCCACTTCGTCGAACTTGCTGATGGTGCCCTCGTTGTCGCCCACGGCCATGGGCTCCTCGATGGACATGTAGAGCATGTCGGAGTTCCGGTCGGCGGCGCCATGGATCTCCTCCAGCATGGTTTCGTAGTTGGCGTAGGAATTCCAGATGAACAGGCCGGTAAAGGCCACTATGGTCAGCAACGACGTCAGCAGCAGAACCTTGACGCCGAGCGATTTCCGAATGAACTGCATGCAGGCCTCCTAGTGCGCGCCGCCGAACAGCAGCGGCTTGTAGTCGAAGGCCTCGACCCGTTCGGAATTGTGGCAGGCTTCGCAATCGGAAACCTCAAGCTGTCCCTTGATGAGGTAGGGATCGCCGCCGGACTCGACGTGCTCATAGCCCGGCCCGTGACACACCTCACAGCCCGCGTCGCTCAACCCGGGCGTCTCCTCGAAGCTGACAAAGCCCCCCGGCTCGCCATACCCCGTGACATGACAGGAAAAACACTCCTTGAGTTCTTCCTCCGTCAAGTCGCCGGCCATGATCTGGACCGACTCTCCCGAGTGAGCTTTCTTAGCGTATTTTTTGAAATTTTCGTACTCCACCTCATGACAATCGGCACAAGCGTCGCTCCCCACGTATCGACCGGATTCACAGAATCCGGATGCCGCAACAGCACCCACGATGAGGAGCGCCGCCGTACCAACCGTCAGGCAGCGCCGCACCGGCTTGAAGAACCTGGACATTGTACCCCCCTAGGCAACTTACCGACCAGAAAATGGTTCTTGCTATACTCCCCGACAGAACACCTCCGTAAGGCTTCGTACCCCCATATTCTTTTTTCGTTATCGGGTAAACCCCCAACAACGTCCTACTTTATTGCCTTACCAGTCCAAAGTGGCCCGGAAAGCATGGCCGAGGCTCTCCACCCCGGAGGTCAAAACAGTCTTATCGGAAGCTCTGGCGATCAGTTTAGCCTCCTGCTCCACGCGGCCGATGCGGGCGAACTTCGTCCCGGCCATGGCCTGCTCGAATGCAAGGCGGTTCCGCTCCGGAACGCTCACCAGCAGGCGGCTTGCGGTTTCGGAATACAGCAGCGAGGTCAGGTCAACATCACCGCAGGTCGGAACAGCGTCCAGATCCACGTTGGCCCCCAGGCGACCGCCGATGCACATCTCCGCCAGCGCCACAGCGAGGCCGCCGTCGGAAAGATCGTGCGCCCCGTTCACCAGCCCGTCCTGAACCGCGCGGAAGAACTTGCGGTACCGCTCGCGGGCCGCCAGCGCGTCCACCTGCGGCACTTCGCCGCGCACGAACCCGAGTTGATCGGTCAGTTCCGAGCCGCCGAGTTCGGCATGAGTCAGGCCCAGCACGTAGATATCGTCGCCAGGATTCTTGAAATCGGAAGTCAGACACTTGTTCACGTCCGGCAGCACGCCGATGACCGAGAACAGCACGGTCGGCGGGATGGATATTTTCTGCCCGCCGCCCTTGTAGTCGTTCTTCATGGAGTCCTTTCCGGAAACACAGGGAACACCGAAAGACAGGCAGTAGTGGGCAAGCGCCTTGTTGGCGCGCACCAGCTGAGCAAGCTTGTAGCGTCCGTCGGGCGTGGCTTCGGACTGAACCGGGTCACACCAGCAGAAGTTGTCGCAACCGGCCATGAAGTCCGGGTCGGCGCCGACCGCCACGGCGTTTCGTACCGCTTCGTCAACAGCGTTGGCCATCATCCAGTAAGTGTCGATGTCCGAGAACTTGGGACAGATGCCGTGGGAGATGACAAGGCCCTTTTCGCTGTCCAGATCCGGACGCAGCACGCCCGCATCGGAGGGACCATCGTTCTCCTTGCCGACCATGGGCTTGACCGCGCTCTTGCCCTGCACCTCGTGGTCGTACTGGCGAACCACGTACTCCTTGGAGCAGATGTTGAGCCGTCCGAGCATGTCGTGCAGCAGCGCGTCGTGGTCCTGCACCTGCGGCACCGGATCGGACTCGATGCGCGGCGCTTCCCAGCGGGCTTCGAGCTTCATCTGCGGCACGCCGCCGTGCAGGAAGTCCATGTCGAGACAGGCGACCTTGGTGTCGCCGTAGCGGACGAAGTATCGTCCTTCATCGTTGTAGCTGCCGAGCACCGTGGACTCCACATCCATGGCGCGGGACAGTTCCATGAACTCGTCCAGTTTTTCCGGCGGCACGGCAACGGTCATGCGCTCCTGCGCCTCGGAAATGAGGATTTCCCACGGCTTGAGGCCGTCATACTTCAGCGGCGCCTTGGCGAGGTCCATGTCGAAACCGCCGCAATCCTCGGCCATTTCGCCAACAGAAGAAGACAGGCCGCCCGCGCCGTTGTCGGTGATGGCGTTGTACAGTCCCTTGTCGCGGGCGCGCATGAGAAAATCGTACATCTTGCGCTGGGTGATGGGGTCGCCGATCTGCACCGCCGTGGCCGGGGAGCCCTCGTGCAGTTCCTCCGAGGAGAAGGTCGCGCCATGGATGCCGTCCTTGCCGATGCGGCCACCGCACATGACGATGGCGTCGCCGGGCATGGCGCACTTGTCTTCGCTGGGCCGTCCGGCCACGGTGACGGGCATGGTGCCCACGGTGCCGCAGTAGACCAGCGGCTTGCCGAGGTAGCGCTCATCAAAGACGATGGAACCGTTGACCGTGGGAATGCCGGACTTGTTGCCGCCGTGCTCCACACCTTCGCGCACGCCCTCGAAGACGCGGCGCGGATGCAGCAGCCTCGGGGGCAGTTCGCCCTCGTGATACGGCGAGGCGAAGCAGAAAACGTCGGTGTTGCACAGCAGGTTGGCGCCGAGGCCGGTGCCCATGGGGTCGCGGTTCACCCCCACGATGCCGGTGAGTGCTCCGCCATACGGGTCAAGGGCGGACGGGCTGTTGTGGGTCTCCACCTTCACGCACACGTTCAGGTTCTCCGAGAACTTGATGACGCCCGCATTGTCCTTGAAGACGCTGAGGCAGTAATCGCCGTACGGGCCGTTCTCCGCGTTGCGGCGGCGGATGGCCTTGGTGCTGCCCTGAATGAAGGTCTTGTAGAGGCTGTCGTGGGTTTCGACCTTGCCGGTCTCCACGTCCTCATAGGTGATGAAGGAGCTGAAAATCTTGTGCTTGCAGTGCTCGGACCACGTCTGCGCCAGCACTTCGATCTCCGCGTCGGTGGGATCGGCGGGCAGCCCGGCGGCGCGGCGGTCGGCGGCCACGTCCTCGCGCAGATAATAGGCGCGGATGGCGTACATTTCATCCAGCGACAGGGCCAGCGTGTTGGCGCGGGAGAAGGCCATCATTTCGTCATCGGTCATGGAAGACAGCGGGATCACCGCCACTTCGTCGCTGGCCTGTCCAGTGACCCGTGCGGCGCGCGCTTCGAAGCCCGGCTCTGTTTTCCATGCTTCGGCGGATTTGTACTCATAGCGCTGGATGAGCTCGTTGGCGAGCAGGTCGGTGCAGACGTGTTTGACGGTGGCTTCGTCGAGATCGCCGGAAATAAGATACTGGTTGGCCACGTAGACCTTCACGGATTCCATGCGCTGACGGTCGAGCCCGAGGACCACGGCAAGGGTCTCCTGCGCGGTGCGGCCTTCGTTGTCGGTGACGCCGGGACGGAAGCCAACTTCCACGGCCCAGTCGAAGCCTTCGGCAATGGGGGCGAGGGAAACCTCGTGCAGCACGGGATCGTGCAGCGCACCGCGCTCCACGGCCATGTCCACCTCGTCCTGTTCGAGTCCTTCAAGCGTAAAAACCTTGACCACTCGCACGCCTTCGGTGGCGACACCCAGTTCGTTGGCGATCTTGCGGGCGACACGCGCGCCCACCACGTCACGGACATGGGACTTGAGTCCCACCTCGACACGGCACAGCATCCGGATACTCCTTTGACGGTTGTCTCTATGAGAAAAGGCCGGTCGGGCACCCCGAGACCGGCCAGTCAGCTACTTGTTTCTTGTCAGCACGTAGTCGGCGGCTTGGCGCAGGACGGTGAGTTCCGCCGAATCCGCCATTCCCGCCAGCGCGGCCTTGGCCTTTTCCACATACATGGCGGCCTCGTCCCGCGTCTTTTCCGCGTACCCCCCCGCCCGGATGCGTTCCAGCACCGGCGCGGCCTCCTCGTCCGGAATGTCCCCGGCCTTGAGCCTGGCCAGCAGGGTCTTCCGTTCGGCCTCGTCAGAGTCCTCCATGAGCAGGATCAGCGGCAGCGTGACCTTGCCTTCGCGAAGGTCCCCGCCCTCGGGCTTGCCTGTTTCCGACGTGGGGGACACGTAATCCAGCGCATCGTCTACGAGCTGGAAGGCGATGCCGAGATTCAGGCCGTATTCGCCCGCGGCGTCCTCCTGCTCCTGCGTGGCACCTGCCAGCGCCGCGCCGCAGCGGCAGGCGGTCTCGATGAGCCGGGCGGTCTTGCCTATGATGATTTCCATATAGGTATCGCGGTCCAGCGCGGGATCGCGGGAAAATTCGATTTCACGGATTTCGCCCTCGGCGGTCTGCATGATGCCGATGGCCAGCAGGCGACTCAGGCGGGCGTTTCCGTAACGGGAGGCCATCTCGTTGGCCAAGGCCAGCAGTGCGTCGCCGGCGAGCACGGTCTCGGTGGTGCCGAACTGTAGATGCGCGGCGCGGCTGCCCCGGCGGGTGTCGGCCCCGTCGAGATAGTCATCGTGCAGCAGCGTGGCGGAATGCAGCAGCTCCAACGCGCAAGCCATGGGCAGGTGATCGTCCCGGTCATAGCCCAGCGCACGGGCGGTGAGGATGGTCAGCATGGGCCGGATGCGCTTGCCGCCGGATGCCATGATGTGCAGGCAGACGTCCCGCACGATGCCGTTGAGTTCACGCCCTTCCTGCATCAGGAAGTCGTTGACCGCGGGCAGTTCCCTTTTGAAATAATCTTTGAGTTCCAGCATATTCCTCGCCCTATGCCGCAAGAAGCGCACCGCAGGCCACTTTGAGCGCGGTGAACGCTCCGCCGATGTCCCACCCTTCGCGGGAACCGACGCGGTTCGATACGGTGCGGATTTCGAGAAACGGCAGCCCGGCCCGCACGCAGGCCAGCGCCACGGCAAAACCTTCCATATTCTCAAGGTCCGCGTCAAATGTCGTTTTCAGGCCCTGCGCCCCTTCGGGAGTGCCGGTCGCCGCCGAAACCGTCAGGCTCGACGCGGTCTCCAGCCACGGCAGGGAAAGTGCCATGTCTCCTGCGGCCCGCACCGGGTCCATGCAGATGCGATTGCCGACGGCCTGTCCATTCACGGTGGCCAGCGGAAAGCCGATGCCTTCCGGGTCCACGCCATCAGCGGTAGCAAGCCCGTATTCCGGCCACGTTTCGCAGCGTACCGCGCATACGGACTGCGTGGGCAGCCGCCCGGTGTCGAAGCTTCCGGCCAGCCCGGCATTGACCACGCCGCTCACGCCGCGTTCAATCAGCCTGCCCGCCATGATGCCCGCGTTCACGGGGCCCACGCCGCTGACGGCCACGAGCCATTCGCGCCCGTTGCAGGTCCAGCTTTCCATGTCGCCTTCGGCAACGCCCGGGGCGTCGTCGAATTTGCCAAGCGCTGCGCGAAGCTCCTTTTCCGTGGAAACAATGAGGCCGAGCATGAAGTCCTAGAGCCTCCAGAGGTCCACGCCCGCGGCGGCCATGGCCTCGCGGTCGAAAAAGCCCTTCACGTCCGCCACCATGACCTTTTTCGGATCACGGAACATGGCCTTGAGCGCATCGGCGTCCAGCGACCGGTATTCATCGTGCGAGACGGCCAGCACCACGGCATCCAGCTCGGTGAGCGCATCAAGGCCGCACAGCTCCATGCCGTACTCCTCGCGCGCCTCTTCCGGGTCGGCCATGGCATCGGTGACCAGCACTTCGCAGCCATAGTCGCGCAGTTCCTCGACCACGTCCACCACCTTGGTGTTTCGCAGGTCGGGCACGTTTTCCTTGAAGGTGAAGCCGAGCACACCCACTCGCGCCCCGCGGATGACGGCGCCTTCGCGAATCAGCCGCTTGACCACGGACTCCGCAATGAACTTGCCCACGCCGTCGTTGATCTGGCGTCCGGCAAGGATGACCTGCGGATGAAAGCCCATGGCCTCGGCCTTGAAGGTCAGGTAGTAGGGGTCCACGCCGATGCAGTGACCACCTACGAGGCCCGGGCGGAACGGGAGAAAATTCCATTTGGTTCCGGCTGCTTCGAGCACGTCCAGAGTATCGATGCCCATGCGGTCAAAGATCATGGCCAACTCGTTCATGAGGGCGATGTTCAGGTCGCGCTGGGTGTTCTCGATGACCTTGGCCGCTTCGGCGGTGCGGATGTCGGCGGCTCGGTGTGTTCCGGCCTCGACCACGGTTCCGTAGACCTTTTCCAGCAGTTCGGCGCACTCGTCGTCCTGCCCCGCCACCACCTTCACGATGGTCTGAAGTCGGTGGACCTTGTCGCCGGGATTGATGCGCTCGGGAGAATAGCCGACCTTGAAGTCAGCGCCACAGGTCATGCCGGACTCGCGCTCCAGAATGGGCACGCAGATTTCTTCGGTCAGGCCGGGATACACGGTGGACTCGTAGACCACCACGGAGCCTTCGACCATGTTGGCGCCCACGGTTCCGGATGCGCCAACAACGGGACGCAGGTCCGGGCTGCGATACTCATCGATGGGCGTGGGCACGGCCACGAGCACCAGACGGCTCTCTTTCAGCCGGGACACGTCGGCGGTGAATTCCAGATCCACGTCGCCCACTTCGGAAAAATCGACTTCGCCGGTGGAGTCCCTGCCTTCGCGCAGTTCCTGCACCCGCTTTTCGGAAACGTCCACGCCAAGCACTTTGAAGTGTTCGGCAAGGGCCACTGCCAGCGGCAGGCCCACGTATCCGAGGCCGACCACGGCGATGGCATCGCGTTTATCCGCCAAACTTTCGTATGTTACCATTATGTGGCTCTCTCCCTGAATGTTGTTGCGGCACCGCACGGCTGGACACGGCTCTCGGGGGTGGGTAGAAAGACCCCATGAATATCGACTGGTCCACCCTACTCTGTGCGGTCGGCATCGCTTTCGTTCTCGAAGGCATCCCCTACTTCGCCTTTGCGGAAAAGATGCCCAAGGTACTTCTCACCCTGGCCTCCCAGCGGCCGAAAAGCCTTCGCTATCTCGGACTGACGGCCATCATTCTGGGGCTGCTGACCGTTTCGCTGGCCCGCTCCCTCGGCTAGAGGGGTTTTTCCGCCACGTGCAGGAACACGATCCCCGACATCATGGGGACGTGGTACACGCGGTCGAACCCTGCCTCGCGCATTTCCAGCGCAAGGCTGCGCTCGTCCGGGAAGGCACGGATGGTGTCGGCCAGATACCGATACGCACCGGAATCGCCGGAGACCACCTTGCCCACGCCGGGCAGAACGCGATCCAGATAAAAATTGTAGACGCCCTTCCACACGCGCCTGCTGCCCGTGCCGAATTCCAGCACGCACAGGCGTCCGCCGGGCTTGAGCACGCGCAGAAATTCCGCCCACGCCTCCTGCCTCGGCACGATGTTGCGGATGCCGAAGGCGATGGTGGCCGCGTCCATGCATTCGTCGGGAAGCGGCAGGGCGCGCCCGTCCGCCTGCACCGGGAAGATGCTCTCCGCACGCGGACCGGCCAGCTTCTTGCGCTTGCCCTGCTCCAGCATGGGCAGCGAAAAATCCAGCGCGGCCACACTGATGCCGGGATACTGCCGCAGCAGCTCCACCGAAACGTCGAGCGTTCCGGCGGCAAGGTCCAGCACGCGACCGTCCGGAGCCGGACGCGCCGCCCGCGCCAGTCGATAGCGCCAGTAGACGTCCTGCCCCAGACTCAGAAAATGGTTAAGAAAGTCGTACCACCCCGCAATACGCCCGAACATGTCGGACACCTTGCGGCCGTGCTCCACGGGATCAACGGCGGCACCGTTTCGGCTGCTGCTCATCCGCACCCTACTCGTCGCGATCTTCGCGGTTGTTCTCGGCGATGGTGGTAACCACGTCCGAATAGATGGTCTTGAAGTGCTCGCCAAAGTTGGTCGGGGAGATGCGCCCCACCTCGATGAACTTGATGATCACTTCCTTGGCGACCTGAAGAGCCTGCTTGTCTGCTTTATCCATGACTTTACTCCGAGAAGCTAAAACCCGCCCGGTGGGAAACGGCATTGACCCATGTCAAAGTCGGCCGGGCGGGGAAGCGGAAGAAACCTGGCGGCACCTTCCGTTTTTTGGGGGTCTTTAGCACGTGCCGGGCCGACTCGTCGAGTCGGAAGTGGCCCT
Source organism: Desulfovibrio oxyclinae DSM 11498 (assembly GCF_000375485.1). Taxonomy (NCBI): domain Bacteria; kingdom Pseudomonadati; phylum Thermodesulfobacteriota; class Desulfovibrionia; order Desulfovibrionales; family Desulfovibrionaceae; genus Desulfovibrio; species Desulfovibrio oxyclinae. Next base: position 178,448 of record NZ_AQXE01000005.1, on the reverse strand, counting down.
GCAAACAAAAGCAGGCCCGCCATGGGCGGGCCTGCGGCAAATCTCTCTGTGGACTGAGGCTATTCGCCCATCTCGTCCATGAGCGCGGCGATCTCCTCCCGGATGATTCGCGCCGCCTCTTCCGGAACGGAACGTCCCACTTCCTCGCGCACCGCTCGGCCGACTTCCTCGCGGACCATGTCCACCAGCTCGTCGCCGCCTGCGCCTGAAGATTCCTGCGGCCCGCTCTGCTCCAGCGCTTCGCGCACCGCCTCGGCAGCCACGTTCCGCACATCCTCGCGCACGGCCCGGGCCACTTCCTCGCGCAGGAAGCCCTTGAGCCCCTCCACGCGGTTCTCCAACACATCCACACGCGCAGCCAGCTCCAGCTCGTGGTCGGCACCGGCCTTCATCAGCATGTCTTCCATGCGGCCCATGCGCTTTTCCAGAGAGTCACCGCCAGCCGATTCCATCTCGGCAAGCCGGGCCTCCAGCGCGTCGATGCGCAGCATGAGCGCCTCGCTCACCGCTTCGTCGGTGTCGAGCTCATCTTCGGAAAGACCAAAACCGAGATCGTCCTCGGCATCCGGCACCTCAAGGTCGGACACGTCAACGTTCGCCAGTAGGGAATCGACATCCTCGTCCACCATCGGCTCATCAACGTCTTCCACGTCTTCGGCGTCTTCACCCTCCTCGTCCGTGCGGGAAGATCCTGCAAGCGATGCCAGCTCTTCCTCGGACACGCCCTCGATGGCGGGAGAATCGTCCTCCACCTCGCGGTCGAGGCCAATCTCGCTGCTGGCCTCCAACAGGTCCTCGGCCGGGACGCTTTCATCAGAATCCTCGGTGCCCTCTTCGCTTTCGCGCTCGTCCGAAGCGTCGTCCTCATCGGCCATGGCTGCGGCAAGCAGGTCATCGGCCTCGTCATCCTCGTCATCATCAAGGATGGAAGGATCGATTTCCGCAGGCTCGAACACCGGGGCCTCGGAGGTCTCTGCCTCATCCGACATGGATTCGGACACGTCCTCCACAGCCTCTTCGGTCACCTGATCCATGGCCCTTTGGAGTTCATCCTCCACGTCCGAGTCGGCTTCCTCTTCCTGTGCAACGACATCTTCGGCAGAAGGTTCGACTTCGGCCGCAGGTTCCTGCGTGGGTGCTTCGGGAGCTTCGGGCTCAGGCTCGGGGATGGAAATATCTTCTTCGGACTCACTCGGTTCCGGAGATTCTGCGGCTGCCTCGCCGCCTTCCTCCACCAGATCATCGAGTTCAAGGGCATCCAGCTCGTCACCTTCTCCCTGTTCCTGATCAGATTCGGAAGCAGGTTCGACAAGATCGTCTACCTGTGAAAGCATGGCGTCGAGATCATCATCGGAGTCGTCCCCGGAGCTGTCGCCGAGAATGTCGTCCAAGCCGTCGAGCCCCAGATCATCGGAGTCGGGCGCTTCGGACGCGGCCTCCTCGGCAGGTGCCTCTTCCTCTACAGCCATGCCGGACAGGTCGAGGGGCTCCTCATCATCTTCGGCGACGTCTGCTTCGGCATCCGTTTCAGATTCCGCCAGCAGGTCGGCACCAAGCTCCATGGGCTCTTCATCCTCGGTTGGAGACTCGGATTCATCGTCCACCACGAGATCAGCTCCGAGATCCAAGGGCTCTTCGTCGCCCTCTTCGTCGCCCTCTTTGGGGGCCGCTTCATCAGCCACTTCAAGGTCGGCCCCGAGTTCCATGACGTCTTCATCATCAGCCACATCCTCAAGGACGATAAGGTCGTCATCTTCGGAAGCAGCCTGCTCTGGGGCTGGGGTTTCCTCTTCGGGCCGGGCGGCGGCCTCAGGGGCTTCGGCCCCTTCCTCAACGAGGTCGTCGAGCATGATCGGTTCCGGATCGCCGGTGGGAGGGGTTTCTCCCAGCTCCTCGGCGAACAGGTCTTCCAGCTCCTGCTCGAAATCGGCATCCGTGGAGCCGCTGTCTGCCGAATCGTCAGACTGGCTTCCTTCGCCTTCCACGATATCGGTCAGTTCGAGAATGTCGTCAGAAGGGGGAGCGGGAGTCATGCTCGAAACCTCCGGGCAAAATATGGAAAAAATGGGGGGCCGCCTCAGCGACCCCCCTTGTCAGCCGAGTTGGCCGCTACTTCTTCTCGCGCGGGTGGCAGTCGTTGCAGCCCTTGGGACCCTTGCGCTCCTGGCGATGGCACTTGATGCAGAGATCATGGTATGCCTTCTTGAAGGAGAGGGTTTCGCCGCGCTTGGCGCGCTGCTTGTTGTGGCAGCCCTCAGCGGCGCAGGACATCACTTCGGACTTGCCGTCCCACTCGTGGTGGCAGGTCGTACATTCGGGGACCAGTTTTTCGTGAGCGGCGTGCGGGAACTGCACGGGTGCCTTCCTCATTTTGAAAGGCGCTTTCAGCTCGATGTCAGCGGGAGCCTCGTTAGCGGCGCTCAGGTTGGGCAGTGCGAAAGCACACACCAGAGCGGCTACAACGAGACTGATCATGAAAGTTTTTTTCATTCTCCTCGTTCCTCCTGTTGCGAAAAGGTAATACGTCACACTCTCTACTATTGCGGAATAAATGACCTGTCCCGCAGTGTCAAGCCGACACGGCCTGAATAGAGGCCGCCTTTTTACTAGAAATCGTAGTGTTTCCGCAAGTGGATTGTGATGAAATTCACCATCTCGGCTAGTATTCGTACTTGTCGTGATACCCGCGCGGGGTAAGCATGTACTCCCCGGTGCGACGGGTGGCGCTATTGCCAATGAGTACGACCGTCTGCATGTCCACGGCTTCCGGATCGACAGCCGCGAGTTCGGTCACCGTGACCTTCTCGCCGGGGCGGGCCGCACGGCTCACAATGCCCACCGGCGTGCTCCCCAAGCGGTGTCTGGCGACGATCTCCAGTGCCCGGGGCAGCTGCTCCCGCCGTTTTCTGGAACGAGGATTATAAAGGGCCAAGACAAAGTCGGCGCTCGCGGCGGCCTCGATGCGGCGTTCGATGGCCTCCCACGGGGTCAGCAGATCGGACAGGCTGACCGAAGCGAAGTCGTGCATCAGCGGCGCGCCCAGCAGCGCGGCGGCGGCGTTGAATGCCGCGATCCCCGGGATGACCCGGAACGGAACCGAGGCCAGCAGCCCCCGGCTCTCCAGAATCTCCAGCGCAAGCCCAGCCATGGCGTAGATGCCCGCGTCGCCGGAGCACACCAGCGCCACATTCCTTCCCGATGCCGCCAGCTCCACGGCACTGGTGACTCGCTCCACTTCGCCGCGCATCCCGGTGGCGACCACTTCCTTCCCTTCCAGCAGGTCTCCGGACACCAGTTCGATGTATCCGCGATAGCCGACCACGGCATCCGCGCCCTCCAGCGCCTGCCGGGCCGCAGGGGCCATGAGGGATTCATCCCCCGGCCCGAGGCTGACAACTACAAGCATGTATTGCTCCGCGCCACGGCGAGCGTGGCCTTTTTCGATTTTCTCTTGGGCACCACGATGCTGCCGCCGTTTGCGGCGAGCACCGCCGCAGCTTCGCACACCGAGGGAGTTCCCAGCGTATCCAGAACAAACTCCGACGGCGTGGGCACGTCCACCCGCGCCAACTCCGCCTCGGGATGAAACCGCACCTCCAGCCCGAGTTCACGGGCAGCTTCCAACAGGCCCGCCTCGTGCCGCTTGGCCTCCACCGAGGCCAGTGCGCCCACGCTCTCGGGCCTGATGCGTTCCGCAGTCAGCGTATCGCGCACAAGCCCGAGAATCTCCCCGGCTGTTGCGCCGCGCCGACAGCCTATGCCCAGCGCCAGCACTCTGGGGTGCAGCCTCAGGGCATCCGGGTCGCGGCAATCGTCACGCCACGAAACCCATATGCCGGGGTCGCCGTCGGACCATTGCCCGCGCCGAACCTCTCGCATTCGTGCGCCGTCGATGCCCAGCAGCCGTTCCTCCGGGTCGAATATCTGCACGGTGCGGCCTTCGAGCCATGCGGCGTTGACGTGCCGAACCGCATCCAGATTTCCGATGATCAGCCCGGAGCGCGCAGCCATCATGTCCGCGGAAGGCAGACCCTCCATATCGGTGGCCGTGGTAATGACGGGGTGCCCGTTCACGGCCTCGGCTATGCGCAGGGTCAGGGCGTTGCCGCCCCCGAGGTGTCCCGAAAGCAGGCTGATGACGTGCCGGGCGTGATGGTCGAGACAGATCACCGCCGGATCCGTATCCTTGGCGACGATGTGCTCGGCGATGACCCGCACGGCGATGCCCGTGGCCGCCACGAAGATGTGCCCCTCGTAACGGATGAAGGTCTCGCGGACGCACTCGCGCAACGAATCGAAGGGGATAGTCCTCTGCTCCTCGAACCGCCTCGGTGCGTAGACATCCGCGCCGAGGGCATCGCATATTCTTTGCGCCGGGGCGAGCCCCTGCCGCGTCACTGCGTACACTGCCAGTTTCATGCGCGAGGTATAGCCGATTTGCCAGTGGTTCGCCATGCCCTTCGCGACAGCGGAAAAGGTATCACTTCATATTGATTTACCCGTGCAGGTGATGCATGAAGCGGGACATGGAAGGAATTTTCACATTCGAGGCCATCGTCGCCCTGCTGACCCTGACGGGACTGGAAATCGTCCTCGGCATCGACAACATCGTGTTCGTCACCGTGGTCACCAACAAGCTGCCGGAAGCAAAGCGTGCCGCCGCCCGCAGGCTGGGCATCGGGCTTGCCATGGTCATGCGCATCCTGCTGCTTCTGACCATCAGCGCCATCATGGGACTAACCGCCCCGCTCTTCAAGGTATTCTCGCACGCCGTTTCCGGACGGGACATAGTGCTGTTGCTCGGCGGGCTGTTTCTCATGGCCAAGGCCGTGCACGAAATCCACGACAAGATGGAGGAACCGGGCGCGGCGCACGTTTCCGCCGCCCGTTCCTACGCTTCGGCCATCGCACAGATCGTGATCCTCGATCTGGTGTTTTCGCTGGATTCGGTCATCACGGCAGTGGGTATGGTGGACCAGCTCTGGGTCATGGTCACCGCCATCGTCATCGCGGTGGGCGTGATGTTCATCTTCGCGGAAGCCGTGAGTGCGTTCGTCTCCCGGCATCCCACCATTCAGATGCTGGCCTTCGCCTTCCTCGTGCTCGTGGGCGTTTTTCTCGTGGCCGAGGGGCTCGGCAAGCACATCGACCGGGGTTACATATACTTCGCCATGGCCTTCTCGCTGGGCGTCGAGATGCTCAACCTGCGCATGCATAAGGCACGGCAGGGACGTTCGGATTGATTTCCGCGACAGGCTGAGGCATTCTCCCCTGCCTTCATTCCCGAACCGCAACCCGGAGCCCGCGCATGAACATCGTCTTCGTCAATTCCACCCGCAAATGGGGCGGCGTGAAGTCGTGGTGCATCAACTCCGGCAAGGCGCTGGCCGCCATGGGCGACACGGTCCGCATTTACGGCCGGCCCGGCCCGTTCATCGACAAGGCGCGGGATCAGGGCCTTGATGCGCGCGCGGTGGAGTTCGGGGCAGACTTTCACCCGCAGACCCTCTCCCAGTTCTGGCGCGACTTCCGCCAGGAACGCCCTGACGTGGTTATCTGCAACATTTCCAAGGACCTGCGCTCGGCCGGGGCCGTGGCGAAGCTGCTCGGCGTGCCGGTGGTGCACCGCGTCGGCTCTCCGGCAGACGTGGAGAACACCCGCAAGACGCGCCTGACGCAGCGACTGCTCGCACCGTCCCTGCTGGCGTGCAGCGAGCACGTCAAAACCTGCCTGACGCGCCGGGTGCCCCTGTATGCCAAGCACACTTTCACGGCCATCCACCCCGGCGTGGTCCTGCCCGAGCAAACGGAAGAATTGCACTCCCACGACGTGCCGACCCTGATCACCACCAGCCAGCTCAACCCCGACAAGGGACACCACGATCTGCTTCACGCTCTGGCGGAACTCAAGCGCGAAGGGATAGCCTTCCGGCAGATCATCTGCGGCACCGGCAAGATCGAGAAAAAACTCAAGTCGCTGTGCACGGAGCTAGGGCTGGAAGAACAGGTACAATGGACGGGATTCGTCAAGAACGTTCAGGACTATCTGGACAAGGCGGACATCTACGTGCTGCCCTCCCACGCCGAGCCGTTCGGTCAGGCACTGGCGGAAGGCATGGCGCACGGGCTGGCCCCGGTGGCCCGTCGCACGGGCGGGGTGCACGAATTCTTTCCGCCCGAACTCTCGGACTGCCTCGTGGAAGAGCGCAACGGTCACGAACAGATACTCGACGTGTTGCGCCGGCTGCTCTCCCTTTCACCCGAAGAGCTGCTTGAAAAAAGACGCACTGCCCTCGCGCACGCCAGAGAGCATCTGGACATCCACGCACAGACAGCTTTGTTGCGGCAATGGCTGGAGTCGGTGGTTCGCGGCTAATCCGGCTGGCGCACCCTGTATATCCCCGCCACCCCGGAAAGCCCGTAGGCCAGACGCTCCCAGTTCAGGCCGGAATCATCAAGGAATCCTTCCGCGGCCCCGCGACGCATCCAGTCGGCATAGTTCCGGTGATGCTCGGCTCCGGCCAGACGTTCCACCAGCCCCGCAGCAGCGGCGGCGGGTCGCGACGCGCCGTGTGGATGGCAATAGTCCGCCAGAAGGATCGTCCCGCCGGGCCGCAGCACCCGCAGGATTTCCGCAAGAATAGCCTCCCGCACGAACTGCGGTTTTTCGTGCAGGGCGAAGGTCACGGTTGCTAGGTGGAACTGTTCGCCGCCAAAGGGCATGGCAGAGGCGTCGGCGCGCACCAACGGCAATCCGGGGCGTTTGCGCCGGGCCACCGCCAGCATCGGCGCGGAACGGTCCAGACCGCACACGGAAAACCCCCGCTCCCGCGCCATGGCGGCAAACATGCCGGTGCCGCAGCACACGTCGAGCAGTCCGCCCCCCTGCGGCAAAGTCAGGATGAGTTTTCGGAAGACCGAGCCCAGCGGCCTGCCCACCACCCAGTCATAGATTCCGGCAAAACGCGCGTATTCGTCCATTTCGCACCCTAACGCCACGAGCGGACTCAGGCAAGCGGGCTAGATGGGCTGATCGGTGAGCAACAGGGTTTCGCGTGCGTTGACCATGGCAGCCGGGAAGAGATGCCGGGCCGTATCGGTACCGCGCATCTTGGCGAGCACCTGCGCCTTGTCCGCGCCGGTGGCCAGAAACACTACGCGCGCCGCATTGTTCAAAAGCGGCAGGCAGAAGGTCAGGCGATTCACATCGGGCGTGACGTCGGCGGGCCTCACGGAGGTCACAAGGCAGGATTCGGCCACGGCACGGGTGCCGGGAAAAATGCTGGCCGTATGACCGTCCGCGCCCATGCCCAGCAGTACGAGGTCGAACTCGGGCACGCCGGGGCCGAACACGGAGTGCAGCTCAGCCTCGCAGGCGTTCACGGCGCTTTCGGGCTCCAGCTCGCCGCGCATGCGGTGGATATTGGCTTTGGGAAGGGGGACGTTGTCCAGCAGGACCTCTTTGGCCCTGCGATAGTTGCTCAGCTCGTGGTCCGGCTCCACCATGCGCTCGTCGCCGAAGAAGACGTGGGTCCGGTCCCACGGCACGGCCCGCCAGCGCGGATCGGACGCCAGCAGCTCGTAGGCACGCTTCGGGGTCGAACCGCCTGCCAGCGCGACCGTGAAACGCCCGGAGCGTTCCAGCGCGCGGTGCGAGGTTTCTACGAACAGATCGGCCGCTGCGCGGCTCGCCGCCTCATGATCATCCAGAATACGAATTTCCATGGTTCCTCGCATGGTCGGTGGAGCTAACATTCGGCGGGTTCCGGCCCATCGGATCCAGCCCGATACAGCTTGAGCATGTTTCTGCGCTCGGGACAATTGCACTCCATCAGGACGGGCGTCAAGAATCCCCAGCACAAATCCACGCCATCCTGACGCCAGAACAGCGTCTGGTCGCCCAAAAGCACGTCCAGAAGCACCTTTTCGTACGCGCCGAGGTTGTCCGCGTGCTCATCCTTGTAGTCGAAATGCATGTTCACGTTGCGCAGGCACATGCCAGAGCCGGGCACCTTGGCCTGAAACGCGAGACGCACCTCCTCTTCCGGCTGAATGTTGATGATCAGCCGGTTGGCGGTGATGTGCTCGCCCAGAATATTGCGGAACATGGAGCACGGCACCTCCTTGAAACGAACCTCGATGCGGGTGCGCTTCTCCCGCATCCGCTTGCCGGAGACCAACTCGAACGGCACGCCCTGCCAGCGCCAGTTGTCGATGTAGACGCGCATGGCCGCGTACGTCGGCGTATCGGACTCCGCCGGGACGCCCGGCTCGTCCACATAGGCCGGGACCTTTTCACCGTCCACCACGCCGGAGGCATACTGGCCCAGCGTGAGCAGCGACTCGATGTCCTCGGTGGGAAACGGCTTGAGCGCGCGGTAGAGCTTGGTCTTTTCGTCCCGGATACGTTCTGCCTCGTAGATGGACGGCGGCTCCATGGCCACCAGCGAGAGCAGCTGCATCATGTGGTTCTGAAACATGTCGCGCAGCACGCCCGCGCTGTCGTAGTAGCCCGCGCGGTGCTCCACTCCCACACTCTCGGCGGCGGTGATATGCACGGACTCCACGAACTGGCGGTTCCAGACCGGCTCGAACATGGCGTTGGCAAACCGCAGCATGAGCATGTTCTGCACGGTCTCCTTGGCGAGATAGTGGTCGATGCGAAAGACCTGCGACTCGTCGAAGCTGCCGAGCAATGCGGTGTTCAAGCGCTGTGCCGAGGCCAGATCGTGGCCGAAGGGTTTTTCGATGACGATGCGGGAAAAGCTCGTTTGCTGTTCGGCAAGTCCGGCCTTTCCGGCGTTGATCGCAATCTCTTCATAAGCCGCGGGCGGCACGGCAAGGTAGAACATGCGGTTGCCTGCGGTCTCGAACCGCTCGTCCAACTCGCCCAGAAATTCGGAAAGCGACCGGTAATCCTCCGGACTGTCGAAGCGCAACGGACGGTAGAACAGGCGCGAGGCCAACGCGTCCCAAGCCTGCGGCATGGCGTCCGCCTTTTCCGCCGCCTGTTTCATGCGCTCGCGAAAGGCGTCATGATCCAGCTCGGTACGTGACGCGCCCACCACGGCGAAGTTCTCCGGCAGCGCCTCTGTCTGGAACAGGCGGCACAGGGCCGGGAAAAGCTTGCGTGCAGTCAGGTCACCGGTGGCACCAAAGATGACGATGACACAGGGGTCCTTGGCGGCTGAACGGGAACACGGGTCGTCATGCATCGCCCCCCTCCTTTTTCACGGCGTGACCGCCGAATTCGCGTCGCAGGGCGGCAAGGATGCGGTTGCGAAAGTCGTTCTCGCGCCGGGAGCTGAAGCGTTCCATCAGGGCCAGCGAAAGCACTGGAATCGGCGTGCCGCTCTCCACTGCCTGCTGCACGGTCCAGCGCCCCTCGCCGGAATCCTCGACCCATCCCTTGACATCTTCCAGCCGTCCGGAGTCTGCAAAGGCCTTTTCCGCCAGTTCAAGCAACCACGAACGGATGACGCTGCCGCGATTCCACAGGTGCGACAGGGCCGAATAATCCAGTTCCGGGCCGTAGCGGGAGTCTTCCAGCATGGCGAATCCCTCGGCATAGGCCTGCATCAGGCCGTATTCGATGCCGTTGTGGACCATCTTGACGAAATGCCCGGCTCCGGGGCCGCCGCAGTGCATGTACCCTTCGGGCTGGGCCAGTGACTTGAAGACGGGCTCCACGCGCTCGAACTGTTCGCGATTGCCGCCGATCATGAGACAGTAGCCGTTCTCCAGCCCCCAGACACCGCCGGAAACACCCACGTCGAGGCAATGCAGGCCCTTCTTGGAGCATTCCCACGCTCGGCGCACCGCGTCCTTGTAGAAGGAGTTGCTGCCGTCGATGAGCACGTCACCCGGCTCCAGCAGACTTTCGAAGCGATGCGCGGCCTGAATGGTGGCGGCCCCGGCTGGCAGCATGAGCCAGACGGTGCGCGGCGACTCCAGCTTTTCCACCAGCTCTTCAAGGGAGTAGGCACTTTCGCCGCCCTCATGAACGAGCCGCTCCACCTTGGCCGGGCTGCGGTTGTGGCCGACGACTTCATGGCCGGAAAGCATCAGCCGCCGGGCCATGTTCATGCCCATCTTTCCTAGTCCCACCATTCCAAGACGCATGGCGTTGCTCCTTTTATGCAATCGAGCCGGAGTTCCGCTCCGGCGGCTGGCTACATTGCCAGCGAGTTGTAGCGGCTGTTGCCGAAACCGAGTATGGGCCAGAACACGAAGGGCAGCAGAAACAGCCCCACGCTGAACACGGCGGGCATCCCGAACCGTCGCGAAAGGTCGATGAAGGTCAGCAGCATGAAGACCAGATTCACCAGCGGGATCAGGAACATGATGAACCACCATCCGGGCCTGTCCACGATGCGAAGCAGCACCCAGAGGTTGTAGAACGGAATCAGCACCGCCCAGCCCGGCTCACCGGCTTTCTGGTAGGTCTTCCAACTCCCGGCGATGATCAGGACAAGAACGGCCAGTTGAAACAGCGTCTCCATGGATCGGCTCCTTTTTTTCTTTCCTTCATTAGCACGAAAACGACGAAATGGGTCAACCGTTCCCGAGCTCCTTCAGGCAGTCGGCAAGCGGCATGACGCGCACGGGCTGCTCGGGGGTGATCATGGTCGCCCAGACGTGGTTGTGATGCCTGACGACCGTGGCCGCATCCAGCACGGGCTTGTCGCCGGTGGTGTGACAGTCCGAAGGGACGGTCAGCCGAAAACCGAGGCTCGCCGCAGCCCGAACCGTGGCGTCGATGCAGTAATCGGTACAGCAGCCGACCACATAAAGATGCTCCACGCCGCGCTCGCGCAGCATGGCTTCCAGCGGCGTACGGCAGAACGAGTCGCAGGATATCTTTTCCACCGGCAGGTCCAGCTCGGAAAGCGGCAGCTCCGGCAGAATCTCCCAGCCTTCGGTCCCGGGCTCCAGCCACCCGTCCACACCCGCATGACGCACGAATACAACCGTTGCGCCTGTGGCGCGCATCGCCCTGCACAGCGTTTCGATACGGCTCACCACGCCCTGCGCATCATGCCGAGCATCGGCATCGCGAAACAGGTCCCGTTGCATGTCCACGACGAGGAGTGCGTTCATTGCGTTCTCCAAAAGAAAACCCCTGACGGCCCGGGCGGGCTGACAGGGGTAATATTCGTTTTGTCCGGCACGGACTAGAATCCGTGCTTTCTCAGAAAATCTTCGGTGATGGAAGACTTTGGCGCGTCCTGCGATGCGCCGCCGGTCCATGGGGCCACCATGCGCTCCACGTACTTGCCGATGACATCGGTCTCCATGTTCACTTTGCGGCCCGGGGTCCAGCCCTTGATGGTGGTGGCACCCTGCGTTTCCGGAATGATGTTCACCTCAAGCCAGTCGGGGCCGCACCCGTTGACTGTCAGGCTGATGCCGTCCAGCGCCACCGAGCCCTTGCCGATGACGTACCGGCCGTGCTCCGCGGGAAAGCTCAGGCGATAGATCTTCGATTCACCGGCGGGACGGACCTCGGCCACCTCCGCGATGCAGTCCACGTGCCCGCTGACGATGTGCCCGCCAAGGCGATCGCCCATGGCCAGCGCGCGTTCCAGATTCACGGTGGAGCCGGTGCGCAGCTCGCCGAGGCTCGTGACCGAGATGGTCTCGCGGCTGGCGTAGGCCGTGAACCAGCGTTCGCCAAAGGTCTCCACGGTCAGGCAGACGCCGTTGACCGCAATGGATTCCCCGAGGACGATATCATCAAGGGCGTAGTTGGCCCTGATGCGGAAACGGGTCTCCGCGCCGCGATTTTCGGCGCTCTCGATGGCGCCGGTTCCCTGTACGAGTCCGGTGAACATGGTGCATCCTCCACTTGGTTGCGTGGATGATCAGATAGCAGGAGAGTGCCGGGGTGTAAACGCCGGAGCGGATGCTAGTTGCGGGAGATGTCGTCGAAGGCGCGGCGGAAGCTCTCCACCACCTGATCCGGAACAGCCTTGTTGAAGGCCATGCACATGCTGATTTCTCCAAGCTGACGGATGGTGACAAGCTCATCGGCGGCATGACGGCCTTTCGCGCTCATCAGATAGCGCTCCGTGACCACGATATAGTCCAGCCGCTTTTCAAGGAGTTTTCGCATGTTATGCTCGGCGGAGTTGGCAACCTCGGGAATCAGCTTGTCGCCGCACTGGTTTTTCACGATCTCATAGGCCGCACCGCCTCGCACCACGCCAACGCGCACGGGGTAGCCGTCAAGGCACAGCTCGGATGCCGGGATGGAGTCACGCCGCCCCACCATCACCAGCGGCTCGCTCGGAAACGGGCAGGCCCACTTGAACATATCCTCTCGCGAAGGGAGGCGGGCCGTACTGAAGAGCACGCCGCGCGGATCGGTCATTGCCGAATCCATGGCGCGTGCCCAGGGCAGGATGTTAACCCTCCCTTCAGGCACTCCCAGACGTTTCCACGCCCGCCGCAGCAGGTCCATGGAGCGTCCCTGCACGACACCGGCATCCAAATAATTGTAAGGAGGCAGATTCTCGGAGTAATATTCGAGACCAGCCGGGCCGGACGCCTGAGGCAGTTCCGAAGCCCGCACAGGAGAAATGATTATTGCTATCAAAAGTGCTATACAAGAAAGTCCCTTCTTCATCGGGGCGAAGTAGCACAGCAACCGACGGGCCGCAACAGACAAGTCGATACTTTTGAAAACGAAAACGAATCGCTTTTCCCTTGCGAAACTCGAATGATCAGTCCCGGTCCGGCAGAAGCGTCAGCCGCAGATCGCGTCCAACGTGCCGGATGCGGGCGATGCGGAAATCCACGGCGTCGGCCATGCGCATCCCGATCCTGCCGGAAAAGGCGGACCGCGCAGTCATGTCGCCGAGGACGCGGGGGGCGAGGAAATAGTCCATCTCATCGGCCAGCCCTTGCAGGACCAGCGTCATGGCAAGTCTTCCGCCGCCTTCCACCATGGAATAGTAGCAGCCGCATTCCTTTCTGAGCCAGCGGAAGCCTTCTTCCAGCAGCAGGCCGGTGTCGTCAGCGGGCAGACCGATGACCCGGACGCCCTTTTCCCGGAGCGCAGCGGCCACATCGGAAGCGGCCTGGGCCTGTCCGGTCCAGATGACGGTCTGGTGCGGACGGAAGCGCAGCAGCTTGCGCTCCGCGTCGGGAGCGGGGAGGCTGGAGGTGACGACCACGGCAAGGGGCTGCTCGAATTCCTCCGGCAGACCGGCGCAGCGGCAGGTCAGGGACGGATCATCGTTGCGGAAGGTTTCGCCGCCCACCACCACCGCGCCCACGAAGGAGCGGATGTCCTGAACGCAGTCGAAGGACGCGGGACAGGACACGGCCTCGGGCGTGCCGTCGGCCGCGGCGATGCGGCCGTCGAGCGTGGCCGCGAGCTTGAGGATGTTGTAGGTGCGGTCCGCTTTCTGCCAGAGCAGAAAGTCCGCTACCAAGTCGCGGCACTCATCTTCCAGAACGCCGTGACTCACGGTGATGCCGTTTTCCGCCAGCCGCTCCATGCCCCCTGCGGCGAGAGGGTTGGGATCCCGAAAACCGATAACCACTTCGCCGAGTCCGGCCTCGATGATCGCCTCGGTGCACGGCGGCGTGCGGCCGTGATGATTGCACGGCTCCAGCGTCACGTACATGGTGCACTCGGAAGCGGGATGGCGGTCGAAGACGCCCTTTTCACGGGCATCGGCCAGACATTCGCGCTCCGCGTGCGGCTCGCCGGCGCGGGTGTGCCAGCCTTCGGCCACGATGCGTTCGCCGTGCACGAGCACCGCGCCCACACAGGGATTCGGCGCGGCAGGTCCCCGGCCCTTGCGGGCCAGCTCCACCGCGCGGGCCATGAAGCCTTCCCTAGCAGTATTCGCCGGACAGCAGCTCATGGTTCACTCCCGCTTCGGCCAACATGGCCTCGGCCAGTTCGTCGGGGTAATGTTCCGCATAATAGATGTTATGCGCGCCGCAGTTGATGAGCATTTTGGTGCAGATCAGGCACGGCTGGGTGGTGCAGTAGATGTCGCACCCTTTCAGGGAAAGCCCGTAGGAGGCGGCCTGAATGATGACGTTCTGCTCCGCGTGCAGCCCGCGGCACAGCTCGTGCCGCTGACCGGAGGGGATCTCCATGCGTTCACGGATGCACCCTACCTCGCCGCAGTGCGGCACCTTGGTGGGCACGCCGTTGTAGCCGGTGGCCACCACGCGCTTGTCGATGACCGCCACCGCGCCCACGGCGCGACGGGTGCACGTGGAACGCTGGGCCACCAAATGGGCGATCTTCATGAAATAATCGGGCCATGGCATTCTGCCGGACATGGCTGTTTCTCCTGTCTTTGGGATTCTCCGCCGATGCGGGAAAGGCCTCGATAGCACGGGCGTTCCCGAAAGAAAACATCCCCTCAGGGCTTCTCGGCCCACAGGATGAACACGGGGTTGGCGGCACGGAAACGCAGGTCGCCCGCGAGCTGGTCGGCTTCGTTGGCCTGAAGCTGGGTCACTCCGAACAGCCAGCCGCGCTCCTTGAAGAAGGCCTGCGTCCGGTGCAGCGTATCCAGCAGGATGCAGTGCGCCACCAGCCTGCCGCCGGGACGCAGTCGCTCGGCCACGGCTTCCAGCAGGTCGGACTCCTTGTTGGATTCGCCGCCGAGCCCGCCGCCGATGAACACCCGGTCAGGATCGGGCAGCCTCTTGAGGCACCCCGGCAGGCCGCCTGTCACCACCTCCACCAGCCACGCGCCCATGCGCCGCTGATTCTCACGGATCATGGCGGCGCGGGTACGGTCGCGCTCCACTGCCACCACACGGCCATCCACGGCCAGATGCGAGGCCTCGATGGCCACGGAACCGCATCCCGAGCCGAGGTCCCAGACCGTAGCTCCCGGGGCGATGGCCAGGAGGGCCAGCCCGGTGGCGCGCACCGGCAGCTTGGTGATCAGCCCGCGCTGATGAAAATAGAAATGATCCGGCACCCCGAGGCGCAAGGGCACTTCCGGTGGATACTCCCGCTCCAGAAAGACGAGGTTCAGGGGGTCGAACCCCATGCCCCACGTGTCCTCAAGACCCACGCGGCGGACCTGCTCACCCTCGGTGCCGAGGCGTTCCAGCACGGTCATGGTGAACCCGTCCGCGCCTCGCTCCAGCATGGCGCGGGCCACGGCGGAAGGGTCGTTTTCTTCATCGGTGAAGATCGCAATGGTGTCCGCCCGGACCAGCGCGGCGAACAGCGGCGTATAGTCGCTTCGCCCATGCAGGGAAATGGAAACCGTCCGCTCCCAAGAAACCCCGAGCCGCGATGCCGCCAGTTGCAGCGTGCTCACCGCCGGGAGCACCTTGAGTCTTTCACGGCCCAGCTCACGCGAAAGCAGGTTGCCGATGCCGAAAAAGAGCGGGTCGCCGTCGGCCAGCACCACCGCCCGGCCTCCGCCGTCCATCTCTTTGCGGATTCGCCTGACGCAGCGGTCCAGCGGCGAGGACAGGGGCAGCCTGTCCGCATCCGGGGCCACTTCGCGCCCCACGGCGTCCAGAAGGCGACTGCCGCCGGCCAGAAGCGTTGCATTCTCAAGCAAATGGGAACAGTTATCGGGTATATCGAGCGAGCCGGGATTCATGCCCAGCACGCAAACGGGTTCTGTCGTTTTCATGGCTGCGTTGTAACGCAAGCGAAGGCCGGTGAAAAGGACAGTTTACTTGCCTTTTGGTCTTCCCGGCTGCACGGTAAGGTCCACGGAGTGACGATTTGAGCAAAAAACCGCACGGAGTCTGGGCATGGGCCTTCTACGACTGGGCGAACGCCGGCTTCAATACGCTGGTGCAGACCTTCGTGTTCGCTGCCTATTTCACTTCCGCCGTCGCTGCCGACAAGGCTGCCGGGACCGCCATGTGGGGCAACGCCATGGCGCTGGCCGGCCTTTGCGTCGGGCTGTCCGGACCGGTGGTCGGGGCCATCGCCGACCACACCGGCCGCCGCAAGCCCTGGGTGGGGGTTCTTACCGCCGTATGCATCGCTGCCACAGCCCTGCTGTGGTTCGTCAGACCCGACCCGACATGGGCCTTCTTTGCCGTGACGCTGGCCTTCGTGGGCGTGACCGCGTCCGAAGGCGCACAGATATTCTACAACGCCATGCTGGCCGATCTGGTTCCCGAAGACCGGCTCGGCCGTTGGTCCGGCTGGGGTTGGGCCATGGGCTACGCTGGCGGACTGATCTGTCTCGTGGCCGCGCTCTACGGCCTCATCGACGACAGCGCCCTGTTCAGCGTGCCGCACGACGATGCCCTGCATGTGCGAACGGCCATGCTTTTCTCCGCTGGCTGGTATCTCGTGTTCGCACTGCCCATGTTCCTGCGTACCCCGGACACGCTCGCCACTGGAGAGACCATGCGCTCGGCGGTCGGGCACGGCTTTCGGCAGCTGAAGGGGTCGCTCGCCAACGCAAGGCGATACAAAGGCGTTGGCCTGTTCCTGCTGGCGCGCATGTTCTACAACGACGGACTGACCACCCTGTTCGCCTTCGGCGGCATCTATGCGGCCGGAACCTTCGGGATGCAAACCTCGGAGGTCATCCTGTTCGGCATCGGCCTGAACGTGACCGCGGGCCTCGGCGCCGCCGGGTTCGCATGGATCGACGACTACGTGGGGCCGCGCAGGACGCTGATTGTCTCCCTCACGGCGCTCACCGCCACCGCCGTTTGCACCCTGATCGTGACTGATAAAACGCTTTTCTGGATTTTCGGCCTGACCGTAGGTATATTCGTCGGTCCGGTGCAGGCGTCGAGCCGCTCCTATCTGGCCCGCGCGGCACCGGCCGATCTTCGAAACCAGTTTTTCGGGCTGTTCGCCCTGTCCGGAAAAGTCACGGCCTTTCTGGGTCCGCTCCTTGTGGGGTGGATCACCGTCGCGGCCGACAGCCAGCGGGCCGGGATGGCCTCTGTCGTGGGACTTTTCCTGATCGGTCTGGCCCTGCTCGCGGCCGTGCCGCGCGTCAAGAAGCAACAAACCACCGAGGAGCACACATAATGTCCGATTTCCATTTCATGCTCAGCGACGAGGAAAAAACCTACCTCAAGGACCTCGTCAGGCAATCCATCCGCGCCAAGCTTGAGGGCGACGAATCCGCTGCCCCGGCCGAGCCGGAATCCCACAAGCTGCGCAAGGAGTTCGGCGCGTTCGTCACCCTGAAGATCGACGGCCAGCTGCGCGGCTGCATCGGCAACGTTCAGGGCGGCGGCGAAATCTTCCAGACCATCTGGGACATGGCCCGCGCCGCCGCGTTCAGCGATCCGCGCTTCCCGCCCCTGAGCGCCGAAGAGTTCGACAAGGTGGACATCGAAATCTCCATCCTCAGCCCGCTGAACTACTGCCGCTCGCCGGAACAGATCGAAGTGGGCCGCCACGGGCTGATCATCCAGCGCAACCAGAACACCGGTCTGCTGCTGCCGCAGGTGGCCGTGGAACAGGGCTGGGACAAGTACCAGTTCCTCGCCAACACCTGCCGCAAGGCCGGGCTGCCCGAGGACTGCTGGAACAAGGTCGGCACCAACATCCTGTGGTTCGAGGCCGAAATCTTCTAGCCGTTCCCCCCTTTTCCGAGTCCCATCGACCCGGCGCATCCCCTTCCCGACGGAGGCGCCGGGTCGTTCCTGTTTCGTCCTCATTATAATTCCCCGTGCCTTCCGGCGGCGTACCCTCGTATCAGGAGGGAAAGAACGCATGGAACAGGATTTCAGGGATTTCGTCCTCGAACACATGCCGCATATCGAGCGACGGCGCATCGGTCGGCTCTACACCGACACGACCGACTTCACGTCCATCGGATACGGGGACGTGATCCGTCTTGCCGACCGGCACTACATGGTCCTGCGCGACGAGGCGGAACGACGCTTCGGCATCGAGGACTTCAAGTTCTGGGTCAAACGCTGCCGCTGCCTGGAGACCAAGGAACCCGCCATCCTCAAGCTGGTCTTTCACGAGGAATTCACGCAGCAGATCGGCTCCATGCGCATCCGCAGCTTCCGAAGCGCCACCAAGGAGGCACGCATCCTCGATCTGGTCCGCGACGACCCGCGGTTCATGCACGGTTTTTCAGCCCGCGACGAGGCAGGAAACCTCGTGCGCGTGCTGGAGGTCATCCGCGGCAAGCGCTTCGACGAGGTGGTGGATGCGCTCCCCGGCGATCACGCCTTCTATTTCCATAACAACCTGCGGCCGGTGCTGAATACGTTCATCGACGCCTGCGAGGCCATAGGGTTTCTGCACCAGCATGGCGAGCAACACGGCGATGTGCGGCGCGATCACCTCTGGATGGAAACCTCTACGGGCCGTGGCCGCTGGCTGGATTTCGACTACGCCTACGAGACGCGGGCCAATCCGTTCGGGCTGGACCTGTACGGGCTTGGCAACAGCCTGCTGTTTCTTGTGGGCAAACGAATATATACTCCTCACGTCTTCGAGGGAATGGAAGGCTCGGAGGCATTACAGCCCGGAGACTTCTCCCCGGTCATCCGGAACAGGCTGGTCAACCTGCGCCGCCTGTTCCCCTACATTCCCAAGCCGCTCAACAATGTGCTGCTTCACTTTTCGGAAGGGGCCGAAACGTTCTATGACTCCGTGGACGAAATGCTCTTTGAACTGCGCCCCTGCCTCGACCTTCTTCCCAACCCGCAGGAACCGAAGGAGGGGACGCCATGAACCCCAAAAAGATTCTCGTAGCGGTGGATGCCAGTGCAAACGCCCTGCGAGCCATCGACTATGTTGGCGAAGTCGTTGCCGGTCGCCCCGGATTCAAGGTCCGTCTGCTGTGCATCGAACAGCTGCCCCACCGGGACCTTTTCGAAAACGAGGAAAGCTGGGTGCAGGCCTGCCGGAATGGACGCGCCGAGTTTGAGGACTTCCTCGAACAAGGGCGCGAGCGACTCCTTGCCATGGGCATGAGCGAGGAAGAGGTGGAGAAGAACTACGTGGCCTTCTGCCATTCCCCTTTCAACGACCAGACTTCGCGTTGCAGCATGGGCACCAGCGTGGCGCTGGAAATTCTTGAAACCGTCAAGTCGGGCGGCTTCGGCACGGTTGTGGTGGGACGCCGCGGCCTCTCCAAGGCCGAAGAATTCCTGTTCGGGTCGGTCTCCAACAAGATCGTCCACTCCGCGAGGGACTGCACCGTCTGGGTGGTGTCCTGATCCGAAAACCTGCCGACACGGCTCCGCCATAACCTTGGTTACTGGCAGGGGCCACCGGGCAATTATCCCGAGAATTCGACCCAATTCCGGGAGAATATCCCGTGCCCTTTCCCTTGCCATATTGCCCCTGAACCGCATATATTGGTCTTCCTGATATTACCCAACGCCCGGAGACAGCTACCGTTTATGGCGGACCACCTCACGACGACCGATACAAAAAACGCAAGCAGAGACAGCCGCATCACCAAAATGGCGGGCGTAAACCTTGAGGTGGCGCTCGGCGCCGATCTGGTAGTGACGTTTCCCGGGATGCAGCGCGGCTACCGCGGCCGCATCGTGGGCTTCGACCCGTATGAATACCTTGTGGCCAACGTACGCCTGCCGTCGTCCGTGCGCGGCGGCATGGGGTACAAGGACTCCATCGTGGTCAAATACCTCCACGAAGGCACCGTCTACGGATTTCACACCCTCGTTCTCAACCACATCACCCGCCCCGCTCCCCTGCTCTTCTTCGAATACCCGGACTCCATCGAAAAAATCGACCTGCGCAACGCCTCCCGCACCAACTGCAACATCGACTCCACCCTGCACACCGCGGACTCGGACTACGACTGCCTTGTGGTCAACGCCAGCGACACAGGCTGCCGGCTTTCCGTGGCCGTGGGCAGCCGTGATGCGCTGAACATGGCTGAGGTGGGCGACGACATGGTCGTCAGCATGCGCCTTGGAAATCTGGGCAACATCAAGATACCCGTGAACATCAAGAACATCGTCGCAAAGCAGGGAGTCCTGCTGCTCGGCTGCATGTTCATCGACATAAGCGAAGAGGAGCAACAGCTCATTTCCACTTACGTGGAGAGGATCGCCAGACTGAGCATCTGACGATCCGCCGAAGGAGGGGGCGGCGGTGATCAGAAAGATTTCGGTTCAGGACCTCAGGCCGGGCATGGAAGTGGTGCGCATGGCATCGGACATGTGGACGCACCTTCCATATCTGTACACGAAACCCGGAGTCATCCGGTCGGAGATGGAGGTCCATCGCATCCGGCAGGAAGGCTATCTGGATGTCTTCATCCGGCAGGAAGTCCCGGATGACGGAAAGACCGACGACGAACGGCTGGAACGCATCGTCCTGCAACGCCGGGACAACCCGCCCCGCAAGCGGCGCGCTCCGTTTCAACGCGAGATTCGCAAGGCGAGAAAAGCCTACGACGAAGCTCTGGTCCAGACCAAGCGGATGATGAGCGACGTGAAGATGGGCCGCCAGGTGGATGTCGAGAGCACCACCCACGCGGTCGAAGGCATCATCAACGTGGCCGTGCAGAATCCGGACGCGCTCATCTGCCTTTCCAAACTCTCCCGCTACGACTCTTACACCTACGCCCATTGTATCAACGTGGCCTCCATCGCCGTGGTTTTCGGCGAATATCTCGGCCTGCCTCTGGAAGACCTCGTCCTGCTCGGACTCGCGGGCATGATGCACGACCTCGGCAAAACGGCGGTCCCCGAACGCATCATCAACAAGCAGGGACGGCTCCTGCCGCGAGAGTTCGAGGAAGTGCGCAAGCACCCCACCTACGGCCAGATGATTCTGGAGAAGTCCGGCAACATCGCTCCGCGCGTGGTTCAGGCGGTCGCCCAGCATCACGAGAAATTCAACGGCTCCGGCTATCCGCACGGCATGCGCAAGGACGACATCGGCGTGTTCGGCCGCATCCTGTCACTGGCGGACGTCTACGACGCCCTGACCAGCGACCGCTCCTACAAGGACGCCATCCTGCCCAACAAGGCGCTGGCCATCATGTACGGAATGCGCGATCAGGACTTCTGTTCCATCGAAGTGCAGATGTTCATCAAATGTCTGGGGATTTTCCCTTCCGGCAGTCTCGTGCGGTTGAACACCGGCGATCTGGGCGTGGTCTTCGAGAGCAATCCGGAACGCCCGCTGCTGCCGAAGATCAAGGTCATCCTTGACGAGGATCTGCGCCCCATCCCCGCCAAACTCGTGGACCTGGCGGCGGAGCAGAACCCGGTCTTCAACATTGTGGAATGCGCCGACCCCTCGCAGTACAAGCTCAACCTCAAACCCTACATTCAGACACGGGAATAGGCGGTACGACCATGTTTGACGAAACCATCTGGATTCCGGCCTTTGCGCTGCTGGGAGTCCTGCTGATCATCCGGGCCGCGTGGAAGCCCGTCAAAGGCAAGCGCTACGTCATCTCCGAAGAGTCGCTCAAGGCGTCGCACAAGGTTGCCATGGAAGTCCTGCCGCTCCTTGAGTCGGTGCAGGACGTGCGCGATACGGGCGAGCTTCCCTACCCGAAGGACAAGCTCAAGAGCGCACTGAAGATTCTGGCCTACCAATTTGCACGCAACAACCAGCACGAGGAGCTTACGCGCATCAAGAATGCCTTTGTGCAGCTCTCACGCTTCCAGAACCTCGAACGGGCCGGAGACCGTGCGGACTCTCTGCATCAGAAGGAGAATGGCGAGCTGGAGGCGGAAATCAACCGCCATCTGCTCACGGTTCCCCGGGCCTAACGGCCCATGCGCTCCCGTATTTTCTTGAGGATGTAGTCATACCCTTCCGGCATATGCGGGATGGTGCACAGCGTGCAGTCCTTTACGCCCGATCCGGTGACGGAATACCGTCCGCCACACTCCTCATAGAAATACAGCGGACAGAAGCAAAACAGGCAGTTGAACTTCTGCGGATCCTTCACCTTGTGACAGGGAAAATACTCGCACTCCTCATTGCGAAAAAAACGGTAGCTGTTCTTCACTCTTTGTCGAACTCCGGTTCTTCCGCCGGTTCGCCGCTGGAGGGGAATTCCTCGAACGGGAAGGGGCGGGCGTTTTCGTTCAGCGTGGCATAACGCAACAGCCTGTAGGCATACAGCGACAGCCTGTTGTTGAAGTTGCGCAGCGGCGCGCTGTAGCTCTTGGAGATGAGCATCCACGCATACTGGAACAGCGCGGAGACCTGCACAAGCAGTCGCACCAGTTCGAACACCAGCAGACAGACTATGGTCACGGCCAGACGCTTGAGTACGCCCGTGCGCTCGACATTGATTTTTGGCATCCCATTTCCTTTTTGTTTCATCTTTGTTTCATCCGGTGCTGGTCGTATTTTTGCAAACAGCCGACCGGATCATTGCAACACTTGATCACGGCATTCTAGCCGAGTTCAGCCCTTCGGGCAAACCGCCCCCCGCTTTGCGGTCACAGTCGCATCGCCGCCCAACAGCCCGGCACCGCACAACCCCCGAAACACGGCACCCAAAGCTGTCAAAATCTATTATCAAATAGATAATAATAGCTCTATAAAAAGTGGGCATTCAGAATTCCCTGAAGATTTCAGGAGAACACAATGAGCATAAAGTGGAAGCTTTTGTCCGTAGTAGCAGTCCCGATCGCAGCCATGATCATCATCTTTCTGGTGGGTTTGTGGAGCTTTCAGGGCATCGAGTCCAAAACGGTGGATACAAACTCCATGCATCAGGACCGGGCCACCATGATCGACGCGGACCGCGACGCGTATCAGGCTCAGGTGGCAGTCATGCGCGCAGTGGAAGCCCGCTCGGATGCGGCCCTCAAGTCGGCCAACGATTCCGCCATGGAAAACCTTGAGCAGACGTGGAACAGGATTGCCGGCCCCGCCGAAAGCTTTACCCCGGAAATGGAGCCCAATTTCAAGGCATTCAAGTCGGAGTATCGCCAGTGGAAGGATGTCAATACCAGCATCCTGCAGCTTGCGAAACAGACCCTTGACGCAAACCTTGAACGCGACAGGGCCGAGGAAGCCGCTCTTGCCTCTTTCGGTGCCATGCGAGACATCATCGACAAGCTGGGAGTGCTGGCCGAAGAAAGGCTCTCGGCGACGGGGATAGACCTCGCCCGACGGCTGCAGCTTGAATCCGCACTCTCAAGGATTCTCAATGCGGACCGCGACGCCTATCAGGCATATGTCGCCCAGCTTCTCATCAAGCGAGCCGATGATGCGAAAATCGTGGACGCAAGAGCGGAATCCTTTGCGGAAAACGTAGCCCAGACCAGAGACCGAGTGACCGCCGGGGCAGATATCATCGGCGGAACCGCCGGAATGAAACAGCAGTTCCTGGACCTCTATACCACATGGGAAGAGAACAGCAGACAGGTCGTTTCCCTGACACGTGCCAACATCGACAAGAAACTCGAAAAGATGTCCCTGATGGACAAGAGCGAAAAACTCTTTTCCAGCATGCGCACCACCATCGACAAGCTTGGCCAGCAGGAACTTGCCCGCGTCAAGACAGCACAGGCCGACCTTGGGAACATTATCGACTGGAGCACGTTCATCTACATCATTGTGACCATAGCCTTCATCGTTGTGGCGTTGGCCGTGACACTGGTCTTCGCCGCGCGCATTTCCGGCGCAATGAAGGCAACCGCCGATGTCGCCAAGTCGCTTTCCGAAGGCCAGTTCGACGTGGAACTCGACGTGAACAGAGGGGATGAGATCGGCGATCTTGCCCTTGCCATGCGTGACATGATCAAAAAGCTGCGCGGGATCGTGCATCAGATTCAGGAGGCGACCGGAACCGTGGCCTCCAGCGGTGAGGAACTTGCCAGCTCCTCTGTTTCCCTGAGCGAGGCCGCCACCCAACAGGCTTCGTCGGTGGAGGAAGTCTCCTCCTCCATGGAAGAGATCTCATCCAGCATCAGCAAGAATACGGACAGCTCCGGCGAGACCGGAACCATCGCCAGACAGACCGCCACAGAGGCGAGACAGGGCGGCGACGCGGTGCGTCAGACCGTTGAGTCCATGACCCAGATTGCCGAAAAGATATCCATCATTGAAGAAATAGCGCGACAGACGAACCTTCTGGCGCTGAATGCGGCAATCGAGGCGGCGCGCGCCGGAGAGCACGGCAAGGGGTTCGCCGTGGTCGCAGCCGAGGTGCGCAAGCTGGCGGAAAAATCGGGAGCGGCCGCCAACGAGATCAGCGACCTTTCCGGCGCATCCGTCGAGGTTGCCACCAAGGCCGGGCACATGCTCGACTCCATCGTGCCGAACATCGAGAAAACCGCCGAACTGGTTCAGGAAATAACGGCAGCCAGCAGCGAACAGAACGCGGGAGCCACGGAGATCAACAGCGCGCTGCAACAGCTCGACAGCGCCATCCAGACCAATGCAGGCTCGGCCGAAGAGATCGCCTCCACGGCCGAACAGCTGTCGGCACAGGCCATGGAGCTTGAAAAGGCCCTGTCGTTCTTCCAGCTCGGATCAACCAGCGCACGGCCCCGCACCGAGAAGACAAAGCCCAAGCCTCAGGCGTTGGCACCGGGCAATTCATCCTCCGGAACCGATATCGACATGGAGGATGACACCTTCGAGCGGTTCTGAGTCCGCCCGGACCGCAAATCGACGGCTAGATTCCCAGCCACTTGACCCACAGCTTGCGGGAGCGGGGGCCGTCGAACTCGCAGAAGAAGATGCGCTGCCACGTGCCGAGCTTCACCTCGCCGGACTCGACGATGAGAAACTGCTCGGGACCGAACATGCTGACCTTGATGTGCGCGTCGGAGTTGCCCTCGGCGTGGCGGTAGTCACCCTTATGCGGCACGAGCCGCCGCATGTTGGCCACTATGTCCCGCTTGACGTCGGGGTCGGCGCCCTCGTTGACGGTGACGGCACCCGTAGTGTGGGGGCAGTAGAGCAGAAGCGCACCGTCGTTCCAACCGTTTTCGCGGACCGTGCGCTGCACGAGCCCGGTGATGTCGATCATTTCTTCGCGTTGGGCGGTGTCGATGTGCAGTGTTTCCATGAAAATCCTCCTACCCTCGGAACATATGACGGAAATCTTCGTCGTACAAGAGGGAGCGGGCGCTTTCGGCGTCCTGTCCCGGCAGCACCATAAAGAGCGTCTGACGGGTGAATCCGTTGTCGCGCGCGGTTTCCGCCAGCCCGGAGACCGTCGTTTCCACGATCTTTTCTTCGGGCCAGCCCACGCGGTAGGCCACTAGCGCAAAAGTGGACGAAGCCATGCCGCCTTCAAGCAGCGCGTTGCGCACGCCTTCGGGGTCGCCCGCGGAAAGATACACGGCCATGGATGATCCGTGCCGCGCCAGCTCGCGCAGGTGTTCGGATTCCGGAACGGGAGTGCGCCCGGCAAGGCGCGAAAGGATGAGAGTCTGGGTGCCGCCGGGAACCGTGAAGGAACGTCCGGCTGCGGCAACTGCGGCCGAAGCCGAGGTCACGCCGGGGACGATCTCCCAGCGCACGCCATCGCGATCAAGCAGCTCCGCCTGCTCGCGCACTGCCCCGTAGAGTCCCGGATCACCGGTATGCACCCGAGCCACAATCCCGCCGGAACGCACCGCCCGCAGCATCAGTTCGTGGGTTTCGGAAAGCGAAAGCGGCGCGGAGTCGGCCACTTCGGCATCGTCGCGGGCACAGGCCACGAGCTCGCGCGGCACCAGCGAACCGGCATACAGCACCAGATCCGCCTGTTCTATGAGCCGCTTTCCCTTGACGGTGATCAGTTCCGGATCACCCGGCCCTGCACCAATGAAATACACGCTGGACAATTGTTCCCCCCGCTCGGGCAGTCGGTTTTCGAAATCAGCGTGCAGGTACTACTTTCCCCCGAAGAAGCCAAGGCGGGCAGCAATGCGGTCCGCACAGCCGCGCAGGCATCAATCCTTGCGAGGCAGAACCTTCCTGATGTCCGCGACGCGACCATGATAGTTTTCGGGCCGGTATTCCAGAAACTCCAGCAACCCATCCGCCGACTCTTCGGGCGTGATGAGCATGTCCTGTTCCTTCCATGGTCTGAACACCTTGCGCAACGGCTCGGCGCATTCGCCTTCGGCGTTTCTGGCCTGCTCCTGCATCTGGCCTTCCACGATGCCCGGCCGCCAGATCAGCGTCAGTATCTCCGGCGCCTCCACCGCAAGCTGCCGCGCAAGATGCTCCTCCGCGGCCTTGGCGGCGCAATAGGTGCCGATGCCCGGCTGGGTCTTCTCGGCAGCGCCCGAACCGAAAAACACCGCAAGCCCCCGCCCCTTCTCGCGAAGATGCGGCACGGCATGGCGAATGAGCAGATGCGAGGCCGTGACACTGGCGTCCATCACCTCATGGAAATCCGAGGTAGCCATTTCCCAGACCGCCGGGCCGGGCTTGAGTACGCCTGCCACGTGAATGAAGCCAAAGAAATTCCCCATGTCGCACGCAGTCTCCACCATGCGCCGGACGTTTTCCGGGGCCGAGGCATCACCCGCAACGCTCTCGGCGGCTACGCCCTCGGCCCGGCATGCATTCCTTGCGGCATTGAGCGGCCGCTCGCGCCGGGCGTTGAGCACAAGGTTCGTCCCGCGTCGCGCCAGAGCGAGCGCAAGGGCACGGCCAATCCCTTCCGAAGCGCCGGTAATCACCAATGTTTGATTTTTCAGCGTTATCATAATACCTTTATCACCTCTTTTTCGGAAAATATCGTTTGTCACCAAGCTACCGCATTGCGGGGCTTCCAACAAGAGGACCGGGTGCATGAACAGCAAGGAACGCGAAGAATTCACAAACGTCATCCAAAAGGAACTGGAGAATCTCAGGGAACAGCTGCCCTCGCTTGAGGAACGCATGTCTCCGGTTTCGCCGGACCAGTCCATCGGCAGGCTGAGCCGACTGGACAACATGGTCAATCAGGGCGTGGTGGAAAAACAACTTTCGCAGACCCGCACGCGCATCCTCAAGCTGGAAGGCGCCCTGAAACGGCTGGAAGAAGACGACGAATTCGGCATCTGTCAGGAATGCGGCGAAAAAATCCCCATGAAGCGGCTGCTGGTCATGCCGGAAGCCGAACTGTGCGTGGAATGCGCGTCCTGATCCGCCCTCGCCAGACAATGCGCCTTTTCGAATCCACAAGGCCGCCGAATCCGGCTTCCGCTTTGACAGACGGCCATTTTCCGGCCCATTTCTCCCCTTGTGAAGGCCCGCCGGGCTTGACTAACGGTTGACAATGGAATAACTCACGGCTTCTTTGCCCGTGTTGGACGGGCCTTTTGTGCGTGGAAAACGACGGATCACGGGAGTTTCGGAGTGTTTGACAGCCTTCAGGATCGGCTTCAGGGAGCCTTCAAGAAACTGCGCGGACAGACCCGCCTTGATGAAAACAACGTCAAGGAAGGCTTGCGCGAGGTACGTCTTGCCCTGCTCGAAGCCGACGTCAACTTCAAGGTCGTCAAGGACTTCGTCAACCAGGTCAAGGAGCGCGCCCTCGGCGAGGACGTCCTCAAGGGCCTGAATCCGGCGCAGCAGGTGGTCAAGATCGTCAACGAGGAACTTACCGAGCTCCTCGGCGGCGAACAGGAAGGTGTGGACCTCTCCGCCAAGCCGCTTAAAATCATGATGGTCGGCCTGCAGGGCTCCGGTAAGACCACTTCCTCCGGCAAGATTTCCCTCTGGCTGCGCAAGAACCACAAGCGCAAGCCCTACCTCGTCCCTGCGGACGTGTACCGCCCGGCGGCTATCGACCAGCTCAACACGCTGGCCAAGCAGCTCGACGTACCCGTCTATCCGTCCACCACGGAAATGAATCCGGTGGACATCTGCCGGGACGCGGAAAAGAAGGCCGCCGAACTGGGATGCGACGTCATCCTGTTCGACACCGCGGGCCGACTGCACATCGACGAACTGCTGATGGAAGAGCTTTCCTCCATCAAGCGTGAGTGCCAGCCGCAGGAGATCCTGTTCGTGGCGGACGCCATGACGGGTCAGGACGCGGTGACGGTGGCCGACAAGTTCGACGAGACCCTCGGCATCACCGGCGTGGTGCTGACCAAGATGGACGGCGACGCCCGAGGCGGCGCGGCGCTTTCCATCAAATCCGTCACGGGCAAGTCGGTCAAGTTCGTCGGTATGGGCGAAAAGCTCTCCGAACTGGAACTTTTCCACCCCGACCGAATTGCCTCGCGCATCCTCGGCATGGGCGACATGCTCACGCTCATCGAGAAAGCGCAGGACGAGATCGACGAGGACGAAGCCAAGAGCATGGCCGACAAGATGGCCAAGGCCGAGTTCGACCTCGAAGATTTCCGCACCCAGATGCGCCGCATCAAGAAGCTTGGCTCCATGGAGGGCCTGCTCAAGATGATTCCGGGCATGGGCAACATGATGAAGCAGCTCGGCGATGCCCAGCTGCCCGAGGACGAGATGAAAAAGTCCGAGGCCATCATCAGCTCCATGACCATGGAGGAACGCCGCAACCCCGACGTGCTGAAGAAGGCCAGCCGCAAGGAGCGCATCGCCAAGGGCGCCGGCATGACAGTGGCCGACGTCAACGCCCTGCTGAAGAACTTCAAGCAGATGAGCGGCATGATGCAGCAGATGATGGGCGGCAAGAAAGGCAAGAAGGGCAAACTCGGCATGCCCAAGCTGCCCAAGGGACTCGGCGGCATGGCAGGCCAGATGCCCGGCATGGGCGGCAGCGCCGGTGGCGGAATGCCCGGCCTTCCCGGGATGGAAGGCTTGGAGGGCATGGAGGGAATGGAAGGAATGCCCGGCATGGGCGGCGGCGAGCAGCCCAAGAAAGGCCCTTCCAAGAAATCCCTCAAGGAAAGAAAGCGGAAAAAGCTTAACAAGAAACAGCGCAAAAAGAAGAAAAAGTAATTTTTGCGCCGCTTTTGCGGAGAGCTTCGAAAATAACGGTGATTACTTGCCAAAGACTGGCTTAAAACGTAAAGAATAAAAACTGGGGGTATTGACACCATGGCTATGACTATTCGACTGACCCGCATGGGTTCCAAAAAGCGTCCGTTCTACCGCGTCGTCGCACTCGACAGCAAAACCCGTCGCGACGGTCGTCCGGTGGAGTACCTCGGACACTACAACCCGATGGTCGAACCCGCAGATGTCAAGATCGACAAGGAAAAGGTCGAGAAGTGGGTCAACGAAGGCGCCACTTTGTCCAATACCGTTCGTTCCCTGCTCAAGCAGGCCGGAAAGTAGTTGTTGCGGCGCTACTGGTCCGGGCTTGTTTGGCGGAACTTCATGTTCGTAGGCGCTCTCACATCGCACCGCCTGAATCGGAGGTAGATCATGCTGAAGGAACTTATTGAGTTCATTGCCAAAGCCCTCGTGGACAACCCGGACGAAGTACAGGTTTCCGAAGTCGAAGGCGAGCAGACGTCTGTGATTGAGCTGAAGGTCGCCAAGGAAGACCTCGGCAAGGTCATCGGCAAGCAGGGCCGCACCGCACGTGCGATGCGCACCCTTCTGGGTGCTGCGTCCACCAAGGCCAGAAAGCGCGCCGTTCTGGAAATCCTCGAGTAGGAGACCATGACCGCAGCCGCCAGGCCCGCCCCCGACAAGTCCTTTGTGACCGTCGGCAGGGTGGTCAAACCGCATGGCATCCGCGGGGAGTTCAGCATGCGTCTGTATGCTGACTCCCCTTCGCTGTTTGACGAAGTGGACCGCGTGTTTCTCGATATGGGAGGCAGGCGGCCCAAACGGTATACTGTTGCCAAGTGGCGGATGCACAAGGGGCTGGTTCTCGTGACCCTCGAAGGCGTTGATGACCGCACTGCGGCCGAAGGCCTGAGAGGGGCGGACGTGCAGGTGCGAAAACGCGATCTGCCGCCGCCGGACGAGGACGAAGTCTACCTGCACGAGCTTGAAGGATGCGACGTGGTACTGCCTGATGGGGCTCCCCTCGGCGTGCTCACCGGATTCATCGAGACACCGCAACAGGACACCTGGAGCATCACCACGCCCGAAGGACGCGAACTGCTCCTGCCCGCTGTTCCCGAATTCGTTCTGGACATCGACCTTGACGACAAGCGCATCGTCGTCGATCCGCCCGAAGGGCTCGCCGACGTCTGCACCGACTAGCGCGACCCTTTCCTCACAACCTTTTCACGCTCCGGCTCATCCATGAATTTCCACCTCGTCAGCCTCTTCCCCGAGTTCTTCGAGACTCCCCTCTCGTCCGGCCTCATGGGCAAGGCGACAGAGAGCGGCCTCGTGCGCTTCAATCACGTGGACCCGAGGGATTTCACCACGGACCGGCATCGCACCGTTGACGACCGCCCCTACGGCGGCGGCCCCGGCATGGTCATGATGCTCGACCCACTGGATCAGGCGCTGCAAAGCATCGAAAAGCCCGGACGCATCCTGATGATGTCGCCGCGCGGAAAACCGTTCGACCAATCCATGGCCCGCGAGTTGGCACAGGAAGAGGACGTGACCATCCTCTGCGGTCGCTACGAAGGCATCGACGAACGCTTGCTGGATCTTTACGATGTGGAACTGGTGAGCATGGGCGACTTCGTGCTCAACGGCGGTGAGGCCGCGGCGGTCTGCATGGTGGAGTCTGTGGCGAGGCTGGTTCCCGGCTTCATGGGCCACGAGGATTCCGGCGATGAGGAGAGCTTTTCCGGCGGAACGCTGGAATATCCGCACTATACGCGCCCGGTGGAATACAAGGGCCATGAAGTGCCTGAGATCCTCAAGAGCGGCGACCACGGTCGCGTCGCACGCTGGCGCAGGGAACAGGCCCTCTCGCAGACCCTGTCGCGAAGGCCCGACCTTCTGGACGGAGCCGGCCTTGCGCAGGAGGATATCGACTTCCTGAGCGAATTGTCGCGGCATCGGCTGGGCCGGAACCTGTACATCGCGCTGGTGCACTATCCCGTCTGGAACAAGCACAAGCAAAAGGTGGCCGTCTCCCTGACCAACCTTGACGTGCACGACATGTCGCGGGTCTCGCGCTCCTATGCGCTTGGGGGATTCTACGCCGTCACGCCGCTTGAGGACCAGAAGGAACTGGCGCGCTCGCTGTTGGCCCACTGGACCAGCGGCCCCGGAAGCCGCGTCAACCCCGATCGGGCCGAAGCCCTGTCGCTGGTTTCCGTTTCAGACGATTTGTCGCAGGTTGTGGTTGACATTTCCGCCAGAACAGGGCAATTACCCCTGCTCGCGGCAACGTCTGCGAAACTCGACTGGAGAAAGGGGGCACCACCGCCCATGACGGTGGAAGAAGTCCGCAACCAGTTGGAATCACGCCCGGTTCTGCTTGTATTCGGAACGGGGCACGGATTGGCCGAGGAAGTGCTCGACGCCTGCGAAGGCACTATCAGACCCATCCGTTTCATGGACGACTACAATCACCTGTCCGTTAGGAGCGCGGTGGCCATCACCATTGATCGCCTGCTCGGGGACATTTGGTAAATATTCGTTACAAGGAGACTGACATGAACGCCATTCAGAAGATCGAAGCCGAACACTTGCGCCTCGACCTGCCCAAATTCAAGGGCGGAGACACCGTCAAGGTGCACTACCGCATCCTCGAAGGTGAAAAGGAACGCATCCAGGTTTTCCAGGGCACGGTCCTTCGCGTTCGCCGCGGCACCACCAACGCCACCTTCACCGTCCGCAAGATTTCCGACGGCGTCGGCGTTGAGCGCGTGTTCCCCATGCACAGCCCCTTCATCGACAGCGTCGAAGTGGCTGCCGAAGGTAAGGTTCGCCGCAGCCGCATCTACTACCTGCGCCAGCTCCGCGGCAAGGCCGCCCGCATCAAGTCCAAGGCCAACTGGGAATAAACCTCCCGGCCCCGGACGCCGCAAGAATTTCGGCAACCGCCTTGAGCATTCCCGCAGTGCTCTGGGCGGTTTGTCGTGCTTGTGGACCATGCGAGACCGAGCTCCCGGCATTGCGCGAGAGCATGACCACCATGCTCTCAGCAGGAACGCCAGCCTATGCCGCCTGCCCGAACGGGCATCGGCGGTTTTCGTGTATCCTCAGGATGCCGCGCCGACAGACACGCCCGGGGTGCCGCTCTTGCCGATGATGACCGCACCCACCCGGCCATCGCAGCATAATTCACGCACAGGAGGCGCCCATGCAACCCGGTTCCCTGATCGAATCAGCCACCCTGCTCCCCGAGCACATCGCCGGAGTAGATGAAGCCGGTCGCGGCTGCCTTGCCGGACCCGTGGTTGCTGGCGCCGCCGTGCTGCCCGAAAACTATGACCTCCCCTACCTCACCGACTCCAAGAAACTCACCGCCGCCAAGCGGGAAGTCCTCTTCGATCAGGTCCGCGAACAGGCCCTCTTCTGGGCAATTGGCGTCGCATGGCCAGCTGAAATCGATCGCGTCAACATCCTGCAGGCCACGTTCCGCGCCATGAGCCGAGCCCTGAAACACCTGCGCACAACACCTCGACTGATACGCATCGACGGCAACCAGACGCTCCCCGCCCACTTGATGCCCTACAACACCGCCCAAGAGGCCGTGATAAAAGGCGACGGCACCGTTCCCGCCATATCCGCCGCGTCCATCCTTGCCAAAACCTTCCGCGACCGCGTCATGATAAAACTCGCTCGCCAACACCCCCAATACGGCTTTGACGCTCACATGGGCTACGGCACCAAAGTTCACTGCGAAGCCATCAAAAAGCACGGCCCATGCCGCATGCACCGCATGACCTTCGGCAAAGTCGCCCCGGAAAAACCCGCCGCAAAACAAGCCGGACTGCCCGGACTGTAATCACATTTTCACCGACTTGCCGAAATCTCCCAGGCATCGTATGATGCCATCATGCTGAAATATCTCATCGCCATCACTGCCCTGCTCGGAGCCGTGCTCTTCGGCCTCGGCTGGAACAAGCCGAACCCCTACCTCTGGGATTCCATCGAAGTAACCGTCACAGCCTACAACTCCGTGCCCTCACAAACCAACTCGCAACCCTTCCTCGCCGCATGGAGCGATACCCTCAAGCCCGGGCAGCGCGCCGTAGCCGTCTCCCGTGACCTCATCCCCATGGGACTCGACCACAGAACCGAAGTCCACCTCGAAGGCCTCGGCACCTTCGACGGCAAATACACCGTCCTCGACAAGACCAACCGAAGATTCAAAAAACGCATCGACCTCTACTTCGGCCTCGACATCCAAGCCGCCCGTGAGTTCGGCGTGCAAAAAGCCACCGCCTACTGGCGAGGCGACGAATTTCGTCTGGCCGACAATATCCTGAATCCCTAAGCCTCCGGTGGGTCTCCGACGGCCCTCCGGGGGCTTAAGAACCCTTTTGCAAAAGGGTTCTTAAGAATCTCCCAAAAACATTTAGCTTGCCAAGCCGCACTCGACTTTCCGAAAGCTAAGGTGCGGAGGCGGCTTGGCGTATATGCTGACGGCGTTTTTTTGCTCTAAGGGATATGACGAACCTAAGCAGCTCCAAACCGTGCAGCCAAGACACACAGACCACAACTCCCCGTCAGCGGGGTTGCAGCTGGGACGCGAGTTGTGCGGTCGCATGGACTCAACAGCTGCAACCCCGCTGACAACATAGGGTTTCCAAAGGGGCCCCGCCCCTTTGGTCCGCCTGAAGGGCCCGCCGGAGGCATTGCTGCTTGGCACCAGATGCAGGTTTCGGCCTGTTGACCGACCCTCTTTTTTGCTTGCGCTGAAAAAAGAAGGCAAAAACTGCGCTGTTTGGGGGTGCGCCGCCGCTCTCGGCAAGAGACTTGATCAACATTGCTGCGGTACTTGGTAAGCGGGAGTGGTAGGTTTGTTGGAACTTCTGAAAGGTGATTAGTGAGTTGAGAGAGTCCTGCTTAGCTGAACTCTGTTAACGGAGTTCGTCAGCCAAAACGCAAAGATTTTGAATCCCCGTCAGCGGGGTTGCAGCTGGGACGCGAGTTGTGCGGTCGCATGGACTCAACAGCTGCAACCCCGCTGACAACATAGGGTTTCCAAAGGGGGCCCGCCCCTTTGGTCCGCCTGAAGGGCCCGCCGGAGGCACAAAAAAACGGCGTCCGCTTGGAGCGGGCGCCGTTTTTTTCATATGGATCAGAGATTAGGAGCCGCCGTCGATTTCTTTCCAGAGTCGTTCCATGATGACTTTTTTTATGGCTGAGAACTCCGGTGTGAGCGAGATGCGGTGATCTCGTGGTCTGGGAATTTCCACTTCGATTTTCTCGACAATTTTCCCGGGTCGGCGTGACATGACGTAGACGTTGTCTGCGAGCAGGATGGCTTCGTCGATGTCGTGGGTGATAAACAGCACGGTGGCGGATTCTTCGCGCCAGACGTCGAGGGTGAGGTCCTGCAATTGCAGTCTTGTCTGGGCGTCGAGGGCTCCGAAGGGTTCGTCCATCAGGAGCATGTCCGGCTTGTTGGCCAGCACGCGGGCGATGGCGGTGCGTTGTTTCATGCCGCCGGAGAGTTCTCGGGGCAGGGAGTTTTCGAATTCGGAAAGCCCCACGAGGCTCAGGTAGTGGCGGGCGGTTTCGGCGCGTTCGGCTGCGGGGATGCCTTTGATGCGCAGGCCGAATTCCACGTTCTTGCGGACGGTCAGCCACGGGAACAGGGTGTAGGACTGAAAGACCATGCCTCGGTCTGCGCCGGGACCTTTGATGCGTCGTCCGTCGATGCTGGCGGAGCCGGAGGTTTCGTTTTCGAGTCCTGCCACGATGTTGAGCAGTGTGGATTTGCCGCATCCGGACGGCCCTACCACGACGGCGAATTCGCCGTGTTCCACCTGCATGGAGATATCCTGCAGGGCGGTGACGGCTTTATCGCCTTCGCCGAAGACCTTGCCGAGATTGTCGAGTACCAGCCTGCCCATTTTAGACGATTTCCTTGATGTCGAGGTTCAGGCCGGAGACGTCCATGGCGGGTTCGTTGCCCATGACCACGATGTCGCCTTTCTCGGCAACGGCACGGGCGGCCTTGGCCATGGCGCGGAAATCGTCAGCGCTGCAGTTCATGATCTCTTTACGGACGCGGTCGCGATGCTCGGGGGTCTGGCCGGTGAGGGTTCGCACGAAGCTGGTGAAGCCTTTGGCGTCGGGCAGCTGGTAGGAATCCATTTCACCGATGGCGCCGATGACGGCGGTTTCGAGGTCGCCGTCGGGCAGGTCGAGCCCTTCGAGATACTGAACCACGCCGTCGTAGTTTTCGATGGTCTTTTCCACGTTGGGGTCGCGGTAGCTCAGGTAGTTCAGGCTGCCGCTGACGGAGTCGAAAACGGTGAATCCACCGTAGGCGCCGCCGAGGACGCGGATGCGGTCCCAGAGGTAGCCGGTGCGCAGGAACTTGGACACGGCGTTCATGGAGCCGTGATATTCGATGCCCTGTTCATAGATATTCACGCCCTTGCCCACGTAGTTGACCTGTGCGGGAATGGCGAGACCTTCGCGTTCCGGGAAGCTGGGCATGGTGCGTTCGGCTGGTTCGCTTGCGCCTTCGGGCAGGGCGGCGACCACGTCGGCCAGCAGCGGGGCGGCGGTGTCGAACAGTGAGGATTCGCAGGTGGCGTTAAGCACGAGGTTGCCGCGGCGCAGGATGATCTCGGCCAGACGGACGAACTCTTTGCCCACTCGGCGGAAATCGTTTTCCACGCGCTCGGACAGGGTGCGCAGGGCTTCCAGTGCGGTGATGCCGGTCATGGCCTCTTCCATGGCGTGGGCCTGATGGGCGCGGGCCTTGAGGCGGCGGGCCACCATTATGTGGCCGGACGGGACCAGCGCCTGTTCCAGACGGGAAACGGATTCCTGCACGATCTGGCGGATGCGGACCTTGTCGTCCAGCCGCGCTTCGGTGAGGATTTCCTTGAGGATTTCGGCGGTCTCGGGGAGCTTCTCGCCGGTGGTCTTCACGCGCACAACCAGTCGCTGTGCTGCTTCGGGCGAGTTCAGCACGGGCTGGCAGAGCACCTGCGGGGAGATGCCGCCGGTGGTCCGGGCTATCCACTGCGAGAGGTCCACGTAGTCACGTTTTTTCGTCCCGGCCTCAACGAGTGCGCGGCCCATGAGCGGCACCAGCGGGAGCAGCTCGTCGGGCACGCCCGAGATGTCGAAGGCCAGATCGGCGTAGGCGATGCCGCTGGTATGCAGATCGTGGAAGTGGCAGGTCACGCCGCCCACTTCGCGTTCCTCGGAAGGAATCCGCACGTTCTCTTCCGGCAGATCGTCCTTGGACAGGCGGGGGATGGTCGCCAGAGCCTCGGGAGTGTCCGGAGCTTCCTGAAGGCGACGAAGCTCGGCGGTTTCGTCAATGACGCGCCGCACGTCTTCTTCGCTCATGGCCTGTTTAGCCTTTTCCAAACGCTCGCGTTCCTTGGTGGTCAACTCCTTGCCCAGTTCGCTATCGGGTTCGAGCAGCACGGTGGAGCGATGCGGATTCTGCAGCAGCAGGCGGCTCAGGAGTTCTTCGAAAATCTTTTCGCCCTCGCCCACCCATGTCTTGATGTTGCGAAGCGGTTCTTCAAAGGGCAGCAGCAGGAGCGGATCGCCTTCGGAGCCGTCCTCGGAGTCATACAGCCACGTGGAAAGGGACTGGAACATGAGGGACAGACCACGCGGGTAGCTGCCGGTGTTGTTCTCGCGCAGATCGAACTCCACGCTGTTCACGGCGGCCTCCACATCCTTGGGGTCGATGCCGTCTTTGACCAGCTTGCTGAGAGTGTCGTGGATCAGGGCCTCGACCTTGACGGCGTTTGCCGGATGCACGCCCTTGAGTCCCACGGAGAAGAACATCTGCCGGATGTCGGCTTCGAGCCCCACTCCCGCCAGATCGTCTCCAAGGCCGGAATCCATGAGCGCCTTGCGAAGCGGCGAGGACGGCAGGCCGATGAGGATGTGCTCCAGAATGTGCAGGGCGAGGTTCAGGTTGGCGTCGGCGGTTTCCGCGAGCATCCAGTTGACGGTGAACATGCCCTTCTTGGTCTTGGCGGAGGCCGGGAATTTCTTGCGAACCTCGACGGCCTTGTCGAAACGCGTCTGCAGGGGCACGCGAGAGAATTCCGGGGTAAGCGGTTCGAACTGGTTGAAGTATTCGTCCAGAATTTCGAGGCGCTTCTCCGGGTCATCGTCGCCGTAGAAATAGGCGTAGGCGTTGGAGGGATGGTAATGGGTGCGATGGAACTCGCTGAACTGCTCCCACGTCAGATCCGGGATGGCGAAGGGGTCGCCGCCGGAGTCGAGGCCGTAGGTGTTGTCCGGAAACAGGGACTGCTGGGAGTATTCGTAGAGCAGCGAGTCCGGGCTGGAGTATGCGCCCTTCATTTCATTATAGACAACTCCCTTGTAACTCATGCGGCCTTCGGGGTCGTCCAGCTCGTAATGCCAGCCTTCCTGCTTCAGGCGGTGTTCGTCCAGCAGCGGGAAAAAGGCGGCGTCGAGGTAGACGTCCACCAGATTGTAGAAGTCGGCGTGGTTGGCGCTGGCTACCGGGTAGCAGGTCTTGTCCGGGAAGGTCAGGGCGTTGAGGAAGGTCTGAAGCGAGCCCTTGAGCAGCTCTACGAACGGTTCCTTGACCGGGTACTTGCGGGAGCCGCACAGCACCGAATGTTCCAGAATATGCGCCACCCCGGTGGAGTCCTTGGGAGGTGTGCGAAAGCTCAGGCCGAAGACCTTGTTCTCGTCGTCGTTGATCATGGACAGCACGCGGCCGCCCGTCTTGCGGTGACGCCAGATCTGGGCCACGCTGCCCAGTTCCTTTATTTCCATTTCGCGAACCTTATCGAATCCGTGACTCATCCGCGCTTCTCTCTTTTCGTTTTTCTGTTAACAATGTGGGACGCCCCCTCGGGGCAACCGTTCGATCCGGCAGCCATGTCGCACTGCGGACGCAAAGACGCGGCGCGGGCCGCGACTCCGAAATATGCAAACCGAAGCAACCGCCTCGGCCGTGAAGACTGCCGGAAGCCCCGCGGGCATCCGACGATGCAGGCTCTTCATACACGAAGCGGCCCCGGAGTTGAAGACCGGAAAATTTCACGCTGCCGCTTGACATGAACCAAAGCTGTCGCTAAATAGGAATCGTTCCTAAGTTAAAAATAACCATTCAGATCCATAGGAGAATACTTATGTCTTGTGATCACGAACACGAGCACGTTGTTGATTTCGCCCGCGTGGGCCAGCCCGTCCCTCCGTTCAAAATGGAAACCTTCGATCCCACCGAAGGATTCTTCGGTGAAGTGGATCTTGGCAAACTGCGCGAGGAAGGCAAATGGGTGATTCTCTTCTTCTACCCTGCGGACTTTACCTTTGTCTGCCCCACGGAGCTGGCGGACTTGGCCGAGAAGCACGCCGAGCTGAAGGAAATGGGCGCGGAAGTCATCTCCGTTTCCACCGACACCAAATTCACCCACATGGCGTGGAAAAACGATGAGCGTCTGCTGGAGAACGTGAAGTACCAGATGGGTTCCGATGCCACCGGCGAAGTGTCCCGCTTCTTCGACATCTGGGACTACGAGACCGGCCTCGCCCTGCGCGGCACCTTCATCATCAACCCCGACGGCGTGCTGGTCTCCGCCGAGACCAACTACTACAACGTGGGCCGCAACGCCGACGAGCTGGTGCGCAAGATGAAGGCCAACGTGCATCTTCGGGAAAACCCCAACGAAGCCTGCCCCGCCAAGTGGGAGCCGGGCAAAAAAACCCTGACCCCGGGCGAAGGCCTTGTGGGCAAGGTTTACGAAGCCCTCAACGATTAGGCTTCCCCTCCTGACGAAATGTCACGTCAAGGCCGGAACGGATATCCGTTCCGGCCTTTTTTGCGTCACGCGCGGATGATTTACCTTATTATAACGGTATGCACTCGTTGCGGAGCATATGCTCCACGATGAGGCAGAACCCCTGCTGGCAGATGCTTTGGCGGCGAAGGACAGGTTTTTGCGTCAAAAAAAGACGCAACCAGGAAGCGGAAGTAACGCAAGTGTCACAGTGGGCCCATTGTGTTGTAACAGCGCTCCCTTAGGTTCTCCCAATCGCTCAAGGCAATACTGTCTACCAATTTGAGGAGGTCACTCATGACTAAAATGGTAAGAATCGCCCTGTCTCTCGTAGCCATTCTGCTGGTTGGTGCCGGCGTGGCTCAGGCCCGCGACCAGATCAAGATCGTCGGCTCCAGTACCGTCTTTCCTTTCTCCAGCTACGTAGCTGAAGAATTCGGTGCCACCACCGACCACCCCTCCCCGGTTGTCGAATCCACCGGCTCCGGCGGCGGACACAAGCTTTTCGGTGAAGGTGCCGGTCTCAACACCCCGGACATCACCAACTCTTCCCGCCGCATGAAGCCTTCCGAATTCGAACGCGCCCAGAAGAACGGCGTCAACGAAATCACCGAAGCGCTCATCGGCTACGACGGCATCGCCGTTGCCCAGAACGCTGAAAACGCCCCGTTCAGCATCACCAAGGACGAACTGGCCATGGCCGTCATCGAGATGGTCCCGTCCAACGGCAAGCTGATCAAGAACCCGTACAAGACCTGGAACCAGATCAACCCCGATCTGCCCAACCGCAAGATCATCTTCTACGGTCCCCCGACCTCTTCCGGTACCCGTGACGCTTTCGGCGAAATGGTTATCGGCAAGTTCGCCAAGAAGCACAAGGACCTCTACAGCGCCATCGCTCCCAAGGGCAAGGCCAAGAAGTACGAAAGCGTGCGTCAGGACGGCGTATACGTGCCCGCCGGTGAAAACGACAACCTGATCGTCCAGAAGCTCACCAAGGACAAGGACGCCTTCGGCATCTTCGGTTACTCCTTCCTCGAAGAGAACTCCGACCGCATCCAGGGCGCCAAGATCAACGGCTATTCCCCGGAACCGGACACCATCGCAAGCGGTGAATACCCGATCTCCCGCTCTCTGTTCTTCTACATCAAGAAGGCTCACCTCGATAAGGTTCCCGGCATGAAGGAATACATCGAACTGTTCATGAGCGACAAGATGATCGGACCCCGCGGCCTGCTCAAGCGCATCGGCCTGGTTCCCCTTGATGACGATCTTCGCAAGCAGGTGCAGAAGGACGTGCTGTCCTACAAGAACCTGAGCCTCGAAGACCTGAAGTAAACGAACAACCGACGACTCCTGCCGGACCGGTTCAGCCGGTCCGGCTTTCGTCGTCGATGAAACAGGGACTGCTTGTGGATACAGGAACCGTTTTTCTCTATCTCTTCTGCGGATTGCTGCCTTTCGCGGCGATCGCCTATTTTCTGGCGACACGCAAAACCTTCTCCCTCAAATTCAAGGGACAGACCTTTCATTCCACGTCGGGCAGCTATGGCTGGTACGCCGTGGTCTGGACGTTGTGGCCCGCTCTGGCCGCGTCGCTGCTGGCAGCGGTCCTGAGCCTGACGGGGGTGGCCCACGTGCCGGGCTCCGCGCTGGTTGCCGCCGCGCTGGCCCTGGCCGCCGGCGGCCTCGCCGTTGGCGTCATGAAAGTCAAACCCGGCCTCAGGGCGAGGAACATCGTCGAAGGCGTCATCGTGAAGCTGCTTTTCGCGGCCTCGCTCATCTCGATCTTCACCACCATCGGCATCGTCCTCTCGGTAATCTTCGAAGCCATACAGTTCTTCGAGATAGTCAACATCTGGGACTTCATCTTCGGGACCAACTGGAACCCGGACGAAGCCGTGGTTCACGCCGCAGGTGCCGCATCGGAATCCGCAGAGGGCCTTTTCGGGTCCGTGCCGCTTTTCGCCGGTACCTTCATGATCACGGCCATCGCCATGCTCGTGGCGGTCCCGGTGGGTCTGTTCTCGGCCATCTGCATGGCGGAATATGCCAGCCCCACCTTCCGCAAGATCGCCAAACCCACGCTTGAGATTCTCGCGGGCATCCCCACGGTGGTTTACGGCTTCTTCGCCGCCATCACCGTCAGTCCCATGATCGTGCAGGCGGCGGAGGCAATCGGGCTGCAGGCCGACTATACCAACGCGCTCAGCCCCGGCATCGTCATGGGCATCATGATCATCCCGCTGGTGTCCTCGCTTTCGGACGACATCATCACCTCGGTGCCAAACGCCATGCGCGAAGGAGCCCTCGCCCTGGGAGCCTACCGCTCCGAGTCCATCAAGAACGTGGTGCTCCCGGCGGCACTGCCGGGCATCGTCTCCGCGTTCCTGCTGGGAGTCTCCCGCGCAGTGGGCGAGACCATGATCGTGGTCATGGCGGCGGGCCTGCGCCCCAACCTGACCATGAATCCGTTGGAAGGCATGACCACGGTCACCGTGCGCATCGTTGACGCCCTGACGGGCGACCAGGCTTTCGACAGCCCGGAAACCCTCTCCGCATTCGGGCTCGGCCTCGTCCTGCTGGTGTTCACCCTCGCGCTCAACATCGTCTCCCTGCTGGTCATTCGCCGGTTCAGGCAGCAATACGAATAAGGCGGCAGCATCATGAAGTTTGCAAATTCGCTTTCACAGGTAAAAAAGCGCAAGCGCAGGGACCGCCGTTTCAAGGCGTATTCCTACAGCGCCATTGCTCTGGCAGGAGCCTTTCTGGTCTTCTTCTTCTACAACATCATCTCCAACGGCTGGACCGCGTTCCAGCAGGCGGAGTTGAAGGTCGAAGTGACCTACAGTGAAGAAGCCATGGAAATGGGCAACTGGGCTCTTTCCGAAGAGATGTCCTATCTGGTCAGTCGCGGGTACACCCGGCTGATTCCGGTTCGCATGAAGGAAGACAAGACCCTTCTTGGCACGTCAAGGCAGGAGTGGGTTCTGGCCGATTCCGAAGTGGACCAGTTCCTCAAGGGCAAGCCCAACCGACTGAGCAAGGCCGAGAAGACGCTGATCACCGAGATGAAAAGCCACGGGCAGGCACGACTGGCCTTCAACACCGGATTCTTCGGCAACGGCGACTCCAAGCTGCCGGAGATGGCGGGCATCTGGTCCGCGGCGGTGGGCAGCATGTACGTGCTGATCATCACCTTCCTCTTCAGCTTCCCGATTGGCGTCATGACCGCCATCTATCTGGAGGAATTCGCGCCCAACAACAAGTTCATGCCCATCATCGAGGTCAACATCAACAACCTCGCGGCCATCCCCTCGATTCTCTTCGGTCTGCTGGGTCTGGCCATCTTCATCAACTTCTTCGGCGTGCCGCGATCATCGGCGCTGGCGGGCGGACTCACGCTCTCGCTGATGACCCTGCCGATCATCATCATATCCACCCGGGCGGCCATCCGGGCGGTCCCCAGCTCGGTCCGCGAAGGCGCGCTGGCGCTGGGTGCAACCCCGTGGCAGACCGTGCTGACCAACATCCTGCCCCTGTCCCTGCCCGGCATCCTCACCGGAACCATCATCGGACTGGCGCAGGCCATCGGCGAAACCGCGCCGCTGCTCATCGTGGGCATGATGGCCTACATCCCCGACGCCCCCGGCGACTTCACCAGCGCGGCCACCGTGCTCCCGGCACAGATCTACACCTGGTCCTCGGACTCCCTGCGCGCCTTCACGGAGCGCACCTCCGCAGGCATCATCGTGTTGCTGGCAGTCATGCTCTCCATGAACGGACTGGCCATCTACCTGCGAAACAAGCGCGAGACCAAGTGGTAAGAGCGACGACCTCCGAAAATACAAAGGGCGCATCCATCCGGATGCGCCCTTTTTTGATGCT
Organism: Desulfovibrio oxyclinae DSM 11498; assembly: GCF_000375485.1. NCBI lineage: Bacteria > Pseudomonadati > Thermodesulfobacteriota > Desulfovibrionia > Desulfovibrionales > Desulfovibrionaceae > Desulfovibrio > Desulfovibrio oxyclinae. Next base: position 135,899 of record NZ_AQXE01000005.1, on the reverse strand, counting down.
TGAAGGAGTGGGAGACTACCGGAGATCCAACCCGGTATTGTGCACGATAAGCCCCGGCCGGAAATCAAAACCGTACATGTCGAACTTGGGTTTGCCGATCATGGCCTTCTGCGGGAAATCGGTCTTCACCACGCGAGGGCCCGCCGCCCCCGGGAGGAATTCCGACAGCCGGAATCCTCTGATGCCGTCGGCTTCAAAGGCAGAAATGATGGCAGGCTGCGCAAACTCGTAATCGGAACGGATATCCTCGATGTTCAGGTTCACGATCTGTCCCGGCTCGACCTTGCTACTGCGCTTGGAGGCCGTGAGAAACAAAGGCACCTGCGCGTCCGCGATGCGCACGCCGCTGACCGTCAGGTCACGAATGTCGCCGCCATCGACGGTGGAAATGAACATGGCCGCGCGCATGGTCCTCGGAAACGGATTCACGAGGGTCCGCCGCCCTTTTTCCACCACGCAATCGCGAATGCTGATGTTTTCGAAGCCGCCCACGGACTCGGTCCCGATTTTCAGGCCGCGCTTGCCGCTTCGCAGTTCGCACCCCCGTACCCGGATGTTCTGGGCCTTGGTCGGGGAGGTGCTCTTGATGGCCAGCGCGTCGTTGTAGGAGTCGATGTCGCAATTGCTGACCACCACGTCCGAGCAGGAATCGATGTCCATACCGTCCGAGCCGCTGCCGTAGATGGAGTAGACCGTCAGGTCCGCCAGCTCCACGTCCCGGCACTTGAGGTACAGCTGCGTCCACGTGGCCGCGCCCTTCAGGGTAATTCCGGCCACCCGGACGTTCTCGCAGTCCGCAAACTTGATGATATGGGGCCGCTCGTGCCTGTCGAACACCAGCGGGTCGATCAGGCCGGTCTGCTGCAGCGTCCCCGAGCCCGTGACGCCGATGTTCCTGCGCCCTTCCGCGTAGATCAGCGCGCGGTTGCTGATCTTGTTGGACCCGGCCTTCGTGCGGGTCTGGATGGCCGGAAACAATGACGGATGCGGCACGGCCACCAGCGTGGCATCCTCTTCCAGATGCAGGGTCACGCCGTCCTTCAGGAACAGTGTTCCCGTGAACCAGAATCCGTCGGGCACGGTTACGGTACCGCCGCCCGACTCGGAACAGGCGTCGATGGCGCTCTGGATCTGCTTTGTGTGCAGCATGCGCCACGACCACTGCACCTCGAAATCGTTGACCGAATAATCCCCGGCACGGGCCGGGACGGAAGCGAGAAGGACAAAGAGGGCAAGCAGGAGCAGCGTTCTGACGCGGGAGATCATGGTTCCACCGTTTCCTTGTGTGATGCGGAAGGGGGACGGCGCGGAGCATCTCCGCATCCATCCTGTCCGGGAAAACGGCTTCTCCGGACGTTCTGCCGTGGTCATACCCGAAGAGCCCCCCGCCATCAACGCCGCCCTCCCGATGAAAGGCGCGCATCGACGACGGGGGGCTCCCGCAGTGATTGTCTTTCAGTGGCGTATCAGCCCTGCATACGGTTGATGGCAACCTTGAGCTCATCCGCCAGTGAATTGAGCTGGTCCAGCGCGGCGGACGCTTCCTGCATGGCCTCGGCGGTGTCGGCGGCGATAACGTTCACGGTCTCGGTGGCGGCGTTGATCTCCTCGCTGGCCCGAGACTGTCTTTCGGCCGCGCCCGCAATGTTTCGCACCTGCGAAGCGGCTTCCTCGACCTTGCTGACGATGTCCTGAAGCGAGCTGCCGGACTGCTCGACCATGCCCCGGCATTCCTCCAGCGCATCGGTGGCCTTCTGGGTGCTGGCGATGTTCTCCTGCGCGCTGCCCTGAATGAGCTTGATATAGTCCTCCACCTCCACCGTGGCGGTCATGGTCTTCTCCGCGAGCTTGCGCACCTCGTCCGCAACCACCGCAAAGCCGCGCCCGGCCTCGCCTGCGCGAGCCGCCTCGATGGCCGCGTTCAGGGCCAGCAGGTTGGTCTGGTCGGCGATGTCGGTAATCACGCCCATGATGGCGCCTATGCCCTTGGCATGGCGCCCCATCTCGTCCATCTGGCCCAGCAGGCCCTTTGACTGTTCGTGCACCTCGCGCATCATGCCCACGGAGCGGCGAACTATCTGCTCGCCTTCGCGCGCATAATCCCTTGCAAGCTCGGAATTCTCAACGGTGGAGTTGGCGTTGTCCGCGACCTCCTGCACCGATCCGGTCATCTGCTCCATGGAACTTGAGACCTGCCCGGCGTGTTCACGCTGCTTGTCTGCGCCCTCATTGGCGGAGTCGATCTTCACTGCGAGACCCTCTGTCGCCTCGGAGACCTTGCGGGCTACCTCGATGGCTTCGGTCGCGGCCTGCTCGATGATGCGGTTCTTTTCCTCGATGGCCTTCTTCTGAGTGCGTTCCTCGGTCAGGTCCACCCATATGGAGATGGCGCCGATGAGCTCGTTGTCCAGATCGTAAATGGGCGTGGCCACCACGTTCAGGTTGACGGTGCTGCCGTCCAGATCGCGGGTGAGGTTCAGCTCCCAGTTCATCTGCTTGCGCTGCTCCATGGCGTTCTGGGTCAGCGTCTTCTCCTTGGAGTCGTGGAACACCACCTCGTTGAGCGTCTTGCCGAGATACTGGTCGGCATTCTTGCGCTTGCCGAGAATAGTGGCCGCAGCCGAGTTGAAATGAATGAGTTCGTTGTCCAGATTCACCACGGCGCAGGGGATGGTCACGCCTTCAAGCACGCCCCGGCTGAAGCCGAGCTGATTCTTGATTTCGCCCACCATGTGCCGGACCGAGGCCACGGTCCGGCCGATGGCGTCATCCACGTCGTAGTTGAAGTCGAAGTCGAAATTCCCTTTGCAAACCTGATTGGCAATGGTTTCCAGCCGGTTCATGGGACGCATGAGCTGGCGGCTCATGAACCAGATGATGATCAGCGAAAGCAGCAGCGGGACTCCGGCGCTGGCAAGCGCGTTCATGATGATCTGTTCGCTCACGCCATCCAGCAGTCTGGAGGTACGAACCCCGGTGACAAGGTAGGCGTCCCACGGCTTGAAGTGGACAAGCCGGGACTGCAGCGTGTCGTCGCCGAGCCCGATGGCGGCCACTGCTGCCTTGCCGTCCGCAGGGGCTTTGCCGGATGCGATGTAGGCGGCCACGGCCTCGCCGACCGCCGGGCTCTCCGGAGCAACGATCTCGCTGCCGTCGGCGCCGAGCACGAAGGACTGCCCCTTGCCGCTGACGGTGACGCTGTGGATGAAGTCCGCCAGTTTGGCGGGAATGAGCGGGCTGGCCACCTCGATGGCTCCCATGACCTTTTCATCATAGTTGCGAATGGCCTCGTAGGCCACCACGAAAGGCTTGCCGCCGAGGGTAACGATGCCTTCAAAGGTATCACCGGAAAAAACGGCCTTGTATGCGGGATTGCTCTTGGGGATGAAGACGCCCTGTAGAGACTCCCCCTTTTCATCCTTGATGGTGGTGGAGACGCGCACGAGCTTCTCGTCGTGCAGTTGGAGCACGGAGGACCGCACGCCCGCCATGGTGTTCATGCGCGCCACAAGGTCGGAACTCTCGTGCAGATATTTTGACCCGAGCTTGAAGGCAGGCAGCGTGATCTCCGCCTGCTTTCCCGTATCCTGATTGGTAACCTTCATGGTCACGTCCATGAGCATTTCGAGCATGGGGAGCCCGCTGACGCCCATGATGGAGCGGAAAATCTTGAGGTCGGACGAAATCTTGGTTTTGGAGAGGTGATCCTGAAGGGAGATAGTCTCTTCAAGGGTATCCGAGACGTTTTTCAGGGCGGTGATGCCGTTTTCGAGATACACCTTCCTGCTCTGGAAGGAGTTGACACCCGCCATGCACAGGATGGTGATCAGGACAATTGAGATGCTTGCGGCAAACAGTTTTCCGCGAAATCCGATGTTGCTTTTCATGAGCGCTACTTCTGCTGGGTTGGAAAGACCTGCAGGGCATGTTTTCCGCTGGCGTTCATCCGGCAATGCGCCTTTTGCGGAACCCCGCCGAGGAAACCGTGGAAGCCTTTCGTGCACCCGCAACGATCTTTGCCGCGTCAGCGCCGGACGCCCGCCACGATTCGTGAACCTCTTGATAGTGGCGGCACAGTAGTATTGATGTGTTACAATTCCATTGCGGTTTACCGTCACTTTTCTTCCATCCGCTTTTTCAGGACAGCTGGAAAAGCAAGCAATACCGAACGCCAAGGCTCAATCCATTCTCGACGTCGTACGGAGCCGAAATTCGGCGAAAGTTAGTGAAAAAAAGAATTAGAGCCAGCCCCGTTGACCTTGGGGAAAAGAGGCGTACCTTTTAGTTCTAAACCAAAGGAGGTTTCGCCATGGAATTCGAATGGCAATTCACTGAAGGACTGATCGCATTTTGTATGATCGTTCTTCCATTCAAAATAGAACGCTTCGCCAGAGGACATTTCTGCCTGCGCAAAAGCGCCCTGTGTCGCTTCTGGCATCGCCTTACTCTTCGCGTGGACAATCTTAAGTCTGAAGATTTCTACTGCTTCTTCCCCTCCCGCCTTCTGACCGGCCGCTAAACTTTTTCAATCCTCGGTCCACCCAGAAATGAGAAAGGCTCCCCCGGGACCATCCCGGGAGAGCCGTGCTTTCTCATATGCAAAAGAAGTGAAGGTATACGACTTCTAGCAGTTGCCGTGCCAAGACATCGACACAACCCAATATTAAAATTTTATAAATATATTTCAGACGGTTAACTGTGAGGCCGCGAGTATCCTCCTCCACAGGCCGTCAGCCCCGCAGGTTCAAAAAATGAAACCCCCGTCGGATTCGCTCCGACGGGGGACAAATTATTGAACCGGGTACGAGAACTCACAATATGGGTGTAAGCTTCACCTTTGCCCCGGCGCTGCGCAGTCTGCGTATCCAGTTTTTCCTGTGCGCGTCCGTCTGCAAGTGGCTCTTGCCACGGCGCAGAATGTAGCGCAGGTCCACATCCACCCCCCAGAGCGGTTCAAGGTCCGGACAACCGAGCGACGCCGGGTGCACCGCCTTGGAATGGGTGTAGTCCGAACAGTGCCGCGAGTTCTGGAGCATGTCGGAATAGATGACCATGCGCCGCACCGACACTTTGTCGCTGAACTTGTGCCACGTGGCGATGCGGTTGATGGTTTCGATTATGGGCGAAGTCTCGCTGTCCGGCCGGGATTTGACCTCGCCCGCTATCGCCGTGATCGGTTTAACGAACTCCTTGTCGAACAGTTGGCGCTTCAGTTCGTAGTTCTCCAGCCATTCATTGACGTTGCTTCCGGGATTCACCTCGCTCAGAAGCGGCGAAACCGTGATGTCGGAGTTGGCGTCCACGGCAAACAGGCTTACCATTTCGCCCGGCTCCATGGATTCCGGCAAATCCTTAAGGTACAATTCCAGTTGGGTTGCACAGTGAGCGCTCAGGGTGTCGGTCTGGTCGATGAGCACGACTGTGTGCTTTCGCGGCAGAGCGAGCTTTGCCGCCGCCGTCTTCTGCCCCTTGGGCAGCGACTTGACCAGCCACGAGCCACCGAGGATGACCCCGAGCGCAAGGGCCATCACCAGCCCCGGCAGGATCTTGTCCTTGAGCAGGCTATGCTTTTTAAAGCCGTAACCGCTCATTACGCGGCTCCGGCGAATTCCGGTTCCTCTGCGTCATCTTCGGTGCCGTATCCGGCCTCCGCCTCCACCTGTCTGAAGAAATCGTTCATTTCCTCCGTTATCTCTGGCTCGCGGTTCTGAAGCGTGTCCACAACCCTATCCACATCCTCGCCGTACTGCTTTACCGAATCCTCGCATGACTCGATTTCGAGCTTCAGGCGCTCCATGTCGCAGTCAACGTTCATGTCCTCCCAGGGCAGCGAGGGCAGCTCGTTGAAGTACTCGGGCGCAGGCGTACTGCGAGCCTTGCGGTTCCTGTCCCTGTACAGGGTGATGAGATGCCGCATTCCCGCCTCAAGAGCCTCTGCGTAATTTTTGAACGCGTCCCTTTCCGAACCACACAGGTCCTCAAGAGAAGCGGTCTTTTCCACCGAGGCGCGGGCCTTTTTGACACTTGAGTCCAGCTCGTCCACCAAGTCGCGCACCAGCTTGATGCAACGGTTGCGGATATCGTTCTGAGCGTTGTTCAGCTCTTCTCGGGCCCGTTCTCGGGCACGGTGAATCCTGCCGTAGAGCGGATAGGGGTCGTCCCAGGTGAATCCCTTCCATCCGGCCAAACCGGAAAACACCAGCCCGACGATGAACAGGGCAAAGGACTTGATGTCCAGGAAGATCGACAGCGGACTGTCGATGATGTTCTTCAATGCCGAAGAGATGGCCTGCGAGACCTCGGGCGTGCCCACCAGCCGGTAGTGTGCGAAGATGAAGTTGAAGAGAATGACGAAGACAACACAGAACCCGAGCAGGCTGCGCATGAAGCCTCTGACGGAATCGGACTTTCTGAAACCGGACCAGCGCCCCGGCACGAGGCCCGTGAAGAAGCCGAAGAAGATGTTTGCCAGCGAAATGAAGATGGCCTCGGCCCAGCCGCCGATGATGCCGTAGACATTGGTCTTGGCAAGCATGTTGGCGTTGAGCGCCGACTCGACCACCAGCATGACGCTCAGCAGGGCCACAATCCAGAAACGGTTCTCCGGATAATGTGCCTGATGGCTGATGCGGTGTTCCTCGCGAAAGTCCTCAAGGTCGGCCTCGGTGGCGTCGCGCTTGCGATACAGTTCCTTGAGACCCGCCTGCGCCTCGTCCTTCAGGTTCTTGATGTCGTTGTCGAGCCGTTTCATGATGCGGGAAGAACTGATCCGCCCTTCCGCCGGCCTGCCGAGCAGTTCCCGTCTGCGCTCGGACAAGCGCGAATCCACCTCGCCCCGCTCATCACGCAGCGCCTGCAGACACCGATTGTAAATGTCCTGCTCCGCGGCCGAAAGATCCCGCTGCCCGGTTACGGGAACCTGTCGCCTGCCGTCGAAGCCCCCTTCCTCTCGAATCTTCTTCCGCGCTTCTTCGGAGCTGAGCTCCTCAAGAATGCTCCCTCTCTTTCCATTCGTACCCATGCGGCCCTCCATCGCGTTTTCGATAACGAATGGAGAAACCTTACCCAGTGATCGATATAAAAATCAAGTAGCAGTTTTTCTATTTTCTATAGTTCGTCGGAATCGAGCGTAATGGTCACCGGGCCCCAGTTGGTGAAATCGAGAAACATTTCCTCGCCGAACACACCGGTCTCCACCCTTCCGGGCGCGACAGGACGCACATCGTCCACAAACCGCTCGAACAGCCGGTCAGCCAGCTCCGGCGGGCACGCCCCGGTAAAGGACGGGCGCCGTCCCTTGCGGCAGTCGGCGTACAGCGTGAACTGGGAGACCAGCAGCAGATCGCCGCCCACGTCCGTCAGACTCAGGTTGAACTTGCCCGCATCATCCGTGAAAATTCGCAGGTTGACCAGTTTGTCTATAATCTTCTTCCAGACAGGGCTCCCGGGGAGCTCTTCCCCGTCCTCGCGGCCGAACCCGGCCAGCACCATAAGCCCCTTGCCGATCTCTCCGACGTTATCCCCCCCGACGGTCACCCTGGCGTCCGTGACGCGCTGAATCACGAGCCGCATCTACACCTCCCGGTAGGTCGCCTTGGAAGATTCCTTTTCGGAAACCGAGACCGAGGCCAGCCGCACGTGCTCCGGCAGACGCGGCGAGAGCTGTTTGTAGATGTGCATGGCGATATTTTCCGAGGACGGGTTCAGGTCCCGAAAGGCCTCAAGTTCATTGAGATGGCGGTGATCCAGCTCGCCCAGCACGTCATCCGTAAGATTCTTGAGCTCCTTGAAATCCATGAGATACTGGACCTTTTCGTCCAGCCGCTCGCCTTCGACGCTGACTTCCACGCCGAAGTTGTGGCCGTGCATCCGCTCGCACTTGCCGCCGTAGTTCCTGAGCTGATGGGAGGAAGAAAAATCCCGTGTCACGCTCAGGGTCCAGATGCCTTTGCCCATTGGCTTACTCCTCGTATTCGTCCCGCAGGCGCAGGTCGCCCCGCACCATTTTTTCGGGATATTTGCGTTCGTTGGCCTCGCACTTGGCCAGTGCGGCCGCGGCGAGATCTATGTCCAGTTCATCCGCCATGCGCACCAGATAGAGCAGCACGTCGGCCATCTCGGCGGCAACGCGCTCGCGCTTTTCCGGCAGCGGGTCGCGGCTGGCTTCGCCGTCCAGCCACTGCAGCTCGGCGGCCAGCTCCCCGGCTTCGCCGCACAGAGCCATGGCCAGATTCTTGGGCGTCTGGAATTCCTGCCAGCCCCGCCGCTCCACGAATTCCCGCATGGCGCGGGTTATGTCCTTGAGTGAATCGTCTTTCATGCAGCCGGATATTGGGCGCGCCGCAGGGCTTTGTCAAACGCCGGGTGCGCCCAGTTTCCTTTTCCGCACACGTTTGATAAAAGAACTCCATGGAATCCTCAATGCTTCTGGTTCTGGTCGGTATTTTCTGGACCACGGTGGAGGTGCTCGGCATCTGGACGGCCATACGCGCCGTGCGTGATACCCGCACCTCTCAGGGGGCCATTGCCTGGGCATTGTTTCTGGTTACCACCCCGCTTCTGGGCGTTCCGCTCTACTGGGTCTTCGGACGCAGCAAATTCAACGGCTACGTCGAGGCCATGCGCGCAGCTCGCGAGGACTACATGGCCATGACCGAGGGCGTGGACCGGATGCCCAGCCTGCCCTGTCCCACGGACCGCGAGGATTCCGATCAGGCTCGCTGCGTCTTCGAACAGATCGCCACCATCACCTACATGGGCGGCAACGAACTCGAACTGCTCGTGGACGGCAGCCCGACCTTCGGCGCCATCTTCGACGCCATCGAGCAGGCGGAGCAGTATGTGCTCGTCCAGTTCTTCATCGTCCACGACGACGGGCTCGGCGGACGCATGAAGGAACTCCTGTGCCGCAAGGCCAGAGAAGGCGTGCTGGTTCGCTTTCTGTACGACGAAGTGGGCTGCCACGCCACGCCCAGAGAGTACTGGGACGAGCTGCGGCGCGCCGGAGTACGCGTGCACCCCTTCCTGACCACGCGAGGCAGGGGCAACCGCTTCCAGCTGAATTTCCGCAATCACCGCAAGATCGTGGTGGTGGACGGCCATACGGCCTTTGTGGGCGGACACAACGTCGGAGACGAGTATATCGGGATGCAGCCCTCCATCGGCCGCTGGCGGGACACGCATCTGCGCTGCTCCGGACCGGCGGTGCTCGGGGTGGAACTGAGTTACGCCAAGGACTGGTACTGGGCCACCGGCAAGGTTCTGCATCTCACGTGGGAGCCGCCCGAAAAGCGCGGCGACGCCGAGGTGCTGGCGGTCGGCACCAGCCCGGCGGACGACTGGGAATCGTGTTCGCTCATGTTTGTGCGGGCTATCAACGCGGCCCAGAAACGCATCTGGATCGCCAGCCCGTACTTCGTGCCGGATTCGGCGGTATCCAAGGCGCTTCAGCTCGCGGCCCTGCGCGGCGTGGACGTGCGACTGCTCATCCCGCGCAAGCCTGATCACAAGATCGTCTGGTTGGCGGGCTTCGCGGCGCTCAAAGAGTTGCACATGGATAACATCCGCGTTTACCGCTACCGCGACGGATTTCTGCATCAGAAGGTTTTTCTATGCGACGACTGGCTGGCCGGAGTCGGCACGGCCAATCTGGACAACCGCTCCTTCCGCCTGAACTTCGAAATAACCATGCTGGTGGAGGACAAGAGTTTTTGCGCGGACGTGGAATCCATGTTCCGCAAGGACTTCGAGAACTGCGTCGAGACCGGCCCGGCCGAGTACGATCGCACGCACACCGCCTTCAAAATTCTTGTGAAAGTGGCGCGCCTGCTTTCGCCCATCCTTTAGCGCTACAGCGAGGGGAGCATCCCCGCGACCCACGTCAGGATCGGAACCAGCGCCAGCGACGGCAGCAGGTTCGCTATGCGGATGTCCTTGATTTCCAACAGGATGATGCCGATGCCCGCGATAAGCAGCCCGCCTGTGGCAGAAAGCTGATCGATGATCAGCGGCGAGAGGTAGCTTTCCACGTAGCCGGCGCCGATGGTAATGCCACCCTGATACAGCAACACGGGGATTGCCGAAAAAAGCACGCCGGAGCCGAAGGATGAGGCGAGCGCAATGCTGGCGAACCCGTCCAGAATGGACTTGGTGTAAAGCACGGTCGGATTATTGCGGATGCCTTCCTCAATGGACCCGACGATGGCCAGCGCGCCGATGCAGAAGATGAGAGAAGCCGAAACCAGCCCTTCCGTAAACTTGGGATTGGCCGACCCGATGCGCTTTTTGACGGCGTTTCCGAGACGCTCGAACAGCGTGTCGAGACGCACGAGCTCGCCGATGATGCCGCCGAGCAGGATGCTGAACAGCACCACCAGAATGTTCTGCGCCTTGAAGGCCATCTGGAACCCGATGAGCAGCACGCACAGGCCAAGGCCCTGAAAAACAATGGTTCTGATGCGCTCAGGGAACCTGCTGTGCAGCATGCATCCTATGAGCGACCCGATGACGATGGCCGCGGCGTTGACGACAGATCCGACTGGTATCATTTCACTCTCCTTGCAGGAAGCATGGCTATCACCATGGCGCACGAGAGACAAGCTTATTGACATTTGAGCCGGGGCTCGCCTATGAATACCCACCAATCCATGCCGGGGTGGCGGAATTGGTAGACGCAGCGGACTCAAAATCCGCCGGGCTTCGGCCCTTGAGAGTTCGAGTCTCTCCCTCGGTACCAGAATTATCAAAGGCGGTTGAAGGAATCCTTCAACCGCCTTTTTCTGCGCTAACGCATAAGCTAGCAGCTTTTATAATATCCTCTTCAGTACTTCTTTTACCCCGCAAAGCCTGGCGCTGCCGCTTTTGCGTACCATTCTTCGGCCTTTTTCAGGTCCTTGGAAACACCAACGCCCTGCTCATAAAAAACCAAGCAGTATTGTGACGGAGCATGGCCCGGCATATTCTCTGATATAACTTCATCCTTTTCAAACTCTTACGCCTGTAAAAACACAGGGACACCGTTCAAGATCATGCCCCACGGCATTGCCTGACAAAAAGAATGAAACCAATAGCAATGCGATTGTTCCTTTCATCACCGAAGAACATCTATAAAGAAGAGCTGAAACAGACAAACTCTTCACCACGAAGCTGTTGACCACTAGATATTGAGATAGGATTTTCGACAACCGTCGCTGGAAGCTCCAAGGCAGTTCGTGCTGCAACACCTTCCTTATAAGAGCTTGAATTAAAGACTTTTCCTGTCGAGATCCCTTACACAGCCGACGGCTTTCCTAACATCCGTCAACCAAGTTCAGCATTTTTAATCCGCATTTTCAGCAACTTACACCATGGCACGGGTTTTGATATCGGCCATTCTGTTTTCACAATACAAGGAGGCTATTCCATGAAACGTTTTGTCCTGATGTGCTTCGTTGCCATCTTCACCCTGACGGCTCACGCCGCTAACGCAGAAGTTCTCACTTTTGATGATCCCGATCTTTCCAGCTGGTATACCGACCGCTTCGAGCCTTCGGTTTTTGAAACCGCCGTATTCGACGGGGACAACCGTCTGCACATCGGCATCGACGGCGCCGACCAGCAGGACAACAGCTTTTACAACTACCAAGGCAAAAAGCGCGACTTCAACGTGCCCGTCGGTTCCTATTCCATCAACGCCGATCTTTTCGTGGACTCCGCATGGGGCGACTCCAACGTCGGCATTTGGGGCACCACTTATGACAATTTCGGTGAAGTTTCCGGTTACCCCATCGTGGCATGGCGTTCCGGCAGTGAAATTGATGACGGCTTCTACGCTTTCGACTACATCGTCGGTGGCTGGCTCGACATGGTCGCTCCGAACGACACCGGACGCTGGTACGACATTACCATGAAGTACACCGGCACGAGCATGGACTATTACATCAACGACGCGCTCGCCCTCTCCTTTGCCGACGATACCCAGAACGGACTGCTCGGCAACATCATCCTGAACTCGTACAACTTTGGCGAGTCCTACGATGTCTACTGGGACAACGTTGGCGTAGCTCCGGTTCCCGAGCCCTCCACCTTCCTGCTGATGGGACTGCCCCTGCTCGGCCTCATCGGCTTCAGGAAAAAGCTCTTCCGTCAGGAATAGCACTCTCTGCACCACCAGGGGCGGCCCCGGCCGCCCCTTTCCCTCTCCCCCCTATATCAATTAGCACATGCCACGGGTGAAATTATCTGCTACGGTCAGTCATGATCGAAAGAATCGGTTTTCCCTGCGTCATGCACTCCAGCAAGCGGTCCACCAACCACGGTTTCCGACTGGCCAACCTTTCTCGGGAAAAACTTTCCCGGACCGTCCGAACCAACCTTGATGACATGGAATTCATCCTCGGCTGGATGGATGCCCACCAGATGCGCCTTTTTCGCATCGGCTCATCCCTCGTGCCATTTGCTTCGCACCCTGATATGGATCTGGACTGGCAAACCATGGTCGCGGATCGTCTGGCGAATCTCGGGAAGACCTATCGCAACAAGGATTTTCGGTTTTCTTTACACCCCGGTCAGTACAACGTTCTGAATTCGGAAAACCCCGAAGTGGTGCAGAAGACCGTTGCCGAGCTGGCCTACTCCTGCACGGTGCTGGAGCTCATGGGCCTTGACGCGTCCCATAAGGTTGTTCTGCACGGCGGCTGTCGCTGCGGTGACATGGACAAGGCCGTGGACCGACTGAGCCGGGAAGTGGACAACCTTCCGCAACGCATACGCTCCCGGCTGGTGCTGGAGAACGACGAGCGCATCTTCACGCCGGAACATATCCTGACCGTCAGCCGCAGATGCGGTGTTCCCGCAGTCTTCGACATTCACCACCACCGCTTTCACCCCGGCGAGACGCCGCTGCCCGAACTCATGCCGCAAATCCGTGAAACATGGCGCGAGCCCGACGGCAGGCCCAAGCTGCATCTTTCCTCAAGACGCCCTGACGCACGACACGGCGCTCATGCAGATACGGTGGAAGCCGCCGACGTGCGTGAGCTTTGCGATGCGGCACCGTTCGACTTCGACCTGATGATCGAGGCCAAACACAAGGAAGTAGCCGTGCAGCAGGCCATGCAGGCCGCAAGGGACCACGGCTGCCTTGATGATGGCCGGCGGGAGGACGCATGACCACGCGCCCGACAATAACCCTCGGTTTCACCACGTTCCGGCCCGAGACCCTGCCGTATGCGAATATCGCCATGCGGGACCATGCCTTGGTGCTGCTCGAAGAGCCGGATACGCCCGGATTCGAGGCCATGCTGCGCAACGAATTGCCGGTGGATGAGTATCTCATGCTCACCGATTTCGAATTTCCCCGTTACGCAGCCCAACAGTGTGAACTCCTGAAGCGGCTGCACAGTGACGGCGTTAGGGTGAGGCAGGTGCACCCGTGGATGGATCGACTCGCCGCCATCCATGAGTTCTTCGCCTCCGGCAAGGGGCCGGACGACCTTCCCGAGAGCGGCCCGGAACGCGACGTCTATGAGCGGGAACGGACATGGACACGCAGCCTCATGGATTACTACGAGTCCTCCGCCACCGGTGACTTCGGGGCCATGATCGAAGCGGTTCGCCGGTTCGCTGCCGAGGATGCGGAAAAGATCCGCGACATGGACACGGTCCGCGCCAAGGCAGTGATGGACGCCTCCGATGACTCGCCGGACACCTATGTAGAGTGCGGTTCCATTCACCATCTCATGGTGCTGCTCATGCACAGGCAGCTTCGCAGAACGGGAAAGGTCAGGGTCGTCCACCTCATGGAAGAGATCTGCCGCACACACTATGGCAGAAGACGCTTGCTCCCGCCCGGTGACGTGCTGACTTACCGCCATCTGCTCAACGCCCCGCCGGATGCCGAAGCGGAACGACAGCTTGCCGCCCGGGCTCTGGCATACAATCGCCTGATCGCCAAGGAAGAGTCTTCGGCTGACGTGGCGACGCACCCGCACATGCAAAACGAGGCCGCCGTGATCGGCTTCGTGAAACGTCTTTCCTTCGATCAATGCCGGGAGGTCTGCCAGCGCGGCGGGTTTCCGACAAAACTCGCGCCGCAGGGCGGAACAGGCAGTACCCAATGACAGACACGATCCACCCGCTCGTTGCCGCCCCGGCAGGCCGGTCCCTCCCCACCGACTCCGGCCCCAAGGTCGTGAATCTTCAGCGGCTGGACCGCGAGGGGATACCGGTACCGCCGACGCTTTTTCTGCCTCCGGAAGCCTACTTCGCTTTCGTCCGGCACAACGGGTTTACCGAGCGCGTGCGCGCCATGGCCGAGGCCGACATGGACGGCCTGCGCTGGGAGGAGATATGGGACGCGTCTCTTGCGCTGCGAAACATGTTCCTTCGGGGAAAAATTCCCGACTCAATCGCAGTAAGCCTGCTTGATGCCGTTCGGACGCATCTGGGCAATGCGCCGCTGGCGGTTCGCTCGTGCAGTCGCAATGAAGACTCGGGGCTGTCCCACGCCGGAATGCACGAGACCGAACTGAACGTCCACGGGCGTGACGAGATTCTTCGGGCCGTGCGCATCGTGTGGGCATCTCTTTGGAGCGACAGGGCCATGCTCTACCGCAAGGAGATGACCCTTCGCGCGGACGCCTCGGGAATGGGCGTGATCCTCCAACCCATGATCCCCGGCCGCGCTTCGGGAGTGATGTTCACCAAGGACCCCACGGATGAAAGCAGGTTGGTCATCGAAGCGGTATCCGGTCTTGCAAGGGACGTGGTGGACGATGCCGTTGAATCGGAACGCACGCTCCTTGCGCGCTCCACCGGCGAGGTCGTCGGGCGCAAGAGTCCGGGCCCGCAGGTGGTGGACAACGGTCTGGCCGCCAAGCTGTTCCGCATCGCCCGCAAGGTGGAGGAAATTTTCAGCACTGCTCAGGACGTGGAATGGACCATGGGAGAAAAAGGACTGGTCATCCTTCAGTCACGCCCCATAACAACGCTCTCGGAGCGTGGTGACGAGAGCGGCTGGGACAAGTCGGACAAGCGCCCCTGGTACCTGAGCCTGACCAGAAGCCACGAGAACCTGTTGCATCTTCGCGAGCGCATCGAGTCGGCAATCCTGCCCGAGATGCAGGAGGACAGCCGGCGCATGAAAGCGCTTGATCTGGAAGCCCTGTCACCGGAAGAACTGAAGCGTGAACTGACCACCAGAAAGCAGCGGCTCGACCACTGGCGGGACGTTTACTGGCGGGAACTCATCCCCTTTGCGCACACGGTCCGGCAGTTCGGCATGCTCTACAACGACGCGGTGACACCCGACGACCCGTTCGAGTTCACCACCCTGCTATCGGGTCAGCACCTGCTGGCTGTGGAACGAAACGCGCTGCTTGAAGACATGGCGGAACTGGTGCGCCACGACCCGAAACTGGCCGCCGAACTGCGCGGAGGCAGACTGCCGGAGTCCGGGCCGTATTCCGACAGACTCGAAGCGTTCATGGAGACCTTCGGCGATCTGGCCTGCAGCACCTCATGGTGCGACGAGGGCCCGTGGGGCATTATCCGGCTCACGCTGGACGCGGTGCCGCAGCATCCAAGGCCGGGAGCCACCATGCGTTCGGAGGATATGGAGCAGCGGTTCCTGAACGCTTTCTCCAATGAGCGACGGGAATTTGCGGCATCGGTGCTGGAACTGGCCCGGACCGGATACCGGTTGCGTGATGACGACAACATCCATCTGGGCCGGATTCAGGCGCGATTCAACGAAGCTCTGGAACGCGCCCGCGCACTCGGGCTTGAGCTGCCGGAGACCGAACCCGAAGCCAAGAAGGCTATGCCCAAGGGACTCGCGTGGCACGAAAGAAAAGCGGCTTCGGACGAATCTCCTGGATTGACGGGGTGGCCCGCCGCTTCGGGGATAGCGCGCGGCCCGGCCAGAGTGGTCATGGGGCCGAACGATCTTTTCTCCTTCCGCAAAGGCGAGGTGCTGGTTTGTGACGCGCTCGATCCGAACATGACCTTTGTGGCACCCATGGCCTGCGCCGTGGTGGAGCGCCGCGGCGGCATGCTGGTGCACGGCGCCATCATCGCCCGCGAGTACGGCATCCCCTGCGTCACCGGCATTCCCGAGGCCACTTCGCGCATCCGTACCGGACAGTGGCTCATGGTGGACGGGTTCCGGGGACTGGTCACGATGGAAGACGCGACACCCCGGCACGATGAAACGGCCCGCAACGTGCTCGGCAAAGAGCTTCAGCCATGCGGCAGGCGTCCCATGACCGGGTTCTTCCGCCACGGCACCTGCCGCACCGGCCCGCAGGACAGCGGCAGCCACGTGGTCTGCGCCCGAATGACCAAGGATTTTCTGGAGTTCACCCGCTCGCGCGGCAACGACCTGATCAGCCCGGCTCCGCAGCACGGCTTTCCCGGGCTGGTGCCGGGCGATACGTGGTGCCTGTGCGCCCTGCGTTGGGAAGAGGCGCGAGAGGTAGGCCTTGCCCCGCCGGTGCTCCTTGAATGCACGCACGAGGCAGCCACGCGGCACGTAAGCCTTGAGGACCTGCACGCACATGCCGAAAAACCCGGAACGGCTTTGGACTAGCTCCTGTCCCTGCGGCGGATGATGGTGGTGATGATCTCTCCCACGCGAAAACCCCATTTACGCATGGTACTCTTGTTGACCACCACATCCGGCTCCATGCGCCACAGCCAGTCCTCCACGGACAGCGTGACGGAGCGGCCGCTCACCGGAACAACCAGCGAATAATCCATGCGCACCGCGTTCCCGGCGCTTTCCACCACGGCGGTCCCTTCCACGTCGGACGCGGTTCCTTCGAAGCGACCTTCGCCCGTTCCGATCAACTCCCAGCGACGCTGAAGCTTTTCGCCGTCGTCAAAGACGAAGTCCTCGGTGAGCACGCCTCGCAGGACGCCGTTTTCCTGATGCCACTTGCCGCGCATCACCGCGTTGAAGGACCGGCGGACCTCGCCGCCACGGCTGAGGATGACGCCGTGGGCGTCGAGTTCGCCGGAAAAGAATTCCTGAAGCACGAAGGGCGTGCCGCCCGCCGCGTTTTCGGACGCGGGGATGTTGGAGCAGCCGGCCAGCATCATGGCGCACAAGGGTATAAGCAGTTTTTCCATCAGCCCCTCCTGTTGCGGCTTCCGGTTATGCGCCTGACCAGCGCGTGATAGACGGGATACGGCAGGATTCGCAGCAGCTTGCAGGACCATGAGAACAGCGGCGGAAAATGAATCTCCATCTTCCTGCGGGCCAGACCGTCCGCGATGTATCCGGCGGCGCGCTCTGCGCTGATGACCATGGGCATGGGATACGGGTTCCGGTCGGTGAGCGGCGTCTTGACGAACCCCGGATTGATGGCCGTCACCGAAAGCCCGTAGGTCTCCACATCGAACCGCAGGCTTTGCAGAAAATTGTTCAGCCCGGCCTTGGTGGCCCCGTAGGCGGCCGCAAGGGGCAATCCCCGGTAGGACGAGAGCGACCCCACCCCGGCGAGATGCCCGGAACCGCGCGCCAGCATGTCCGGCAGCGGCGCCAGCAGCGTGGTTATTGCCCCGAAGAGGTTCACTTCCATGAGCTTGCGGCAGTTCTTGGCGTCCAGTTCGCTGGCGGCCATGTTGATGTGCGTCCCGGCATTGGCGATGACCAGATCAGGCACCCCGAGCGCGTCCCGGACCTCGGCATAGGCGCGCTTCACGTCCTCTTCGTCGGTCACGTCTGCCTGAACCGGGATCACGGCGTTACGGCCGTTTGCCAGCTTTTCCAGTTTCTCGCGGCTGCGGGCCGTTACCGCCACGCGCTTTCCGTCCGCCACGAAACGCTCCACGAGCGCCTGCCCTATGCCGCTGGTGGCTCCGGTTATCCAGATTGTCTCCACGTGTTCCATGCTGTTTCCTTTGACGAGGGTGAGAGGGAGTCACATCCATCTCTAGCATGTTTTTTTATACGGAAAATGATTATGACTGATTTCATGGAACCTATCCGGGATGAACAGGCAGGCTGGCCCGTCCGGCTCTGGCGACGGCGGGTGCGCGAACCGGTCATGCGCGAACTTCGGCGCGGCACTTCGCCCGCCATGGTGGCGCTGGCCTGCATCATGGGCTTCGTCTCGGCCACGTGGCCGCAGATAGGCACCAACCCGCTCATGGCGCTCCTTCTCTCGTGGCTGTTCCGCTGCAACAAGGCCGTCACCAGCGGCATATCGCTGGTTTTCACGCCGCTTCAGTACATGCTGATGATCCCGTTTCTCCGGCTGGGGGAGACCATCCTCGGCGTCGAGCATTTCGAAACCTCCGTGCCCGAGATCATCCGCATCGTGGTCACCGATCCCATCGGGTCGTTCGAAGTGCTCGGCATTCCCCTGCTGCACGCCATTCTGGGCTGGATATGCACATGGGCAGTCCTTGGACCGGCGATTTTCCAGCCGGTCCGGATCATCATTCGCCGCATCGAGCGGCGGCGCGAGCAACGGCTGCGGACCGCCCCGGATCGGAAACCCTGACCACGGACGCGGGCGACAATCTTTCGCAAAATCTCTCCACAGCACTTCCCATATCGTTTTTCCTGCGGTATGGAAGCGGTATGTCTCACCAAAATCTCGATCTCACTTCCGGTGGCCTGCGTGTGGCCGTCATTGGCGGCGGCATCTCAGGCATAGTCGCGTCCCATCTCATCTCCAGACGCAACCATGTGACCCTGTTCGAAAAAGAACCGCAGCTCGGGGGACACACGCACACTGCGCGCGTCAACCGCAACGGCGGTCAGGTTCCGGTGGACATGGGCTTCATCGTCTTCAACGAGCCCAACTACCCGACCTTCAACAGCTTCCTCTCCGAACTGGGTGTGGAGCGGGCCGAATCGGACATGTCCTTCGCCTTCCACGACCCGGCCACGGGGTTCATGTACGCGGGCACCGGCATCCGGGGGATGCTGGCACGCAAGCGCAACCTCATCTCTCCGGTGTTCTGGCGCATGATCTCCGGCATCAAGCGCTTCTGCACCGAGGCAAAGAAGGACCTTGAGCAAGGCCGCCTTGAGGGCGTGACCATCGGGGAATATCTGGAAGCTCACGGTTACAGCCGGGAATTCGAGGACAACTACCTGCTGCCCATGGCGGGCTCCATCTGGTCCGCGCCCGACGGCGAGGCTCACGATTTTCCCGCCGAGGCGCTGGTGCGTTTTTTCGACAACCACATGCTGCTGGACTACATGGAACGCCCGCCGTGGTACTTCGTGAAAGGCGGCAGCGACACCTATGTCCGCGCCTTTGCCAAGACATTCACCGGCGAGGTGCGCACCGGGACCCCGGTCTGGTCGGTCAAGCGCAACGACACCGGCGTACATGTGGCCACCAACCACGGCTCCGAGGACTTCGACGCGGTGGTGCTGGCGACACACGCCTCGGATTCCCTGCGGCTGCTCTCCGACGCGGACGAAAACGAACGCAGACTGCTTGGCCCGTGGCGATACGCCGCCAACCGCGTGGTGCTGCACACCGACGAAGAGTTTCTGCCACCGCGGATTGCCGGTCGCGCCTCGTGGAACTTCATCCGCGACCCGGGCCGCCCGGCGGATTCCCCGGTGGGCGTGAGCTATCACATGAATCGCCTTCAGGGCATTCAGAGCCATGAAGAGTACGTGGTGACGCTGAATCCCGTGCGCGAGCCCATCAGCGGCACGGTCATCAAGGACGTGCTTTTCGAGCACCCCCAGTATTCGCTGGCCTCCATGGCCACCCAGAAGGAGCTGCCCGAACTCGACGGACACAACCGGACCTTTTATTGCGGCGCGTATCAGGGATATGGTTTCCACGAAGACGGAGCCCGCTCCGGAGCACGGGTCGCGGCGCATTTCGGAGAATCGTTTTGAACAGCCGCCTGCTGAGCTGCCGCGTCCGGCACGAGCGGACATGGCCAAAAGCGCACCGGTTCGAGTATCCGCTCTACACCTACCTGCTGGATGTGGATGAACTGGACGAACTGGACCGGAAGCTGCGCCTGTTCGGGCACAACCGCGTTCGGCTGGCATCCGTGCATGACGCCGACTATCTCGAAGACGACCCCGGCACGGTTCGCGACAAGCTCTCCCGGCTGCTGAAGCCGCAAGGAATGGCGCTCACCGCACACGACACCGTGCTGGTGGCCACCTCCGCACGGTTCCTGAACTACGTGTTCAACCCGGTAAGCTTCTACTGGATATTCCGGGACGGCAAACACCTTGGCTGCGTGGCGGAGGTCAACAACACCTTCGGGGAAAAACACGTCTACCCTCTGCCGGGAGCGGGCGGCACGGATGGCTTCCCGGCCCGCTACCGGGCCGACAAGGCTTTTCACGTCTCCCCGTTCTTCGACCGCAGCGGAGAATACCGCTTCCGCTTCGGCGATGTGCGACACGGGCTGGACGTCACCGTGAGCCTTTACCGTGAGGGGGAAAAGGTCTTCGAGGCGTCGTTGGTGGAGGAAGGCGAAAGGCAGCCCATATCCGACGCAGTCCTTGCAAGGACCGCCCTCACCCGCCCGTTCACCGCACACCTGACGTTTCCGCGCATCCTCTGGGAAGCCGGGAAAATCCATTTCGGAAAGAAGGCCGCCTACCACCCCAAACCCGCTCCAGACAGCCCCATGACCATACGCAGCAAGTCAGCGAAATCTATAAAGGAGTCCATTTGTCGCCACTTCGTTTTCCGTCACCTTCGCGGCATGGAGCGCGGCAGCTTGGCCATCTCGCTCCCAGACGGCTCGCAAAAGCGCTTCGGCGGCGAGCGGCCCGGCAGCGAAGCGTCCATGCGGATACATTCGGATGCCTTCTTTCCCATGGCAGCCCTGCACGGCGACATCGGACTCGGCGAGGCTTACAGCGACGGGCTTTGGGATTCGCCCGATCTGGTGGCCCTGTTCCGCTTCTTTCTCGAAAACAGGCAGGTGCATGTGCCGCCGGGGAACTTCCTCAAACGGTTCGCGCTGGACTCCTGCGGCCTGTTCCAGCGCTGTTGCCACCAGAAAGCGCCAAAGAATGACGAGGCCGGCTCCCGCACCAATATTTCGGCCCATTACGATCTTTCCAACGAGCTTTTCTCCCATTTCCTTGACCCGACCATGACCTACTCCAGCGGCATCTACCGCAACCCGTGCGATCCGGATGAGGATCTGGAGCAGGCGCAGCTTCGCAAGAACCGGGTGCTGGCGGACAAGGCCTGCATCGGCCCGGACGACCATGTGCTGGAAGTCGGCTGCGGCTGGGGCGGTTTTGCCGAGCAGACCGCGCGGGAACGGGGATGCCGCGTCACCGGGGTGACGGTCTCGCGCGAGCAGTACGACTACGCGCGCGAACGCATCCGCCGGGCCGGGCTGGAAGACAGGGTGGAGATTCGTTTTCAGGATTACCGCAAACTGAACGAACGGTTTGACCGCATCGTCTCCATCGAGATGCTTGAGGCCGTGGGACACCGCTATCACGGCGAGTACTTCCGGACGCTTGAACGACTGCTGACGCCGTCCGGCGTGGCGGTGATTCAGGTCATCACCATTCAGGATCCACACTATGACCGCTACCGCAGAAGCATGGACTGGATCCGCAAGCACATCTTCCCCGGCGGAGCGCTGCCCTCGCTGACCAGAATCTGCGCCACCGCCACGCGTCATACCGCCCTCACCGTGCAGAACGTGGACGCCGTGGGCCTGCATTACGCCAATACGCTGCGGCAGTGGCGACGCAACTTCAACGAGAACTGGGAATCCATCGCTCCGCTCGGGTTCGACGAATACTTCCGCCGCACATGGAACTACTACCTCGGCGTGTGCGAAGCCGGATTCATCCACGGACATATCAACGACCTGCAGATCGTGCTCTCACGCGCAGAGCCCGCCGCCACCGCCCACTGTTGCGGCATTGTAGAAAAGCCCCCTCAAAACACTGAATAAACAGACTTTACATTCGCCAACACTCTGTTGACATTCAACATCTCCGGCGACTGCATTTTAATAACGCAAGATTGCCATCTTTCGCTTGCAATCCTGTCCCCGATTGTATTTATGCTGAGGTTTGACCCGTCTCCTCCGGTTCTTTGCCGGAGACAACCACAGCACGCAACGAAGGGCACGGAACATGCGAAAAGTCCAACGGGAAGACTGCATCAACACCGAGGCGGCACAGCGCCGGGAATGGCTCGATACCAACGGTCTTGGCGGCTATGCCTCAAGCACGGTCATCAACTGCCATACGAGAAAGTACCATGGCATGCTTGTGGCCGCCCTGCGCGAACCCCGGGGCAGCTTTGTGCTGCTTTCCAAGGTGGAAGCCTCGCTCATGCACGGCGAAAAGGAGTTCCTCCTTTCCACCAACAAATATCCCGGCGTGTACCACCCCACCGGGCACCAGTTCTTTGACGGCTTCGAACAGGGGCTGACGCCGAGCGCGACTTACCGCATCGGCGATACGGTGGTGCGAAAAAGCACCATGATGGTGCACGGGGAAAACAGCGTGCTGATCTGCTACGAACTGCTTGAAGGTTCCATCTCCCCCACGCTTCGGCTCAGGCCGCTGCTGGCCTATCGGGATATCCACGCCCTCGCTCATGAGAACATGCACCTGCGTCCCAAGACTTTCCCGGTGCGCAACGGACGCAAGATCGACCCCTACGAGGGGATGCCGCCCCTTTACATGACGCTGAACAGGTCCAACGAATTCTTCCCGGGACCCAAGTGGTACAATAGCCTTGAATACCTCAAGGAACGAAGCCGAGGCTTTGACTATCATGAGGACCTGTTCTGCCCGGGCGTGTTCGAAGTCGTCCTGAAGAAGGGCAATCCCGTGGTCTTCGCGGCATCCACCGAGGAAGTGAAGAACCCCGAACGCAGACGCAAGGCGGAACTGGCGCGACGCGAAGAAGAATATTCCCGTTGCCGCTCCAACCGCAAGCACGTGCGGTTCCTCAAATTCCAGGGCAGGCAGTTTCTCGTGCGCAACCGCGACGACATGCCTTCGGTGGTGGCGGGGTACCACTGGTTCGGCGAATGGGGCCGCGACACCATGCTTGCCCTGCCCGGACTGGCCTTCTGCTGCGGCAGGCAGGGCTTTGGCGAGGAGATCATATCCGCCTACGCCTCTCTTGAACGCGACGGACTGCTGCCGAACTATCTGGCCCAGCAGTCCTCGCACATGGCCTACAACTCGGTGGACGCATCCCTGCTCTTCTTCTGGACCGTGCAGCAATACCTGCGCTTCGGCGGCGGCATGGAATTCGTGCAGGAGGCCCTTTATCCTGCGCTTCACAACATCGTCGCCGCACACCTTGAGGGCAGGGTCCCGCATTGCCGGGTGGACGAATCCGGGCTGCTCTTTGCCGGTGATGAAAACACCCAGCTCACGTGGATGGACGCGCAGGCCTACGGCAGGCCCGTCACTCCGCGCCACGGGGCCGCCGTGGAAATCAATGCCCTGTGGTACAACGCCTTACGCTTCTTCCTTGAATTGACGCGAGAACGGGATTCGGCAGAAGCGCTCGCCGGGCGCGCCGAGTCCGCAGCCGGAGCACTCCACGCCGCCTTCGAAGACCGCTTCTGGAACCATGAGGACAACTGCCTCGCAGACGTGGTGCACGGCAACGGTCAAGACCGCTCCATACGCCCCAATCAGGTCTTCGCGATCTCCCTGCCTCACTCCATGCTGGGGATCGACAGGATGCGCGCCGTAATCCAGACCGTGCAGGAGCATCTGCTCACGCCGTTCGGCCTGCGCACCCTCTCCCCCCGCAACCCGGCCTACGCCCCGTTCTACGAAGGCGGTCCGGATCAGCGGGACGCGGCCTACCATCAGGGGCAGGTCTGGCCATGGCTGGCCGGCCACTTCGGAGAAGCCTTCCTGAAACAGGCAGAGGATGCGACATCGGCACGAAAGTTCCTGCGCGACTACCTCAAGCCGTTGCTTGACGCATTTCCCGAGGAATACGGCATCGCCTCCATCCCGGAAATCTACACGGGCGATCCGCCCCACCGGCCGGAAGGCTGCATCGCGCAGGCCTGGAGCGTCGGGGAAGTGATCAGGCTGCATCGTCTGCTGGGAGGAAAATAAGATGCGGGTACTCATGTTCGGGTGGGAGTTCCCACCATTCATCTCGGGGGGCCTCGGTACCGCCTGCCTCGGCCTGACAAAAGGGCTTGCCTCGCTGGGCACGGAAGTGAGCTTCGTGCTGCCCCGGCTGGAAACCGGGGAGGACGCCTCGCATCTGGACCTTATCGGCGCCAACCAGATTCGCAGCACGGTGGGCGTGCGCGAAGTGGCCGAACTGACCAACAGGGTCAAGGTGCTGGAAGTGCTCTCGCCGCTTCGGCCCTACATCACGGAAAAGGAGTACCGCTCCATCCTTGAAACCGAGCGCAACCTGCGCATCGAGGACATTGTCGGCGAGCTGGACTCCGATTTTTCCGGCGGCTACGGCGAGAACCTCATGGCAGAGATCGTGCGTTACGGCGTCATCGGCGCGCATCTCGCCACCAAGGGCGATTTCGACGTCATTCACGCGCACGACTGGATGACCTTTCCTGCGGGAATCGAGGCCAGACGCGTTTCCGGAAAGCCGCTGGTGGTCCATGCGCACGCGCTCGAATTCGACCGCAGCGGCGAGCATGTGAACCAGCAGGTCTACGACATCGAACGAGCCGGATTCGAGGCCGCAGACACCGTCATTGCCGTGAGCCATTACACGCGCGACCGGATCATTACCCGGTACTCCATCCCGCCGGAAAAGGTGAAGGTCGTCTACAACGCGGTCTCGCGGGATCGGCGTTTCGGCGCGCTGCGGCTGCACAAGCCCTACAAGGAAAAGATCGTGCTCTTCCTCGGGCGCATCACACTCCAGAAAGGGCCCGACTATTTTGTCGAAGCTGCCGCGAAAGTGCTGAAGCAGTACCGCGACGTGCGTTTCGTCATGGCCGGCTCCGGGGATATGTTCCCGCGAATGGTGGAACTGATGGCGGACAAGCGTTTGGCGGACCGCTTTCACTTCCTCGGCTTCGTGCGCGGCACGGACGTGGAGCGCATATACGCCATGAGCGACCTGTACGTGATGCCCAGCGTTTCCGAGCCGTTCGGCATCACGCCGCTGGAAGCCATGGTGCATGACGTGCCCATCATCGTCTCCCGTCAGTCCGGCGTCGCGGAGTTGTTGGACAACGCCGTGAAGGTGGACTTCTGGGACGTGGATCTGCTTGCCAAGAGCATCCTCGAAATCATCACCGACGACGACCTGAGCGCAGAGCTGGCCCGCAAGGGCGCTGAGACGCTCAAGAAGATCCGCTGGGAACAGGCGGCGGAACAGGTGATCGACATTTACTCGCAACTGTGCGGAGAACAGGCATGACCTCGATATGCTTTTATTTTCAGGTGCACCAGCCCGCTCGGCTGGACCAGTCGTTTTCGTTCTTCGATCTGGGCACGGGCAGGCCCCATCGCGACGAACGGGCCAACCGGGAGATCATGAACAAGGTGGCGGACAAATGCTACATTCCCTCGAACCGGATGATGCTGGACCTCATCGAACAGCACCGGGGGAAATTCCGCATCGCCTACTCCATCACCGGCGTGGCGCTGGAACAGATGCAGGAATTCCGGCCCGACGTGCTGGACTCCTTCCGGCGACTGGCGGATACGGGCTGCGTGGAATTCATAGGAGAGACCTATTACCACTCGCTCTCCTTTCTTTTCTCCAGAAAGGAATTCCGCAGGCAGGTGAAGCAGCACCGGGATGTCATCAAGGATTTCTTCGGCATGGAGACCCGCACCTTCCGCAACACCGAACTGATCTACAACAATGATCTGGCTCGCGAGATTGAGCGTCTGGGCTTTTCCACCATCCTCGCCGAAGGGGCGGATCAGGTGCTCGGCTGGCGCTCTCCAAACTTCGCGTATCAGCCCGCCGGGTGCTACAAGCTCAAGACCCTGCTCAAGAACTACCGGCTCTCGGACGACATCGCGTTTCGTTTTTCGGACCGTAACTGGGACCAGTGGCCCGTGTCCGCGGACACCTTCGCGCGCTGGGTGCACGCCACGGCGGGAACCGGAGAGACCATCAACCTGTTCATGGACTACGAAACCTTCGGGGAGCACCAGTGGGCCGATACCGGCATCTTCGAGTTCTTCCGGGCCCTGCCGGACATGCTCATGAAGCACGGGGACTTCGCTTTCCGCACCCCTGCGGAGGCCTCGGCCATCAGTGAC
Organism: Desulfovibrio oxyclinae DSM 11498; assembly: GCF_000375485.1. Lineage (NCBI taxonomy): Bacteria > Pseudomonadati > Thermodesulfobacteriota > Desulfovibrionia > Desulfovibrionales > Desulfovibrionaceae > Desulfovibrio > Desulfovibrio oxyclinae. The sequence goes on along the minus strand of NZ_AQXE01000005.1, from coordinate 109,699 downwards.
CCCGTGGCGCAGCTGGACGTGCCCTACTTCACCTCGTGGGCAGACCTCGAGCGCGACATCTCCGCATGGCTGGGCAACCCCATGCAGGATGCGGCCGCAGAGCTGGCCTATTCGCTTGAGGAGAAGGTGCTCGCCTGCGACGACGACGAAGTGATCGCCACATGGCGCGAGCTTCTGACCTCGGACCACTTTTATTACATGTGCACCAAGTGGTTTTCCGACGGCGACGTGCACAAGTACTTCAACCCGTATCCGACGCCGCATCAGGCGTTCATCACGTACATGAACGTCCTCAACGATATAGCCCTGACCATTGAAAGACAAACCGCCGACAAGGCCGCATAGGAGCATCGGCATGGAAAACAGCTGGCTCTTCGAGATATCCTGGGAAGTTTGCAACAAGGTCGGCGGCATCCACACCGTCCTCAACAGCAAGGCGGGACACGCCTCGCGTCTTTTTGAGCAACGGTACGCCGTCATCGGCCCGAAACTGGCCCGCAACCCCGGATTCGAACCGGGGGAGCCGCCGGATGACCTGCGCCCTGCGCTCAAACGGCTTGCCGATCGCTCCATCCACGTGGAAACCGGACGCTGGGACGCGCCCGGCAAACCCTACGCTCTGCTCGTGGACTTTCTGCAGGCCGTCCCCGACCACGACAAGCTGCTCTTCCAGCTCTGGAACGACTTCGGCGTGGATTCCATGACCGGCGGCTGGGATTACGTGGAGCCGGTAATCTTCAGCACTGCGGCGGCCATGATCATCAAGGAATTTGCGGATGACGCGGCAGACGTCTCCGACGTCTACGCCCATTTCCACGAATGGATGTCCGGAGCCGGAGTGCTGCACCTGCGCAAACACGCTCCGGCGGTCTGCACTCTGCTGACCACCCACGCCACCATGCTTGGACGGGCCATGTCGGGCTCGGGAAACGACATCTACGCCAATCTGGACGAGATCGAACCCACGCAGGAGGCCAAGGTCTTCGGCGTGGCGGCCAAGCACTCCATGGAATCGGTCTCGGCACGGGAGGCGGACTGCTTCACCACGGTCAGCAACATCACGCGGCGCGAGGCAGCGACCCTGCTGGGCACCGATCCGAACGTGGTCACGGTCAACGGCTTCAACCTCGACGACTTCGGCGCGCCCGAAGAAGTCATGACAAGAAAGCAGCGCTCGCGGGAACGGTTGGTGGAGTTTACCTCGCATTTCCTCGAAAGGGACCTTGATCCGGAAAAAACACTCTTTCTGGCCACCAGCGGACGATACGAATTCCACAACAAGGGCATCGACATGCTCATCGAGAGTCTCGGGGAACTCAACGGCAGACTTCAGGGGCAGGACGTGGAGGTGGTCACGTTCATCCTCGTGAGTTGCGGCTACGCCGGATTCAGCGACGAGGCGCGCATGCGCATCAAGAAGGGCCACTACGGCATGGAAAAATACGCGGGCATCGCCACGCACCATATCGGAAGCCCGGAACAGGATCCCATCGTCAATGCCTGCCGCAACGCGGGCCTCGACAACGAAACGGATGACCGGTGCAGTGCCATCTTCATCCCCGTCTATCTTGACGGGCACGACGGCGTGCTCGACATGGAATACTATGACGCGCTCGCCGGAATGGACCTGACGGTCTTCCCGTCCTTCTATGAGCCGTGGGGCTATACCCCCATGGAAAGTGCCAGCTTCGCCGTGCCCACCGTCACCTCGAACCGCGCAGGATTCGGGCAGTGGGTGCTGGAAAAGCATCCCGACGGACACCCGGGCGTAATGGTGCTGGATCGGCTGAATCAGGATTACGCGGGGGCGAAGAACCAGCTTACCGATTTTCTGGATCGCTTCACCCACTGGGATGCCAAGGAGCACGAACAACGCTGTGACGCCGCACGCGAGCTTGCCGAAGAAACCACATGGGACAACTTCTACCCCCTGTACGAAGAAGCCTACACTTGCTCTGCGGCCTCACGGACGGAGCGGGTGGCCGGAGTGCAACGGCTGGCTGCGGCGCCGAGCGAACTCATCAGCTTTTCCGGAGTCAACACCACACAGCCACGCCTGCGCTCGTTTTCGGTAGTGACCGAACTGCCCGAGGCACTGACCCGTCTGCGGGAACTGGCCGACAACCTGTGGTGGGTCTGGAACAAGGACGCGCAAGCCCTGTTCCGCGACATCGACCCGGAACACTGGGATGCGTGCGAGTCCAATCCGGTACGCTTTCTGGACACCATGGACCGCGACCGTCTGAACGGTCTGACGTCCGACGATGCATTCATGGGCCGCTTTCATGACATCATCGCCCGCTTCGACGCCTACATGGCGCAAAAGGGCGACGCAGATGTTGAAGGCATCACCTGGGACAACCCGGTGGCCTATTTCTCCATGGAATTCGGCCTGCATGAAAGCATCCCCGTCTACTCCGGCGGTCTCGGCCTGCTCGCCGGGGACCACATCAAATCCGCCAGCGACCTGAACCTGCCCTTTGTGGGTGTCTCGCTGCTGTACAAGAACGGCTACTTCCACCAACGCATCAACGGCTACGGCGATCAGGTGGTGGAGTACCGGGAAAACGAGTTTGCGGGAATGCCCGTCACACCGCTGCACAACGTTGACGACGAGCGCATCCTCGTCACCGTGGACCTGCCCGGCAGGCAGGTCTTCGCCCAGATATGGGAAGTACGCGTGGGCCGCGCCTCGCTCTACCTGCTGGACACGGACGTGATGGAAAACTCCCGCCCGGACCGCGACATCGCCGCAAGGCTGTATGAGCCATCCTCCAAGGGACGCATCGAGCAGGAAATAATCCTCGGCATCGGCGGCGTTCGACTGCTTAACGCCCTTGAAATCGAACCGAGCATCTTCCACCTCAATGAAGGACACTCGGCCTTCATGCTGCTGGAACGCATCCGGCAACTCATGGTCATGGAGGGCATGGAATTCTCCGAAGCCAAGGAGGCAGTGCGCGGAGCCACGGTTTTCACCATGCACACGCCTGTCCCCGCCGGCAACGAGCGGTTTGAAAAGTCGCTGGTGGAGAATTATTTTCGCAACTACGCCGCCGGTATGGGCGTCCCGTGGGACAGCCTCTGGAACCTCGGGCACATGTACGCCGAGGAATCGGACCATCTGAACATGACCGTACTCGCCCTGCGCCTGTCCTGCCGCAGGAACGGTGTAAGCAGGCTGCACGGCGAGGTCTCGCGCAAAATGTGGATGGACCTCTGGCGTGGCTTCCTGCTGGGCGAGGTGCCCATCGGCCACGTGACCAACGGCGTCCACATGCCTTCCTGGGTGGATGAGGACATGCGCGGTGCCATCGAACGCAACTGCCATGTCGGCCTGCATGACGCACTGCGCCAGCATCAGGACTGGAACTGCCTCGATGCCGTTGAGGACCGCGAGCTGTGGGACATCCATTGCCGTCTCAAGGAACGACTCTACAACAAGATCCGCAGCTCCATCTCGAACCAGTGGGAGCGCGAAGGCGAAGCGCCGAACCGGCTCAGGCACTTCCTGCGCGAGCTGAATCCGGGACACCTGACCATCTGCTTCGCCCGCCGCTTCACCGCCTACAAGCGGCCAACGCTGATCCTGCACAACATGCAGACCATCAAGAGCATCCTGTGCAACCCGGACCGTCCCGTGAACCTGATCTTTGCAGGCAAGGCGCATCCGGCGGACACCGTGGGCGCAAGCTTCATCAACCTCATCGTCAGGCTCGCCAAGCAGGACGACTTCATGGGACGGCTCATCTTCCTCGAAGGCTACGATATCCGGCTGGCGCGCCTGCTCGTGTCCGGCTCCGACCTGTGGCTCAACACGCCCACAAGGCTCATGGAGGCCAGCGGCACCAGCGGCATGAAGGCCGCGGCCAACGGCGTTCCGAACTGTAGCGTACTGGACGGCTGGTGGGACGAGGCCTACAACGGCTCCAACGGCTGGGCCGTGGGTCAGGGCATCGTCTATGACACGCAGGTCAATCAGGACATCGTGGACGCGGATCACCTCTACTCCGTTCTGGAACACGAAGTGGTGCCCGAATTCTACGATCGCGACGAGCACGGCGTCCCCCACGCATGGGTATCCCGTATGCGAGCCGCCATGAAGACCTCTCTCGGGCAGTATGGAACCCACAGGATGGTCGAGGATTACATCGAAGAACTGTATAAGCCCGCTCTGGAACTCTCATCAAGACGCTCGCGTGACGGATACTCTCTGGCCCGCGAAGTGGGCGGCTGGCGAAAGCGCATTCCCGGCAGATTTGCCACGGCCTCGATCAAGGAGGTGCGGGTCACGGGCATCAGCGGCGACATCATTCGCTACGGCGAACCGCTGCACGTCACTGCGCAGGTGGACAAGGGGCAGCTGCACGACGAAGAGCTGCTGGCGGAACTGGTGGTGGCGGACGATTCCGGCAGTAAGCCGCTGGACGTGGCGCCCATGACCATCAAGCACTCCGAAGGCAACACGTTGACGTTCACCGCCGAATATTCACCCACAACGGTGGGACCGGTGCGATACGGCGTACGTATCCTGCCCGTGCATCCGGGCCTCGGCAGCAAGTACGAAACCCGCCTCATCCGCTGGAGCTGATCCGACCCAACCAGCCATCATGGCCGCCGGGAGCACACCGTTTGGCGCCCCGGCGGCCTTTTTGATTCCAGAACTATAATGCAAAACTTCATCCGTTTACGGTTATTCTGAGGTTCGCCTTATCCTGCAAAACGGGGACTGAAAGGAGGTGCAATGGAATCGGTTGAACTCATAAGACTCTCTGCCCGCATCGCGCTGGCATCGGCGACGCTCATCGCGGCGGCGGGCATTCTCATCTGGCTCTTCAGGGGTCGTACGCCCGGCACGGTCCGCTTTCGGGACGCTCTTCTGGATTCCCTGCGTTCACGAACGCGAATGCTCATTCCCGCCGCAGCCGTCATCTTCGCCGTGGGAGTCCTCGTGCCGCTTGCACAACTTGACGAGGCCGCGTCAAAGACGATCAGTACCATCCTGAACATCCTTTGGATCATGTTCGCTGCCTGGGGTGTTACCGCGGTGGTCTCCATTTTCTGCGACGTAACGCTGTGGCGATACGACGTGAACGTGGAGGACAACCTCGGCGCGCGGCAGGTGCATACGCGGGTCAGGGTTCTTCAGCGGATCGTGGTGGTGGTCGTCTGGATCGTCGCCGTGGCCGGGGCATTGATGCTTTTCGAACGCTTCCGGGCCCTCGGCGGAACGCTGCTGGCCTCGGCCGGGGTGCTCAGCATCCTGCTCGGCCTGTCCGCCCAGAAAACCTTCGGCGCCATGGTGGCCGGAATTCAGGTGGCCCTGTCGCATCCGGTCAACATTGACGACGTTGTCATCGTGGAAGGCGAATGGGGCCGCATCGAGGAGATAACCTTCACGTACGTGGTGGTCAGAACGTGGGACCTGCGCCGCATCATCCTGCCCATATCCTACTTTCTGGAAACCCCGTTCCAGAACTGGACCAGAAAGAGCGCGGAGATTCTCGGCAGCGTGTTCCTGCATGCGGATTACACCGTGCCGATGGATCAACTGCGCGAAGAGCTGCGCCGTCTGTGCGAAGCCAATTCCGGGCTTTGGAACGGCAAGACCTGCGTACTTCAGGTGACGGACGCAGGCCCGGACACCGTGACGCTGCGGGCTTTGGTGAGCGCGGACAACGCGGGGGCGGCGTGGGATTTGCGCTGCATCGTCCGCGAAGGACTCATCGGATACATAAACGAAAAATGTCCGCAGTGTCTGCCGAGGCATCGCGTTCGTTTGCAGGATGAAGCGGGCGCGACTGCGGAGCCGCTTGAAGAATCGTCGTAGGGCCCGCAGACTATTCGTCGCTGCCAACCTTGCCGCGCGCCTTCTTGATGGCCCCGCGGTGCTTTTTGCCTTGGATGCGGCGGCGAACGCTGGACCGCGTGGGACGCGTGGGGCGTCTGGCCTTGCGTTTTTTGAGGGCGTCGCGCAGAAGCTGGGCAAAACGTCGGACCGCATCCTCGCGGTTGCGTTTCTGACTGCGTTCGGAATCGGAAGAGATACGCAGCATCCCGTCCTTGCCGATGCGCGAGGCGAGCGCCCGCATCAGGCGGTCCTTCTGCCACTGCGACAGCGTTGGAGAGCCTTCCACGTCGAAGAGCAGGGTGACGCGCGTATCGGCCGTGTTCACATGCTGTCCCCCCGGCCCCGAGGAACGGCTGAAGGTGAACCTGAGCTCGGCTTCCGGGATGATCAGCCTGTCGTTGATCCTGATGTCCATGGCCGGAAGCTACCGCCATGAGCGGGAAGCGTCAAACCGAAGCGGTTTATCATGGCATCCGGATCATTTTTCCCGTAATTTCAATTCGAGACTCGAACTGCCGGCGGGAGAGGGGATGCGACTGACCAAAAGCAACATCTGGATTTTCGGCGCCACGCTGGCCGCAGCCATCATGGCGGTTGCGGCGATTTCCTTCTACGTCCAGTATGAATCCGCCTATTCCCAGCAGCGCGAATGGATCTGGCGAAGCCTGCTCAAGGACAGCGCCATGATCCGGGAAATGTACCGCTCGAATCTTTCCATCATGCACCGCGAGCGCGCTTTCGACGCCACCATCGGGCAGGTGGCCTTCGCACAATCCACCCTTTCGGACGCTGCCCCCAAGGCGAGCATCGGCATCCACGAGGAAGCCACCGGGGGCACCCGCTTCCTCGTGGTCAACGGCCGCCTCGTGCGCGACACCGAACTAGAACTTTCAAGCCTCGCCTTCGGCAACGGGCTGGCCAGCCCCATGGCGCTGGCCCTTGCGGGCGAACAGGGCGTGACCGAGGTGAGCGATCAGGGCGAAACAGCCGTGCTCGCGGCCTACAAGCCGCTTCGCCTGAACGGGGACATCCTGCTGGGTATGGTGGTCAAGGTTGACCTTCACACCATCCGCGCCCCGCTGCTTGAAGGCGGCGTTATCGCGCTCGCCACGGGCTTCGGCATTGCCCTGTTCTGCATGGTGGTCCTGATCCGCGCATGGGAGCCCATCCTCGACAGTCTTCGCCAGAGCCGTGACAGCTATCGGCACCTTGTGGAGAGTAGCGGCAGCGTCATCATGCGACTGTCCCCCGACGGGCGGATTCGCTTTCTGAACCAATATGGCGCCGCTCTTTTCGGCCCGAACGAAAACAAGCGGAATCAAGAGGTCTTCGGCTTTGTTTTTCCTGAGGACTCCAAAAACCGGGAAGCCTTCGCTTCGGCAGTGAGGCAACTCGCCTCCAGTTCAGCTTCGGTATCTCTGGACATGCAATGCCCCACCTGCAAAGGGCATCCAGCATGGTTCGCATGGACGTTCTCCCCCCTTACCGATGAGAATGACCGCCTCACTGAAGTGCTGGCCGTCGGCAACGACATCACCGCCACCAAACGGGCCGAGGACGCCAGACGCGAAAGCGAAACCCGCTTCCGCAGCATCGCCGCAGCCAGCCCCGTTGGCATTCTCATAACCGACCTGCACGGCAACCCGGCCTACGCCAACGAGCAGTTCCTGAACATGTTCGGCACCACACTCATTCAGCTGCTTTCCGAAGGCTGGATGAAGATGGTGCACCCCGCTGATCGCAAGCGCGTCCGGAGCGATTGGCTCGGCGGCACCAGCCGCAAGCGCAGCAGCCGCTCGGAGTTCCGCATCATTTCCCGCGGCGGGCGCCAGTTCTGGGTGCTGGGCATGGCGGTTCCCATGGGAGAGGACCCGGACAAGCCCGTGGGCATCGTGGGCACCTTCACCGACATCACCGCCATCAAGGAGGCCGAGGCCCGCAGTCGCAGACTTGCCAAGGCGCTGGATCAGGCCGCCGAGGTGGTCATCATCACCGACGCGGACGGAGTGATCGAATACACCAACCCCGCCTTCGAGAAAGTCACCGGATACACGCGCAAGGATGTCGTCGGCAAAAAGCCTTCGATCCTCAAAAGCGGTGAGCACGACCGTGAATTCTACCGTGAGTTCTGGGAGACCATTTCTTCCGGGCATGTCTGGAACGGCCAGTTCCGTAACCGCCGCAAGGACGGCAGCTTTTACAGTCAGGAATGCACGGTGGGACCGGTCAAGGACGAAGACGGCCAGATAGTCAACTACGTGGCCGTGGCGCGCGACATCACCGAGCGGGTGGAGAACGAGGCCCAGATTCGGCACAGCCAGAAGCTGGAATCCATAGGCCAGCTTGCGGCGGGCATCGCGCACGAGATCAACACGCCCATCCAGTACGTAGGGGACAACCTGCGTTTTCTGGAAGAAGCGTTCGGCCACATCAAGACGGTGCTTGACACTGCGATGGAACAGGTGGAGCAGCTTTCCGGCGAAGAGGCGGAAAAGGCCCGGCAGACCATCACGAAGATCGCGGACGAGGCCGACGTGGAGTTCATGTACGAGGAAGTGCCACAGGCTCTGGAGCAGTCCACGCAAGGCATCGCGCGCGTGACCGAGATCGTGCGGTCCATGAAGGAATTCTCGCATCCCGGCGAAGAGGGCATGAAGCCTTCGGACCTCAACGAAGGGATTCGCAACACCATCAACGTGGCGCGCAACGAGTGGAAATACGTTGCCGACCTTGAGACGGACCTGGACGACTCCCTGCCGACCGTGCACTGCCAGATAAGCGAACTCAATCAGGTCTTGCTGAACATGATCATCAACTCCGCGCACGCCATTGCCGACAAGATTGGCGACAGCGAGGAGAAGGGACGCATCACCATCCGCACCCGGCGCGAGGACAACTGGGTCGTGCTGGAAGTGGAGGACACCGGCATCGGCATGACCGAGGAAGTCCGTCAGCGTGTGTTCGACCCCTTCTTCACCACCAAGGATGTGGGGCGCGGCACGGGACAGGGGCTTTCCATCGCTCACAACGTGGTCGTCACCGGCCACGGCGGCAAGTTCAACGTCCGCAGCACTCCCGGCGAGGGCTCCACGTTCGAAATCAGGCTGCCGCTGACCCCAGAGGACGCTGGGGAATGATGCCACGGGTCCTCATCGTCGATGATGAAAAGAATCTCTTGAGCGCGTTGCGGCGGCACATGCGTGCGGTCGATTACGAAATCATCACGGAAGAAAACCCCGGCAAGGCACTGGACATACTCAGGCGGGAAAATCCGGCCGTGCTTGTCACGGACCTGAAGATGCCCGGCATGGACGGCATCGAACTGTTGCGCCGGGCGCAGGAACTCCAGCCGGACTGCATCCGCATCCTCATGACCGGATACGCAGACCTCGCCGCAGCGGTTGACGCCGTCAACCATGGGGGAATCTTCCGGTTCCTCGCCAAGCCCTTCCAGACCGAAGATCTGCAGCACGCAATTGATCAGGCCATGCGCTACCGGTCATTCCTGGAAAGCGACAGGGAACTGCAGATTCTCAAACGCACCCAATCCGCCATGGAGGGCATGATCCACGCTTTCGTGGATCTGGTGGAGACCCGCGACCCGTACACCTGTGGACACCAAAACCGCGTGGCGCGCCTAAGCGTCGCCATAGGCCGCAAGGCCGGACTGGACGACGACAGGCTGCACGGACTGCGACTGGCCGCGCTTGTGCACGACATTGGCAAAATCGGGGTTCCGTTCAGCATCCTGAACAAGCCCGGCGTGCTCAGCGAGGCGGAGATGGCCATCATCCGCGAGCACCCCGAGACGGGGTGGGGAACGCTGCGCCACGTCGATTTTCCATGGCCCATAGCCGAGGTCGTGCTGCAACACCACGAGCGCCTCGACGGGTCAGGATATCCTCACGGCCTGCAAGGCGACGCCATCTGCACCGAGGCGCGCATCATCGCGGTGGCCGACATGGTGGACGCCATGGCCTCGCACCGGCCCTACCGGCCCGCCCTTGGCGTCGGGGCAGCACTCAAGGAACTGCGGGCCAAACGCCAGACACAGTACGACGCCCGTTTCGCCGACATCTGCGTCGAGCTTTTTGATGACGGCTACCGTCTCATTCAGGACACCGCTGCCGCCCCGCAGACCGGCTAATCCAGCGTGCGCCTGAACCGTTTGAGCCCCACCAGCAGCACCGCCAGCAGGAATATCGCCACCGGCCAGACGTGATGCATTGCGTCCAACGGCCCGATGCCTTTGAGCAGCACCCCGCGCACCAGCCGCAGGTAATGCGTCAGCGGCAGCACGGAGCCGATGGTCTGCGCCCACTCAGGCATCCCACGGAACGGAAACATGAAGCCCGAAAGCAGCAGCGACGGCAGAAAAAAGAAGATGGAGAGCTGCACGGCCTGCAACTGGTTCCTTGCTATGGTGGAGACGGTCACGCCCACGGTCAGGTTCGCGGCGATGAAGACCACGGAGAGCAGGAACACCAGCGGCACGCTGCCCTCGAACGGCACCCCGAACAGAAAACGCGCCGCCACCATGATCAGCACCATCTGCACGTACCCCACGAAAATATACGGCACGATCTTGCCGAGCATGACCTCCAGCGGCCGGATGGGGGTGGTCAGCAGATTCTCCATGGTGCCACGTTCACGCTCGCGGGTGATGGCCAGCGAGGTGATCATGACCAGCGTCAGGGTCAGAATGACCCCCATCAGGCCCGGCACGATGTTGTACTGCGTCTGCACCTCCGGGTTGAAATCCCGGTGGATGCGCAGGTCCACAGGCGCCTTCCGGGGGATGAGATTCCCGAAGGCCCCTTTCAGGTCGCGGGCGATGGCCGTGGTCACCACGCGGTTCACGGCGGCGATGGCCCCGGACGTGGCGGACGGGTCGGTGGCATCGGCCTCCAGCAACAGCACGGGACGCTCGCCGCGCATGAGTTTTCGGCCGAAGCCCTCCGGGATGGTCAGCACGAACTGCTGAGTGCCGAGGTTCATGGCCTCGCGCGCCTGTCTTCTGCTGTCGAGGATGCGGTTCACGTCGAAATAACTGCTGGTCTGCATGGCGGCCACGATGGAGCGCGAATACGCCGACTCATCCGCTGAAAGGATTGCCGTAGGCAAATGGCGAGGGTCCGAATTGATGGCGTAGCCGAAGAGGATGAGCTGAATAAGCGGAATACCGATCATCATGGCAAAGGTCAGGCGGTCGCGCCGCATCTGCACGAACTCCTTGGCGGCCATGGCCGCGAACCGGCTGAAGCTGAACCGCCCGACGCTCATTGCTTGCCGCTCCTTCGCATCATGTCGATGAAGACCTCTTCGAGCGAGGTGTCCACCTGTTCCGCTGTATGATCCGGTCCTGAAACCGCACGGATGGCCTTTTCCAGCAGCCGGCCGTCCGGCCCGGAAACATGCAGGTCGTTGCCGAACGCCGCGGACTGGCGAACGCCATCCATGCCCTTGAGCTTTTCGGCAAGCTCATGAAGCTTCGTACCTCGCACCCGCCACGTGACCAGTGCGGACTGCTCGATGATCTCATGCACCGTGCCTCGCACCAGCAGGTCGCCGTAAGCGATGTAGGCCAGCCGGTGACAGCGCTCCGCCTCGTCCATGTAGTGCGTGCTGATGAGCGCGGTGACGCCCTCTTCGGCCGCCAGCCGGTGCACCTCGTCCCAGAAGTCGCGCCGTGCGCCCGGGTCCACGCCCGCCGTTGGTTCGTCGAGCAGCAGCAGCTTCGGCCCGTGCAGTATGCTCGCGCCCAGCGCCAGCCGCTGCTTCCAGCCACCGGAAAGGCCCCCGGCAAGGATATTCTCAAACCGGTCCAGCCCCATGGAATCGAGCATCCGCGTCACGTGTCGCTTCACGTTCCTCATGCCGTAGGCGCGGGCCATGAATTCAAGGTTTTCGCGCACGGTCAGGTCTTCATACAGGGAAAATCGTTGGGCCATGTAGCCAACATGCGGCTTGATGCGGTCGCCTTCGGTGCGGATGTCGTAGCCCAGGCAGGTTCCTTCGCCAGCATCCGGCTCCAGCAGGCCGCAGAGCATCCGGATGAAGGTGGTCTTGCCCGAGCCGTTGGGGCCGAGAAAACCGTATATCTCGCCGCGCGACACATGCATGTCCACGTCCCGGACCACCGTGCGGTCGCCAAAGGACTTGGTCACGCCGCTGACGTCGATGACGCGCTCGTCACTCATGCCCGACCTCCACGGGAACGCCCTGCGGCGGCAGCACGTCCAGCGGCTGCCCCGGCTTCAGTCCCGCCGCGTCCCGCGGATCAACAGGCCGCGCCTCGACCATGAACACCAGCTTGTAGCGGGTGGAGCTGGAATAAATCACCGGGGGAGTATATTCGGCCTCCGGCGCGACATAGCTGATGCGGACCGGCAGCAGCTCATCGCGACCGTCCATGCGCACCGAGGCATCCATGCCCGGCTTCAGCCGCGAGACCACGGTTTCGGGCACGAAGAAGCGTACGATGCGGTTTTCCGGCGGCAGCAGGGAGACCACCGGATTCCCTGCGGGCACCCATTCGCCTTCCTCACGGATGGTATCGAAAACCAGCGATTCTTCGGGGGCGTCCTGCGCCTTCTGGTCGAAATTCCAGCGGGCCTGCTCCAGCTTGGCGCGGGCCGCACTCACGTTGGCCTCAGCCGCCTTGACCTCGTCCTCTCGCGCTCCGAGCCGCGCGGTGTCGAGCTGCGCGCGGATCTGCGCCACCTGCTGGCGGGCCGTACGGTATTCGGTAAGCGACCGGTCACGCTCCTCTTCGGAGATGGTCTTTTCGTCGAGCAGCCTTTCGCGGCGCTTGTATTCGGCCTCGGCAAGAATCATGGATGCACGGGCCTTGCGAAGCCGCGCCTCGATTTCAGCTATCTCGGACGGACGCTTGCCCTTGGAGAGGTTGGCGAGTTCGTTCTCGGCGCGGCGCAGGTTGTCCTCGGCTTCGGCAACCCCGGCAGCCTCGAAGCTGCGCTCCAGCGTGAACAGGGGCGCTCCGGCCGCCACGGTCTGCCCGCGCTCAACCGAGAGCGTCTGCAACCTGCCGCCGATGGGAGCGGCGACGTGCACGTATTCCCCCTCCACATACCCCTGCCATGAGTCGGGAGATTCGGAGCATGCGGCCAACAGAAGCACCGAGAGTGAGAAAACAAACGAAACGAGAGGTCTCATCAGTCCTCCTTTCGTGCACGGACGGTCTGTTCAAAGAACCGCCAGTTGCGCTGGACCTGTTCCCGGAAATCGAACTCACCGCCACTGATATGATTCAGGAACACCGGCGGCAGAAGGATGCCAAGAAACATGAACATAAGATCGGTGGCGTCGGCATCGTCACGAATCACACCTTCGCGCTGTCCCTGCTCTACAAGCAGTCGGACCCGCTCCCGAAAACTGCCGGAAGTGCGGTCGAATCCGGAACGTACTTCGGGGCTTGAGCCGACGACCTTTTCGGAAAACATCAGGTGCATGACGCCCGGCCGGCTGTACAGCGAGTCGGCCTGCAAACGCGAGAGGCGGCGCAAGGCATCCAGCGGATCGGTCGCGTCACTGACTGCTTCTTTGGCGTTTTCCTCCACCACCTCGCGCATACGCGCCAGCACGGCCAGCATCAGATCATCCTTGCTCTTGAAGTGACGGTATAGCGCGGATGGCACCACGCCCATTTCCTCGGCAACGCCCGTGAGCGTCACTGCGGAAAGCCCGTCCTCGGCGAGTTTCAAGGCCGCCTCGGCCGCCTGCATCCTTCTTTCTTCGCCCGACATCCGCTTTGCCACGGCAGACCTCCATTTGGTGAATGTGATTTCACCTTCACTTTGACGACAGGTTTTGTCAACTGCAGAAGGTTATAATCTGCAAATCGTCACACAATCATCCGGCAAAACAGGGCTGAAAATGTGGGCAGAACCCTGGAAAGTGCTCGCAACAAAAAAACGGACCGCCCGGTGGACGGTCCGCATGAGGCTTCATTCGCGTAGACGAGCTAAGAGTTGCGCAGGGAGAACATGCCCACGAGCATGGCTCCGGCCTGCGCCACATTGAGGGAGTCGAAGTCCCTCTTGAAAGGAAGATATATCTCGCGGGTGCACTGCTTGGCCACACCGGGACGCACGCCTTTTTCCTCGTTGCCGAGCACCAGCACGGCCGGAAGGTTCAGCTTGGTGTCGAAGGCGTTTTCAGAGTCCTCCCCGGAGCGGGTGCAGTATATTTCATAGCCATGCTGACGGCAGTCCACCAGAGTGCGGGAGAGGTTGTTGGCCTTGGCCACGGGCAAACGGTTGAGCGCGCCCGCACTGGCCTTGACCGCTCCGGCACCGAGGTATGCGCCGTGGTGGCGACAGACGATGACCCCGGCCCCGCCCATGGCGTAGACCGTGCGCACCAGAGCGCCAACGTTGCCCGGGTCCTGAACCTGATCAAGGGCCACGATGAGCGGAAGCGGTGCGTCCGGAGCGGTTTCCAGCAGCTGCTCCACGGGCGTGTATTCCAGCGCGGCAACCTGTGCGGCCACGCCCTGATGGTTGCCGGAATAAGCCCGATCCAGGTCCTTTGTCTGCACCGATTTGAATGCAATTCCATTATCGCGGCACAGGGTCACGATGCGGTCCAGCTGCTTGTCGTGCCTGCCTTTTTTGAACATGACGTGGTCCACGCGTTCCGGGTTGGCTTCCAGAAGCTCCAGCACCGGCTTGGTGCCTACCACAAAATCCTTTCCGCCCCTCGAAGGGGCGCGATCGTCACTTTTGTTTCGCATTATCTCGCCTTTTGGACGTTTGAGGGGCCATATCGGCCTGTGTTCCGAGTAGTCGTTTTCCGTCGCTATTGCAATCGGCACGCAGGTGAGATAGCACGTACTCTCAGCCAAACAGGTAGATCAAGAAGTTTTCTAGACTTCCCTGCAACGCGCCTTTCTGCTAAGGTTTGGCGCAACCACGGAGGCAACTTTGCTCGATTATAAATGGTTTCGCGGTCTTCTGATCGCAACACTCGCTCTCGGACTGCTCGCGGGCTGTGCCGAGAAAAAGGCTCCCTCTCCCAAGGACGAGGAGCTTCCCAAAGTCTTCACCGAGGCGGACGAGGCTGTCCAGCCCCTTGAAGAGGCGGTCAACGCCGAACCCGAGGAAAAAGAGGAAGAGTCTCTTACGGAAACGGAGAAGACCGTTCTGGAGTCCCGCTTCGGGCTGATGTTCGACCTCGACTATCGCGAGACGAAGGAAGTCAGCCAGTACTTCGCCTACTTCACTCACAAGAAGCGCCGCGTCATGGAACGCTGGCTCAAGCGCGCCGAGCCCTACCTGCCGTACATCCGGCAGGAACTCACCAAGCGTGGCATGCCGCAGGATCTCGCCATTCTGCCCTTTGCCGAGTCGGGCTACAACCCCTACGCCTACTCATGGGCCGGGGCCGGCGGCATGTGGCAGTTCATCAAGGGCACGGGCCGCAAGTACGGCCTGCGCATCGACTGGTGGATCGACGAACGGCGCGACCCATACAAGGCCACACAGGCAGCCCTCGAATACCTTGAGGACCTGCACGAACGCTTTGGCGACTGGTACCTCGCCCTTGCCGGATACAACGCCGGTGAAGGCAAGATTTCCCGCGCCCTGCGCAAGACCAACTGCAACGACTTCTTCGAGCTGACCAAGAACAACCGCAAGCTCCAGTATCGTTATCAGTTGCGCAAGGAAACCCGCCACTACGTCCCGAAATTCATCGCCCTTTCCAAGATATTCCAGAACCTCGACACCCTCGGGTTCGATCCGGTCCGCTGGGATCAGGAGCCGGACCTGACGCCCGTCGAGGTGCCCGGCGGCACCGATCTGCTGGCACTGGCCCGTGCGGGCGGCCTGAGCTGGAAGGAATTCCACAAGCTCAACCCCGCTTACCGCAGACAGGTCAGCCCCCCCCACTGGACCACCACTGCGTATCTTCCCGCCAAGGAAGCACCCAAGATGGTGGCCTACCTCGAAAATCCCAAGTCCCAGCCTTACGCCGGCTACCTGACCTACCGTGTGCGTCGCGGCGACTCCTGGTGGAAGATCTCCCGCCGTTTCGGCGTGCCCATCTCGGTGCTCAAGAAGATCAACAACCGCCGCTCCAACATCCTGCGCCCGCGTCAGACCGTCATGGTCCCGGGCAAGGGGTCCCGCCGCTCGGTGGCTTCGGCCTCCAGCAGCAAGCGTCGCCGCATCGCCAACTCCAAGGGCGACTACATCATCCGCAGGGGCGACACCCTGTGGTCCATCTCCCGCACCTTCGGCGTGAGCGTGAATACGCTCAAGCGCAGCAACGGCATCACCAACTCCCGCAGGATCAAGCCGGGCATGCGCCTGTACATCCCCAACGCGGGGGCCAAGGCTACCAAGCAGGCCAAAAAGGGTGCCGGAGAAGTCCGCGCCAAACTGGTGCAGTACAAGGTTCGCCGCGGCGACAACCTCATCAGCATCGCCCGCCGGTTCGGCTGCACCGTGGCCCAGCTGCGCAAGTGGAACAAGCTGAACCGCAACACCATCTATGTGAATCAGCGGCTCAAGGTCTACGTGAACTAGAGCCGATTCAATCCCCTGAAAGGAAAACGGGCGACGCGGATGTACCGCGTCGCCCGTTTTCACGTTGAAAGGCTGTACGTATTTCGATCTACTTCTTCCGGGCCAGCATCCGGCAGCCATTGGAGACGTGCCCCTGCATGGTCTCGAAGACGGTCTCCTCCATATGCAGCAACTCCATGCAGGAGAGCAGCGAAGTCAGGTGATCCATCTCGTGATGGCGGAAGGTGCCACCGTCCTCGATGTCGAACATGCCGTAGACCTTGTACTTGCGCTGCCCTTCCGCATACCGGTCCAGATTGCGGCGGTCGTTGTTGAGCAGGAAGTCGTTGATGTAGAGATATCCACCCGGCCTCAGCACGCGGCAGGCCTCGGCGATGCACTGCTCCTGATCCGAAGTGGCCGGGATGCAGGTCAGCACGCCCAGCATGAGCACGCCGTCGAACGACTCATCGTCGAACGGCAGACATTCATCGGGCATATGGCGCAGGTCAAGGTCCGGATGCTCACGCAGGCCGCGCTCCACGAGGGAGAGGGAGATATCCGCTCCGATGATGGAGCTGTACCCGGCATCCCGCAACTCCGCCACGGTACGGCCATAGCCGCAGCCGAAGTCGAGCACCGGGGCGTCCGAAGGTACGTGACGTTTGAACAGTTCAAGGTCGAAGGGGGTGGTGAAGATACGGGTCGCACCCACCTCGTTCCAGTATCGTCGATAGGGGTCTATGGCCGTCAGCTCCTGTTAGAGTTGCAGTGGGACGTGGTACAGCTTGCCGCCGCGGCGCACGTTCAGGAACACCGTGGCCTGCAGCCGGTTCATGAGAACCGCCCTGACCACGTCGTCCATGCCGCGAAGGCCCACGTTGCCTATACGATGTATGACGTCGCCCCGCTTGATGCCGAGCTTGGCGGCGGGGCTTCCCTTTTCCACAGCGGAGACGCGCACGCCACCGCTGTTTGAGCGGCTCAGGGAGAGCCCCCAGAGCCGTTGCGACAGCTTGAGCGCCATATCGCGATCCACCGCCTGCGGACGCAGCTCGACGCTGATCCGCTTGCCCTGCCGGAACACTTCCAGCCGGATCGTCTCCTTGCGGGTCAGCCCGCGCATCTTGAGCAGATAATCGTCGCGGTCGAGAATCCTGTTGCCGTTGAGGGTAAGCAGGACGTCGCCGGGTCGCAGTCCGGCGCCGGCTGCGGGGGTGGCCTCGTACACCTCGGCCACAAGCAGGCCGTTGAGCGAGGGCAGTGAGAAATAATGCGCCGTGCCCTGATCGATGTCCTGCCCGGACACGCCGAGCCAGACCGGAGCCACGGTGCCGGTGGTGAGCAGCTCTTCCACCACCACGCGCGCCTTGTTGATGGGGATGGCGAACCCGATGCCCTCGCCCTTGGCGAAAATGGCGGTGTTCACGCCGATTAGTTCGCCGTTGAGGTTCAGCAGCGGGCCACCGGAGTTGCCGGGGTTGATGGCCGCGTCGGTCTGGATGAAATTGCCCATGGCTCCGCGCTTGGTGCGGATGGAGCGATTGAGCGCCGAGACCACGCCGGTGGTCACGGTGTGGCTGAATCCGTACGGATTGCCGATGGCCACCACGGTTTCGCCGATCAGGATGTCGTCGGACCGGCCCATGGGCACTTCGGGCAACCGTCTGGCCTTTTTCAACCGCAGCACGGCGAGGTCGAAGTCGAGGTTCGCGCCGAGCAGCTCCGCGTCGAAGGTTCTGGCGTCGTTGAGCCGCACCTTGATGGAGTCGGCACCGGCCACCACGTGCGCGTTGGTCAGCACCAGCGCGCGCTCGCCGTCGATAATCACACCGGAGCCGAGGCTGTTGCGCTGCTGCTTGCGCTTGGGCAGGTTGTTGAACATCTCGAACCAGCGGCCGATGGCGTCGTTGGGAAACGGAAAGGCGCTGGTGGCGGTTTCCGAGACCGCCGTGATATTCACGACGGCCGGGCTGACGCGTTCGACAGCGCGCACCACGGGGGTGCGCCGCGCCTC
The DNA here is from genome assembly GCF_000375485.1 of Desulfovibrio oxyclinae DSM 11498. Classification (NCBI taxonomy): domain Bacteria; kingdom Pseudomonadati; phylum Thermodesulfobacteriota; class Desulfovibrionia; order Desulfovibrionales; family Desulfovibrionaceae; genus Desulfovibrio; species Desulfovibrio oxyclinae. The sequence goes on along the minus strand of NZ_AQXE01000005.1, from coordinate 91,302 downwards.
AAGACCGTCGTCGGCACGGGCGAAAGGCGCGGGAATCGCCATCAGCAGTGCGATCAACAGCCAGAGGGAGCGCATCGTTACCGGCCCCCCGCCATCTGGTTCAGCCTGCGGATGCGTTCCTCCACGGGCGGGTGTGTGCTGAAGAGATTCGCCATCTGCTTGCCGCCGGAAAACGGAGAGACGATGAACATGTTCTCCGTTGCCGGGCTGCCTTTCATGGGCACCTGTGCGGCAGCGTTGGAGAGCTTGCCCAGCGCCGAAGCCAGCGATTTGGGCTTGCTGGAGAGCTTGGCCCCGGTCTCGTCGGCAAGGTATTCGCGCGAGCGGGAGATGGCCATCTGGATCAACGTTGCCGCGATGGGAGCGAGAATGGCCATGGCGATGGCCGCAATGGGGTTGGCGCCCTCATCGTCGTCGCTGCCGCCGATGCCGAAGATGGCGGTCCACTGCAACATGTTGGCGAGAAAGACGATGGCACCGCCGAGCACGGCCGCGATGGTCTGGATGAGAATGTCGCGGTTGACGATGTGGCCGATCTCGTGGGCGATCACGCCGCGCAGCTCTTCGGGGTCAAGAATGCGCACGATGCCGCTCGTCACGGCCACCACGGCATTCTCGGGGTTGCGGCCCGTGGCAAAGGCATTGGGCTGGTCCTGCGGCACAAGGTAGACTTTGGGCTTGGGGATCCCCGCATTGGCGGCGAGTTCCTCGACCACGGCGTGGATGTGGGGCGCGTCGCCCCGGGAAAGTTCTCTGGCCTTGTACATGGAAAGCACGAGCTTGTGGGAATACCAATAGCTCCCCACATTCATCACCATGGCGATGATGAAAGCGATCATCAGGCCCGCGCGACCGCCCATCGCGCCGCCTAGAAGCATAAGCAGCCCGGTCAGCAGGCCGAGCAGAACCACGGTTTTAATCTGGCTGGTCATTGTATTGTCCGTCTCCTTGCAGTCAGCTTTACCCGTCATCAAGCGAACGGGAGACAGTTTATATAATCAGCCCCGTGCGCTTGGCAATCGTTACCGGCCATTTTCCAGACCATGGCGCTTGTGAATCGCCGTGACGGTACCGTCGGCCCACATGTCACCCAGCACCTGGTCAAATCGCTCGCAGAGCGAGCGCACGCGGTTGCCCCCGGCCCGCGAGAACATGGCGAACAGCTCGGTTCGGCCCAGACTGCGCACCACCCGCAGCCCGCCTATGCCGTGATGCCGGGTCTGAAACTCGAAGACTTCCCGGTTCACGAGCGCCACGTCGGTTCTTCCGCGGGCAAGTTTTCTGAGCTGGGAGACCACGTCCATGCTGTAATCCTTGTCCAGCCCGCGCATGCTGTCGAATTCCTCGCCGTAAGAGTGCTGCCGGACAACGCCGACGCGCAGGCCACGCAAACCGTTGAGGGATCCGAGCGAATGGGGATTCGCGTCACCGGTCACGACGACCACCTCTTCCCTTGCCAGCGGATGCTTCGGATACAGGGCGTAGACTTCGCGCTGCATGGTTCTGAAGCCCGAGGAAACGACGTCCACGCCACCTTCGCGCAGCTCCAGGAGCGCCCTGCGCCACGGAAACTGCATGAAGTGGGGAATCACGTCCATCCGGCGGCAGGCCTCGCGGATGATTTCCACATTGGCCCCGCTGGCAACGCCGTCCTTCATGTACTCGTAAGGAGGAAAGGATTCGATGGCCACGGTCATTCGCTCGTCCGCGCAGTGTGACACAGCAGGTACGAGCAGGCTCGACGCGAGCACGAAAAACAAAAGAAGCGTATTTTTTTTCAATGCGGTAGCACTATCCGACTTTGATAGTCCGTCGCCCGGGCGGGCGCTTAGCTATGGTGATGGTCAGCAATCCGTTGCTCAAACGAGCGGAAACGCTCCTGCTGTTCACCCGTTTCGGCAGGGAGAACCGGCGAAGAAACGGCCCGTAATCGCGTTCAAGCACGTGGTAGAGATTGTCGCGGTCATCGCGCGCGAAGCAGCGGCGGCCGCAGACCACAAGCTCCCCCTGCTGAACCTCGACAACCATATCCTCAAGGCTCAGCCCCGGAACTTCCACCAGAATGTGGATGTGCCGTTCGCTTTCCACCATGTCGGCAGCGGGCGACCACACGTTTGCGGAGTCGGTATTCACGGAGATTTCCTCGAAACCCCTTTCCGTGTCGTCGCCGTTTTCGTCCAGCCCCATCCAGGGGTTCCAGTTCAGTTTCGCCATGAGACGCTCGCTTCACAGGAATATAATTTGCCCTGCTTTAAAATGGGATATAGCATTGCAGCCAAATCTTCAACCGCTGCCCAAGGAGACTCACCGACATGAAAACCTGCCGAGAGCCTATCTACAAAGCCGGAGACACCACCATCCCCCAGCTGGGCGATCCCCGCGTGGACAGCCCGCTGACCTTCGGACGCTTCGTCGATGACGATGACGCCGTGCTGGTGAACATCTCCCGCAAGAGCGTGGACAGGACCAAGGGCCGCAAGAAGGAACCTGAACACATCTACTTCGAGCTGGCCGGTCCGCGCCAGAAGATCTACTTCGACCCCAAGAAGGCCAAGTGCGCCGTTGTCACCTGCGGCGGCCTCTGTCCGGGTCTCAACGACGTCATCCGGTCCATCGTCATGACCGCTCATCACGAGTACAACGTGCCCAGCGTGCTGGGCATTCAATACGGTCTTGCGGGTTTCATACCCGAATATGGCTACGACGTCATGGAACTTACGCCGGGAAGCGTGAATCAGATTCACGAATTCGGCGGCACCATCCTCGGCAGCTCCCGAGGACCGCAGCCCGTGGACCAGATAGTGGACGCACTGGAACGCATGAACATTTCCATGCTCTTCATGATCGGCGGCGACGGCACCATGCACGCGGCCGAGGCCATTCAGAAGGAGATCGCCAAGCGCAACCTGTCCATTTCCATTGTGGGTCTGCCGAAAACCATCGACAACGACATCAACTTCGCCTCGCCGTCCTTCGGCTTCGACACGGCGGTGGAAAAGGCCACGGAAGCCATTCGCTGTGCGCATGTGGAAGCCACGGGTGCGCCGTGGGGTATCGGGCTGGTCAAGCTCATGGGGCGTGAATCCGGATTCATTGCCGCTCAGAGCGCCATGGCCCTGCAGGACGTGAACTTCGTGTTGATCCCCGAGGATCCGTTCGACCTGCACGGTGAAAACGGCTTTCTCGCGCACCTTGAAGAGCGCATGAAACGACGCGGCCACGCGGTGATCGTGCTGGCGGAAGGCGCGGGCCAGAACCTCATCGGAGAAACCGGCGCCAAGGACAAGTCGGGCAACGTGGTCCTCGGCGACATCTCCACGGTGCTGCGCTCCGAAATCAAGAGCCACTTCAAGGAACTCGGCATCGACCTGACGCTGAAGTACATCGACCCCAGCTACATCATCCGGTCCATTCCGGCCAACTCCAACGACCGGATCTACTGCTCGTTCCTCGGCATCCATGCCGTGCACGCGGGCATGGTCGGCCGCACCGGACTGGTCATCTCCCGTTGGAACGGCCGGTACGTGCACATCCCCATGGAGCTGGTGACCAAGCGTCGCAAGCGCATCAACACCTGCTCCAACTACTGGCGGGCCGTGCTCGAATCCACCGGACAACCCATAAACATGCGCAACGAATAGCCCTCGAATACCCACACAAACAAGAATGATAATTCTTATTGATTTCTTCGTTTGTGTGGGTATTATTCAAAAACGATTGAACATATTGCTCGATTCGGGCTATAAGTGTGCCTGAAATATCATTATTAGGGGGTTTGCAATGGACGTTCTCATGCTTTCAAGGTTGCAGTTCGCCGCAGCAACCGCGTTCCACTTCATCTTCGTGCCGCTCACGCTCGGGCTCTCCGTGGTTATTGCGTGCATGGAGACCGCCTACGTTCGCACGGGCAAGGAAGTGTATCGCAGAATGGCCAAATTCTGGGGAAAACTCTTCCTCATCAACTTTGCGCTGGGCGTGGTGACGGGGATCACGCTCGAATTCCAGTTCGGCACCAACTGGGCCGGGTATTCCGCCTACGTGGGCGACATTTTCGGATCGCTGCTGGCCATCGAGGCCACGGCGGCCTTCTTCCTCGAATCCACGTTCATCGGCGTATGGCACTTCGGCTGGAAACGCCTGTCTCCCAAGGCGCACATGATCTCTGCATGGTGTGTGGCCGTGGCGAGTAACCTTTCCGCCATCTGGATTCTCATCGCCAACGGTTTCATGCAGCATCCCGTGGGATACGTGATGCGCAACGGCCGGGCCGAACTCGAAAATTTCACCGAAGTCATCACCAACATGTTCGCGTGGCACCAGTTCATGCACAACGTGCTGGGCGCCTTCTGCGTGGCCGCGTTCTTCGTCATGGGCATCTCCGCATGGCATCTGTACCGCAAGAGCCATGTCGATTTCTTCCGCAAGTCCTTCCGCATCAGCGCCACGCTGGGCCTCGTGGCCACGGTGCTGGTGGCGGTGCAGGGACATGCCCACGGCAACCACGTGGCCGAGGTGCAGCCCGTCAAGCTGGCGGCCATGGAATCCCACTGGGAGACCAGCACCTACGCCCCCATGTACCTGCTGCAGATTCCCGGACAGGACGGCAACAAGCTTGAAGCCCTGCCCATTCCGGGCCTGCTGAGCATCCTCGCCTACAACGATCCCTCCGCCGAGGTCATGGGCCTCAACGACGTGCCCGAAGACGAGCGTCCCCCGGTGACGCTGACCTTCATGGCCTTCAGGGGCATGGTCGGCTTCGGCACCCTGATGATCGCAGTGGCGGGCTTTGCGTGGCTCATGCGAAAGCGCATCGAGGACTTCCCCAAGTTCCTCAAGGTGCTGCCGTTCCTCATTCCGGTTCCCTATCTCGCCATGCAGATGGGCTGGATCGTGGCCGAAGTGGGGCGCCAGCCGTGGATCGTCTACGGCCTGATGAAGACCTCCGACGCCGTGTCCCCGGTGACCGCCGGCCAGGTCGGCTTCTCCTTCATCACCATGTGCGCCATCTACACGCTGCTCGGCATCGCCGGCATCTGGTTGATGATCCGCTTCGCCAGACAGGGCCCGGAACCCGAAGAAGGCTAACCCAGGGAATCACAGGAGAAGAATCATGGAACCGACTCACTATCTTCTTGCCACCGTCTGGTTCGTCCTCTGGGGCGTTCTCTGGTCGGTATACTTCATGCTCGACGGCTTCGACCTCGGCTCCGGAACGCTCATGCCGTTCCTCGCCAAGAACGATGCGGAAAAACGCGTCATCTACAACGCGCAGGGGCCCTTCTGGGACGGCAACGAGGTCTGGCTCATCGCCGCCGGCGGTGTGACCTTCGCCGCTTTCCCGCTGGCCTACGCCAAGATGTTCAGCGGTCTGTACACGGCGCTGATGCTGCTGCTCTTCGCGCTGATCCTGCGCGGGGTGTCCTTCGAGTTCCGCTCGAAGATCGAAAACACCGCGTGGCGCAAACTCTGGGACGGCTGCCACTTCATAGGCTCGTTCCTGCCCGCCGTACTGCTCGGCGTGGCCTTCGCCAATCTCTTTCAGGGCCTGCCTCTGGACGAGACAGGCTTTTCGCAGGCCGGCCTGTTCGGCCTGATCAACCCATACGGCCTCGCGGGAGGCGTGCTGTTCCTCGTGATGTTTCTCATGCACGGCTCGCTGTGGCTTTCCATTCGCGGAGTCGGCCCGGTCAAGGCCCGCGCCGAGAACCTCGCGGTGAAACTCTGGCCCCTGCTGGTGCTGCTCACCGTGGCCTTTCTGGTCTACTCTGCGGTGCAGACCAAGCTGTTCGCCAACTACCTCGCCTATCCGTGGCTGCTGCCGATTCTGGCGCTGCCGGTGGCGGGGCTGGTGCTCATGCGCAGCTACATGGGTGCAGGCTCGTGGTGGAAGGCCTGGGGCTCCTCGTCCCTGTTCATCGTGGGCACGGCGCTGTTCGGCGTGACGGGACTGTTCCCGACGATCATCCTGTCCAACCCGAATCCCGGACGCAGCCTGACCATCATGAACTCCTCGTCCAGCGAGCTGACCCTGACGATCATGCTCGGCGTGGCGCTGGTGTTCGTCCCCATCGTCATCGCCTACCAGTTCTGGGCCTACAAGACCTTCGCCACGCACAACGTGGAAGAACTGGACATGGAATACTAGACGCAATCACTGCCACAAACACCAAGGCCCGCCGGAAACGGCGGGCCTTTTCTTTTCCGGTTTCGGAAAAGCACGACACGACAATAAACCGATGCGCCATGGCCGCAAGCGGTGGATAGCATAATCGCCTTGACGAATCGGAAAAAACGGTTCGGCTAGAGGCTGATGCCCAGCTTCTTGTATTCGTTGATCTTGTTGCGCAGCGTGCGCACGGAGATGCCGAGCATTTCAGCGGCGCGGGTACGGTTGCCCTGCGTTTCGTCAAGGCTTTTGAGGATGAGCTTCTTTTCCATCTCGTGCAGCGGCATGACCGAGAGCGCCTCTTCCGCTGTCTGCGGCTCGGGCGGCGCGGCCTCTTCTCCGGCCTGCTGCATCTCGTCGAGATCGTCGGGCACCCATTCGGCGTCGTCCATCAGGAAGTGATCGCGGCGAATGGGGCCGTCGCCGGCCAGCAGGACGGCGCGCTCCATGAGGTTCTGCAATTCTCGCACGTTGCCGGGCCACTCGTATTCCACGAGCCAGTTCTTGGCGTCCTCTGAAAAGGCCAACCTGCCCATGCCGTAGGCGGCGCAGTATTTTGCGGTGAAAAATTCCGCCAGCCGAACCACGTCCTCACCGCGCTCGCGAAGAGCCGGAAGCTTGAGCGGAATGACATTCAGGCGGTAGAAAAGGTCTTCGCGGAACTTGCCCTCGCGCACGGTCTGCTCGATGGAGCGGTTGGTGGTCGCCAGCACGCGCACGTCCACCTTCACGGTCTCGGTGCCGCCCACGCGGTCGAACTCGGACTCCTGCAGCACGCGCAGCAGCTTGGCCTGTAGCCCCATGTCCATTTCCGTGATCTCGTCCAGCAGGATGGTGCCGCCGTCGGCAAGCTCGAACTTGCCCTGCTTGCGGGCGATGGCCCCGGTGAAGGCGCCCTTCTCGTGCCCGAAGAGTTCGGATTCCAGAAGATGCTCAGGCAAAGCCGCGCAGTTGATGGCCACGAACGGCTTTTCGTCTCGGTCCGAATTGTGGTGCAGGTAGCGGGCGAACATTTCCTTACCGGTACCGGACTCGCCGGAAATGAGTACGGTGGCCTTGGAACGCGCCACGCGCTTGGCGAGCGCCAGCACTCGCAGGACGGCAGGATGCTGCCCGATGATGGAAAATCTGGAATCCCCGCGCGGCTGGGCGGACGGCGGCTCGGGGGCGGCCGGGGCCGGTTCCGGCTCGGCTTCGGGCTCGGCGTCCCGGGGGGCCTGCGGCAGAATCAGCCGTATCTTGTCCCAGACGAGCGGTTCCAGCCAGTAGTCGCGCGCTCCCATCTCAAGAAATTCACGGGCCTCTTCGGCGGATCCGCTGGGGGAGAAGACGACAACGGGCGGAAACTCGGGATCGGCGGCGGCCTGAGTCAGCAGGTCCGAGGCGGAAAACCCCTGCAATCGCGGACGACAGAAGACCACGGCGGGCCTGGATTTGCGAATGAATCCGAGCGCGCCATTGAGTGTATCGGCCAGACCGGCCTGCAACCCCTGCTCCTTGAGCGCGGGGAAGATGCCCGTCACGGCCTGCGGTTCCGCGATGAAAAGGACCGTGTTCGCCGTCATGATTCCGAATTCATAGCCGCTAACACGCACGATTTCAATAGCCTTGAGGAAAATCCGCTTTCTTGCGCGGTTTCCGGCAGCGTGATACCTATTCCCTGCCCGACGGCAAGCCCCTGCCGCCGGAGACATATCGCCGGGAGACTCCCCAGACACATGTCCTTCAAAAGCATACCAGTTTTCTGCTACCACGACGTCGGCCCCGAGGGCGGCCTGAGCGCCGAACGCTTTCGCGAACATCTCGACGCCATCGAGGACGCCGGATACGCCACCGCCACCGCTGCCGATCTCGCGGCCTTCATGCGCGGCGAAAAAATGCTCGACGGACGCCGCGTGGTCCTGACCTTCGACGACGGCCACATCTCCAGCCGCACGGTCATTGCGCCCGAGCTGGCCAAGCGCGGCATGACCGGATGCTTTTTCGTGCTCCCCGACTTCATGGACGACGCCCCGGCGCGCGACGAACGACGCATGCCGCAACCGAAACACATGCGCCAGTGTTTCATCGACGCCCACGGCAGCGGGGACAACTCCCAGTTCATCAACACCGGCGAGACCGCCGAGATGCTGTCCATGGGCATGGAGATCCATTCCCACGGCCTGCGGCATCAGGGGACCTTCCGCACCCTCACCCAGAACCGGCTCATGGGCAACGCGCGGGCGCACTGGGGTGCGTGGAGCATCTATCCGGGCTTCGATCCGAACTGGCCCGTCCTCGACGTGGGCAGCGCCTACGTTCACGACGGCTTCTGGCCCACCCTGCGCGAGGACGGCGTTCCGCAGTTCCGGCTTCGCGCCGAGCAGGAACGGCGGTCCTTCTGCCTCAAGGATTTCCGCGACAGCCTTGAACGGGTGCGCGAGCTCAACGGCCTCGACGAGCAGCTCTTCTGCTGGCCGTGGGGCGATTTCGACGATCTTTCCATGAACGCGCTCAAGGAAGCCGGATACACCGGTTCCTTTACGCTGGAGCGCGGCCCCAACGTCCGCGGCGGCGACCCGTACAGGATGCACCGTGTGGGTGTCGGCAAAAACAAGACCGGCAAATGGGTGCAGCAGCGGCTTCGCATGTACTCCAACCGCGTCAGCGCAACGGTCTGCTTCAAGCGGTTCACCAAAAAGCCCGCGCCGAAATGCGTGCTCTACGCAACCGACTCATCCAAGCTCTCGGGCGGTTCGCGGCAGATGGTCAACAACGCCGAGGCCATGCGCGATCTCGGCCTGCGCACGCTGGCCCTGCTCAAGCCCGGCTCTCCCCTCAAGGCGGAGATGGAGAAAGCGGGCGCCAAGGTGGTGGAGTACGACGGGTTCGACAAGCCTCTGGCAGGAGCTTCCTACCTCAAGACGCTTGTCGGTGAACACAATGTTGACGTGGTGCACACCTTCCACAACCGCGCCTACAAGCTCGGATCGTTGGCGCGACTCATGGGCTGCAAGTTCAAGCTTTTCATCAACCGGGGCGTCATCTCCCGGCCCAACGACGTCTTTTTCCTCTGGACCGCCCCGGCTGACGCGGTGGTCTGCAACTCGGTCATGTGCGCGGACGTGCTTCGCAGAAAACGCATCCCGGACAAACGGCTGGCCGTGGTCTACAACGCCTACAACGGGCCAGATCTGGGCGGCGTGCGCGAACGCAAGAAACGCGGCGTGCGGGTGCTGTACATCGGCAACGCGGCCGTGGTGAAAGGGTTCGACGTCTTTTTGCGTGCCATGGAAGAGTTCTGCAAACAGGATGCGCGCGACGTGGAATTCGTGGCCGTCGGCGTTCGCGAGGCGGAGATGAAGCGTTTTGACGGCGTGGTTTCGGCCGCCACGCTGGATCGCCTGCACCTGACCGGCGTGCTGGAACACGCCCAGACACTGGAGCAGGTTCGCGCTTCCGACCTTCTCGTGGTACCCTCGCGAAAGGAGAGCCTGCCCAACACGCTGCTGGAAGCCTTCGACGCGGGCCTGCCCGCCGTGGTGACCCGTGTGGGAGGGATGCCGGAACTGGTCCGCGACGGAGTCAACGGCTTCATCTGCGAGGACGAGGACGCCGAATGCATCGCCCGGCGCATCCGCCAGCTCTGCGGGGATCGCGACCTGCGCACGGAGATGGGCCGCGTGAACCGACGCATCGTGCGCACGCTCATGACGCGGCAGGCCAAGGGCATGAACCTCGTGCGCGTGTACATGGGCCAGCGCCCGCTCTCCGCGCTGAACATCGAGGAGGTCTCGGATGACGGATAACCCGGTGCTCGAATTCTGGAGCAATCTGCCGCAGGAGCTGGCGTACCTGTTGGCGCAGGGCTTCACCGGCCGCACGCACCTGCTCAAGGTGGCGCGCGCCGCGCTGGCATCCGGCGATCAGCAGCTGTATCCGGTGGCAGGCAGCGCCCTGACCACGGCTTTTTCCGAAAACCCGCTGGACGGCGTCTTTGCCGAACAGATGCTGCGCTCTCCCGAAGTCTCCGGCCTGCTCTCGGACGAAACCGTGGCCACGCTTCAGGCGGTCAAGGAACTGTGGCGCGAACCCAGAAGCGCGGACCATCTCACCAGGCTGGCAGGCAAAAAGGACTTTCGGCGCATCAAGGAATTCATCGCCAGACAGGCCGCCACGGACCCGGAGAATCTCTTCTGGGCCTCCAAGGCGGCTTTTTTCGGCCTTGTGGACAACGACCCGGACTTCGTGGAGAGCCTGCTGCCCCCGCTCACCGGCGGTCCCGCGGACAAGGCCCAGATTCCCCTTCGCGAAGAGATCGAACGCTTCCGCGGCACCCCCTGCGAACCCGACCCATTGGTGGCGCAGGGCGATCCCGTCTTCGGCAGGGGCTGGGGTGCCATGCACGCCGGACTGCGTCTTGCCCGCGAGGGATACCGCGACGAAGCCGCCCTGTGGCTCATGGAGGCCTTCAAGGCCATGCCGTGGAACGCCGGCCTGCTGCTGCGGCTGCACGATCATCTTGGCAGCGTGGACCTTGAGCGGTCCGAGCTGCCCGGGCGCACCGCCGTACTGCTCTACTCGTGGAACAAAAAGGATGATCTGGACGCCACGCTCGGGTCCCTGTTCCGCGCGGAGGATGACCCAGACCTGCTCGTGCTGGACAACGGTTCGGACGACGGCACCGCCACCATCCTCGAACAGTGGGAATATCGCTTCGACGCCCGGCGGGAAGGCAGCTTCACCCGCATCTCACTGCCCGTGAACACGGGTGCGGCCGTGGCCCGCAACTGGCTGCTCAAGGAAGCGCTGGAGCGCGGATACGCCTTTCTCTGCTACCTCGACGACGACGTGGACCTGCCCGCGGACTGGCTGCGGCAGCTCGGTGCGGCCGTACAGCGGTATCCCGAAGCGTCGGTCTGGGGCTGCAAGGTGGTGGACCACGCCAACACCGCCATCATCCAGCACGCCGACCACCAGCTCGAAATCCCGGAGAATCAGGGCACCGGTGACCCCAGCCTGTTCGTGCAGACACTGGACGCGGGCCTGTTCGACTACATGCGCCCCTGCGACTCCGTGACCGGCTGCTGCCATCTCTTCCGCGCCGAGACCCTGCGCGCCTCCGGCGGTTTTGACATCCGGCTCTCCCCGTCCCAATACGATGATCTGGAGCACGACATCCGGCTGCTGAAGAACGGCGGGCACGCGGTCTATCAGGGCCATCTCACGGTGCGGCACCGCAAACGCAGCGGCATGGCCAGCCACAGCTCGCCGCAGGCCGAGGGCAACGCGCTGGGCAACAAGTTCAAGCTCCAGGCGCTGCATCCCAACGAAGAACTCCGTGATCTGGAACACATCGGCCGTCAGCGGCTGCTGAAGGACCTGCGGGAAAAGGCCGCGCATCTGGGACTGATGCTGGACGTTGCGGCCCGGTAGATTTGACAAACATGTCCGCGACATCTATTCGCGTCTCAAAAAAGACGGGAGCACGTCGCTTCCCGGAGGTTTCATGAGCCAAGAAGACCAGACCAGAGATTTTCTCGACAGCCTGCCCGAACTCAAGCCGGGCGAAAAAATAAACTTTCGCTGCTATCCGGGGATCACGTGCTTCAACAAGTGCTGCAGCGACCTGAACCTCGTGCTCGCCCCGTACGACGTGCTTCGCCTGCGCCGCAGCCTCGGCATGTCCAGCCGCGACTTCATCCACTCCTTCGTGGACGCCCAGAAGTCCGAGGGCAGCCACTTTCCCCTGCTGCACCTGCGCATGACCGACACCGACGCCCGCAGCTGTCCCTACGTCCGCGAGGAAGGCTGCGCCGTCTACCCGGACCGCCCGGGCGCCTGCCGCACCTATCCGCTGGGCCGCGCCGCGCGCCCCGACGGCGAGGGTGGCGTCAAGGAACAATTCTTCGTGGTACGCGAGGATCACTGTCGCGGCTTCGAGGAACCGGACGAGTGGGACACCGACGAGTGGTTCGCGGATCAGGGCTTTGACGACTACATTCGTTTCAACGACCGCTACATGCACATCATGTCGCAGGTGAACCAGTCCGGACGCATGCTCAACGACCGCATGGTCCAGATGATCATGCTCTGCCTGTACCAGATCGACGACTTTCAGCAGTTCGCACAGGACATGAAACTGTTCGAGCGCGTGGAAATCGACGAGGCACGCCAGCAGGCCGTGCTCGACAACGAAGAGGCCGCACTGGAATTCGGCATGGACTGGCTGGAGCTGCTGCTCCTCGGTCCGGTCGGCAACCTCAAGCCCAAGGTCTAGCATGCACGTGCCCGCCAGCCCCAAAGTCCTGACCGTGGCCGAGTTTCGCGCCAAGCGCGACGCGCTCGCCGAAAAGCGGCTCGTGTTCACCAACGGCTGCTTCGACCTGCTGCACCCCGGCCACGTGGACTACCTGCAACGCGCCCGGGACCTCGGTGACGCGCTCATGGTAGGGCTGAACAGCGACGCCTCGGTGCGCAGGCTCGGCAAGGGCGACGACCGCCCCGTCAACGGGCAGGACGCGCGCGCCTTCGTGCTGGCGGGGCTCGCCTGCGTGGATTTCGTTATACTCTTCGACGAGGACACGCCGCTTGAACTGATCCGCGCCGTGCGCCCGCAGGTGTTGGTAAAAGGTGGCGACTGGCCCGTAGATAAGATCGTGGGACGCGACGTGGTGGAGTCTGACGGCGGAAAAGTACTGAGTATTCCCTTGCTTGAGGGGTACTCCACGACTTCCGTCATCGAGCGCATCCGGTCGGGCATTGCGTAACGAAAGCTTGACAAACCGCCTTTTCCCGGATATCGGGTTTTGTTCTTGCGGAGTGGGCCAGTAGCTCAGTTGGCAGAGCCACCGGCTCATAACCGGTCGGTCCCAGGTTCAAATCCTGGTTGGCCCACCACCCCTAACCCCTCAAATACGGGGGAACGAGAACCGTGCCCATGAGCGTGAAGCGAATCCCGCGCCGCATCCGGAACAAGGCTCTATGCTGATATGAGATGATACGATGCTCCTTGAGGGAAATGCCCGATAGGAGCATCTTCTTTTCGACGCAGGAATAAATTTCATGGAAATTCAGGCTGTTCTCAAAAATGTGCGTTGGTTGGCACCCGAAGAGCTGCAATCCGGATGGGACAATTCCGGGGTGCAGGTTTCCGGCGTGGCCGACAAGGCGGACAAGGTGGCCGTGACGCTGGAGCCCACTCCCGAAGCGGTGACGCGCTGTCTCGAATGGGGGGCGTCTCTCGTGGTGACCCACCATCCGCTGTACATGAAGCCCAAGGCGCCCACCGGCGGAGCCTATCTCGACGTCCTGCGGGCCTTAATCCGCGCCGATGCATGGCTCTATGCCGCGCACACCTCGCTCGACTCTGCTCCCGAAGGCCCCGCCTTCTGGCTCGGGGACGATCTGGATCTGCAAAACCGCAGGGTGCTGGAGCCGGGAACCGTGACCACGCCCATCGAGGTCTCCTTCTACGCCCCCACGCCGCTGGGTCGCGAAGACGGCGAACGCTGGGCGGATCGTGACGGCGTGCACAGCGTGTCGCAGAGCGCTGCGGGCGAGGTGAGGCTCATCGTGGAGCGGGACGCATGGCCCTTCGTGGCCGAGGCCATCGCCTTCGGTCAGGGGGAGCGGCCCGAGTTTTACGTCCGCGAGCTTGTGGAACCCAGAACCGTGGCGGGACTGGGCGAAATGGGCGAATTGCCGGAGGAACTTGCCTTCGACGATTTCCTGCAGCGTCTGCACGGCCTCACCGGACGCCGCTACCTGCCCCACTGCGGGCCGCGCCCGGAAATGGTTCGCACCGTGGCCTACTGCGGCGGCTCCGGTTCCTCGCTTGCGCACCGCGCAGCCGGGGCGGACGTGTTCATTACCGGCGACATGAAGTACCATCCGGCGGTGGATGCCGGAACCGAGGGTTCGGTCTGCATCATTGACGCCGGACACTTTTCCATAGAAGAAGAGATGATGCGCCGCTTCGCCGCGGAGCTGGGAGCCGCACTGGAAGGCGTGGAAGTACGTTTCTTCCCGGGCGATGACCCGTTTCGCTGGTCTGTGGCCGAAATATAAAGACGGTTAATTTTCCAAATATAATCGAGAGGTATCAACATGTACCAGAAACAGATCGAACAGCTTGTGGTGCTGCAGCAGGTGGACGACGAAATCCTCGTGCTGGAGGAAGAGATCGGCAAGGCTCCGCGCGAGCTGGCCGCCCTTGAAGAGCAGCTCGACGGCTTCCGCGCCCGCAAGGAGCAGATCGAGGAAAAGCTGAACCTGCTCGACGAACAGCGCAATAAGCTGGGCGGCGAGATCGAGGAAGACGACGCCAAGATCAAGAAGAGCAAGAACAAGCTGATGCTGGTGGACAACACCAAGCAGTATCACGCCATGATGCGCGAGATGGACAGCCTGGAAAAGCTCAACCGCATGCGCGAGGAAGAATACGAGGCCGTCAAGGAAGAGCTGGCCCGTCAGGCCGAGCTGGCCCGTCAGGTGGGCGAGGACATGGACGAAGTACAGAAAGAGTACGACGCCAAGAAGACCACCCTCGACGAACGCGTTGCACAGGCGCAGAAGCAGCTCGACTCCCTTCAGAAAAAGCGCGCCAAGGCCTGCGAAGTCGTGCCGCCGCCGATCCTCGGCCGCTACGAGTTCATCCGTTCGCGCCTGGACAACCCGGTCATCGTGGCCGTGGAAGACTCCGTGTGCACCGGTTGCCACATCAAGATTCCGCCGCAGGAATACAACGAGCTGCAGAAGGGCAAGCAGATTCTCTCCTGCTCCAACTGCCAGCGCCTCATTTTCTGGTCCGAGCACATCAGCCAGGCCAGCTAGAGAGTGAAGAACGCCGCTTGACGGCAGATGATATCATGGAGTCGGACGGACCACCGCCGCGGTCGTTGACCGGGGAGGAAAGTCCGGGCTCCGTAGGGCAGGGCGCTGGGTAACTCCCAGGGGGAGCGATCCCCGGCAAGCGCAACAGAAAGCAGACCGCCTTCCGGTTCGCCGGAAGGTAAGGGTGAAACGGTGGGGTAAGAGCCCACCGGCGGGCATGGCGACATGCCCGGCCAGGTATGCCCCGTCCGGAGCAAAACCAAATAGGGAAGCGCTTGAGGTCGGCCCGACCGAAGCTTCCGGGTAGGTTGCTTGAGGCGGCGAGTAATCGTCGTCCTAGATGAATGGTGGTCACCCCTTCGCGGGGACACAGAACCCGGCTTACAGTCCGGCTCCGCTTGACAGACCCGCGCGGGGGGCTCCGGTCCCCCGCGCGTTTTTGCAGGCAGCAACCAAGGTGAAAACACCAATGGCAAGACCCGCCCATCCCACGGCCGTGATCCTCGCCGCAGGCAGTGGCACCCGCATGGCCGACGCCACAGGCGGCGTTCCCAAGCAGTACCTGACCTACGCGGGCGTGCCGCTCTTTTGGCTGAGCGCGCGCACGTTCTCCCGGGTCGCCGCCATGCGCGGCCTCGTTTTCGTGTTCCCGCCCGCAGACGCCGAACGGATGCGCGCCGAAGTCGAACGCCTCAATGCCGAAGAGGATCTCGGCCTGCCCTTTGCCGTCGTGGAAGGCGGCGCAAGGCGACAGGATTCGGTTCGCAACGGCCTTGCCGCGCTCGACCGTAAATGCGACACCGTACTCGTGCACGATGCCGCCCGCCCGTTTGCCTCGGCCTCCCTCGTCACCGCGCTGCTCGACGCGCTGGACGCGGATGCCCAAGGCGCGATTCCCGCCATCGCGGTCCCAGACACCATCAAGCGGGTACAGGGAACGGCTGTCACCGAGACACTGGTCCGCTCCGAGCTGCGCGCAGTCCAGACACCGCAGGCCTTCCATCGCGAACCGCTCGAAGAAGCCCACCGCCGCGCGCAAGAGGAAGGCTGGGAAGTCACCGATGACGCGAGCATGGTGGAACGGCTCGGCACCGTGACCACCGTCCCCGGCGAGCCCGGCAACTGCAAGATAACCACCCCCGAAGACCTGAAACGGCTGGAGGAACCCGTGGCCGAAATCAGCGTGACCGGCTGGGGATACGACGTCCACCGCTACGGCGGAGAACGCCCGCTGGTGCTTGGCGGCGTTCCGATACCCGGCGGTCCCGGCATACATGCCCACTCCGACGGCGATGTGCTGCTGCACGCTCTTGCCGATGCCATCCTCGGCACGTTCGGCGGCGGCGACATCGGCAGCCACTTCCCGGACACCGACCCGAATTTTGAAGGCGCCAACAGCGGCGTACTGCTCAAGGAAGTGCAGCTCATGGCCATGAAGGCCGGTGCGAGCATCGTCCACGCCGACCTCACCGTCATCGCCCAGACCCCGAAACTGGCCCCCCACGCCAAAGGCATCCGCCGCAACGTGGCACGGCTGCTCGGCCTGGACGAATCCTTCGTCAACTTCAAAGCCACCACCGAAGAAAAGCTCGGCTTCACCGGTGAAAAGAAAGGCATCAAGGCCGTGGCCTGCGTCAGCGCCGTCCGGAGGTTTGCATGAACCGCGGCATAAAGATTCTGCTCATCGCGCTGGTGGTCATCGCCGCCCTGTACGGCGGACTGAGATGGTTCGTGCAGTCGCAGGTGGAGAAAGGTATCCGTCAGGCGGCACAGTCGCACGGAGCCGAAGTGAACTGGCAGGCCCTGAACGTGAGCCTCTTGGAGCGCTCCGTGTCCATTGACGGCATGGAAGCGGTCTGGAACGGCAACGAATACAGCGCGGAACGCATCGACTTCATTGATCTGGATCATCGGAACCGCCCGCCTCACTTCGCGCACGTCGAGGTACAGGGTGCGGACTTCGCCCTTGACCCACAACTGCTTGGCTGGGCATCGGCGCTCGCTTCCGGAATGCGACTTGAGCGCATTCGCGGCGATCTGGCCCTTGACTACAAATTCGACAAGGGCGACAACTCCCTGCACGTGAAACGCTTGGCCGCCGACCTTGAAGGCATCGGCGACCTTGAGGGCATGATCGGGCTGCACAACGTCGAACTGGAGACCTTCGGTCTCGCCGATCTCGTGGGCCTTCAGGTGGGCAGAAGCAAGATGCGCTTTACCGACGACGGCCTGCTGGACCGGCTCTCCCTCGCACTGGTGGCCGGGCCGGAAAAGGAACGCCGCGATCGTTTCGCCGCATCACTCGCCCTGCTGGCCCGCACCGCCGAGACAAGGCAACAGCCCATCATGGCCGAGACATATGCCGATCTCGGACGGTTTTTCGAAAACGGCGGCACGCTCAGACTCAGCACCGCGCCGCCGGAACCCGTGCCGTGGCTCTACTTCTACATGGGTAATTCCCCGGAACGGATAGCCCGCATGCTGGCCCTTGAAGTCACGGTTACCAACGAATCGAAAGTCAATAAATCCAAATAGCCACAAACGGAGCAATACGATGAAACTCTACAACACCCTGGCGAGGAAGAAACAGGAGTTCACCCCGGCGAACGGCAACGACGTCTCCATGTACGTCTGCGGCATCACCGCCTACGACCTCTGTCACATCGGCCACGCCCGCTCCAGTGTGGTCTTCGACGTCCTCTACCGCTACCTCAAGCACCGCGGTTACGACGTCACCTTCATCCGCAACTTCACCGACATCGACGACAAGATCATCAAGCGCGCCAACGAGACCGGCATGGAGTCCGGCGAAGTGGCCGAAAAATACATTCAGGAATTCTACGTGGACATGGACCGCCTCAATGTCGAGCGCGCCACCGTGGAACCCAAATGCACCCAGCACATACCCGAAATGGTCGAGCTGACCCAGCATCTCATCGACAAGGGCCACGCCTACGCCGCCGAAAACGGCGACGTCTACTTCCGCGTGCGCACCTTCGACGGCTACGGCAAGCTCTCCGGACGCCAGATCGACGAACTCGAATCCGGCGCACGCATCCAGCCCGGTGAAATGAAGGAAGACCCCCTCGACTTCACCCTCTGGAAAGCCGCCAAGCCAGACGAACCCTCCTGGGAATCCCCATGGGGCCCCGGCCGTCCCGGCTGGCATCTCGAATGCTCCGCCATGAGCGAAAAATACGCTCCCCTGCCTCTCGACATCCACGGCGGCGGACAGGACCTGGCCTTCCCGCATCACGAGAACGAAATTGCCCAGTCCGAAGCAGCCACCGACAAGGACTTCGCCCGCTTCTGGGTGCACAACGGTTTCGTGCGCATCAACTCCGAAAAAATGTCTAAAAGTCTCGGCAACTTTTTCACCATCCGCGACATCCTCGCCCAGTTTCTGCCCGAGACCCTGCGCTATTTCCTGCTGACCATGCACTACCGCAGCCCGCTCGACTTCTCCTTCGAAGCACTCGAAGAAGCCGAAAAAGGCATCAAACGCGTCTATACCGCCCTCGACCAGATCGAGGCCGCCCTCGGCCGGTCCAAATGGAAGAAATCCCCCTTCCCCGAAGAGCTCACCCAGGAACTGGCCGACATCGAAGCCAAATGGACCGAAGCCATGGAAGACGACATGAACACCGCCGCCGCACTCGGCCAGCTGTTCAATGCCGTTCGACTCGCAGGACGCATCGCCGAAGACAAGAAACTGCGCCAGTCCGAAGGCGCACGCGACCTCTGGACCCGGATCCGCGAAGACGTCGCAGTCTGGGCACAGGTCTTCGGTGTCTTCGGTCAGCAGCCCGCAGACTTCCTTACCGAACTCCGCGACAAACGCGCCGAACGCAAGGAAATCGACCCCGACGCCGTCCAAACCAAACTGGACGAACGCCAACAGGCCCGCAAAGACAAGGACTTCGAACGAGCCGACACCATCCGCAAGGAACTCGAAGCCATGCACGTCGAAGTCAAAGACACCCCCGAAGGCGCCACATGGGACGTCATCTAGGGAAAAAGTCATACGAATCAAAAAAGGGAGCATCCTTCGATGCTCCCTTTCTTTTTGCCCAAAGATGCCTCCGGCGGGCCTTTCAGGCGGACCAAAGGGGCGGGCCCCCTTTGGAATCCCTGAGTTGTCAGCGGGGTTGCAGCTGCCGGGTTCATACGGCCGCATAACCCGCGTCCCAGCTGCAACCCCGCTGACGAGAATCTATGTTCTGTGCGTCTTGGCTGACGAACTCTGTTAACCAAACTACATCCCGAGGAGTTCTTTCGGTGCACAAGCTCCCCACTAGAAAGCCCAACAAACCATCCACTCCCGCCAACCAAGTACCGCAGCAATGCCGATCGAGGCATAGAGGCTCTTTTGACCGGTCACGCAGGTCCGGGTGATGTTTGTAGGCACAAACATTTCTCCCGGAGCAGTGACCGCGTCATAGAGCCTCTCGCCGAGAGCGGCGGAGCACCCACAAAAGCGCAGTTTTTGCCTTCTTTTTTCTGCGCAAGCAAAAAAGAAGGTCGGCCAACAGGCCGAAACCTGCAACTGGTATAAACGACAATGCCTCCGGCGGGCCCTTCAGGCGGACCAAAGGGGCGGGCCCCCTTTGGAATCCCTGAGTTGTCAGCGGACTTGCAGCTGCCGGGGTCATGCGGCCGCACAACCCGCGTCCCAGCTGCAACCCCGCTGACGAGAATCTATGTTCTGTGCGTCTTGGCTGACGAGCTTCCGTAGCAGAACTGAGTTAAGCGGGATTCCGTCAGCCCACAGACTTCCCACCTGTACTTCCAACAAAGCTTCTACTCCCGCCAACCAAGTACCGCAGCAATGCCGATCGAGGCATAGAGGCTCTTTTGACCGGTCACGCAGGTCCGGGTGATGTTTGTAGGCACAAACATTTCTCCCGGAGCAGTGACCGCGTCATAGAGCCTCTCGCCGAGAGCGGCGGCGTTCCCCCACAAGCGCAGTTTTTGCCTTCTTTTTTCTGCGCAAGCAAAAAAGAAGGTCGGCCAACAGGCCGAAACCTGCAACTGGTGTAAACGACAATGCCTCCGGCGGGCCCTTCAGGCGGACCAAAGGGGCGGGCCCCCTTTGGAATCCCTGGGTTGTCAGCGGACTTGCAGCAGCCGGGTTAATGCGGCCGCATAACCCGCGTCCCAGCTGCAACCCTGCTGACGGGGATTTGTGTTCTGTGTGTAATGGTTGCACGGTTTGGAGCTGCTTAGGTTCGTCATATCCCTCAGAGCAGAAAACCGCCGTCAGCATATACGCCAAGCCGCCTACGCACCTTAGCTTTCGGAAAGCCGAGTGCGGCTTGGCAAGCCAAATGTTTTTGGGAGATTCTTAAGAACCCTTTTGCAAAAGGGTTCTTAAGCCCCCGGAGGGTCCCCGAAGGGCCGCCGGAGGCCTTCACAGAGGAACGCCCCCGCTGGTCAGGCGGGGGCGTCGGGAGGAGGATGCTTGTCTCAAGAGGTCTTTGTACGAAATTTATCGTTTCATCGCGGCTCGAAGCTTTTCGTAGGTAGCATCGTCGATCTCGCCTTCCGCATAGCGACGCTTGATCACGTCCATTGCGATTGTCTGATGCGAAGGCTGCCGACTGCGAAACAGGCGCACTCCCATGAAAATCAGGGTTCCGAGGAGCAACAGTCCGATCAGGCCGCCGAAGGGCATGTGAAAGGGAAGCCAACCGGACGACATGAATCCGCCGCCTCCCAAGTGGCCGTGGCCGTAGCCGAATCCGCTGTTGCAGAACCAGTTTCCGAATGCGCTCAGCATGTCCATGAATGCTACCTCCTGCTTCAATTTCGCGTTACTTGAGGCTAAGCATCCGGCGTGCCAAAACTGTAAAGCTCATTATTCCGGACGTTTAAAAAGTGACCCCTCCTGCATTCTTGTGCAAGAGGGGTCACTTTCTGCACGAAACATGTGCATATGGGTTGCACTATTACTTCACAACGAGCACCGGGCAGTGGGCGGTATGGAGCACCTTGTGGGTGACGCTGCCGAGCAGGAGGCCTTCGAGGTCGGATTTGCCTTTGGATCCCATGACGATGATGTCGCAGTCCTCGGCTTTGGCTACATCGGCAATGACTTCCCCGGGGCGTCCGCCGACGATGCGGTCACGGTAGACCACGTCCTGCCTGTCAAAGCGTTCGCGATAGGCGGAGAGGATGTTTTCCGCATCCTGTGTATAGTGATTGAGCACCCATTGCACGTTGGGTTCGCCCAGTTCGTTGGGGACGGGTTTGCGGCATACGAGCAGCAGGATTTCTGCGTTGGAGCTTTTGGCCATGTCCACGGCGGAGGTTGCGGCGGCGTCGGAATGGCGGGAGCCGTCGACGGGGAGCAGGATTCTTTTCACGTTCATGGCGAATCTCCTTTGTTGCGGCCTTGTTCGTTGCCGGTAAACGGTTCCATGGTGACGTGCCCTTCCTGTGAAATGCCTTCGCGGCGGAGCACGCCGGTAACGGTCCTGAGCAATATTTTCAGGTCCAGCAGCAGCGTCCTGTTCTCAACGTACCAGACATCAAGCTCAAAGCGTTCCGGCCAGTCCACTGCGTTTCTTCCGTTGATCTGCGCCCAGCCGGTGATGCCGGGTCGCACCTCGTGGCGTCTGGCCTGCCTCGGGCTGTAAAGCGGCAGGTACTGCATGAGCAGCGGGCGCGGGCCCACGAGGCTCATGTCTCCTTTTAACACATTGAGCAGTTCGGGCAACTCGTCGAGCGAGCTGGCGCGAAGCGCCTTGCCGAAAGGGGTCAGCCGCTGCGCATCAGGCAGGAGAGTGCCGTCCGGGGCCTCGGCATCGAGCATGGTGCGGAACTTGAGGATGTCGAAAGACTTCCCGTGCAGACCGGGACGCTGCTGACGGAACAGGATCGGGCTACCAAGCTTCAGACGCACCAGAAGCGCCACCGCCATCAGGACCGGCGAGAGCAGGATCAAGGCCGCCATGGAGACGAGGATATCCATCATTCGCTTCATGCGGCCCCCATGCTCTTGAGGATAAGTTCGTTGACGCGGTGCACGTCGAAACGGCGTTCGGCTATTTCACGGCTTCTGCGCCCCATCTCGCGCACCGTTTCGGGCGCCTCGATCATTCTGAGCATGGCCAGCTCCAGCGCGTCGGTGTCTCTCGGCGGGATGAGGCAACCGTTGACGCCGTCTTCCACGGTAAGCCGGCATCCGGGCGCATCCGTGGTGATAACGGCCCTTCCGGTGCTCATGGCTTCAAGAACCGAGCGCGGCACGCCTTCGCGATAGCTCGGAAGCACATAGACGGTACATCCGGACAGCAGGGGGCGGACATCTTCCACGGGATCGAGCACTTCGGCTCCTGTTCTGCGCTTCCATTCGCGGATCTCGTCTTCGCCTAAAGCATCGCGGCCTTGCTCCGGGCTGCCTGCGAGCCGGAAGATTGCTTCGGGGAAACGCTTCTTGAGCCGTTCCGAAGCCTCAAGGAAATGCTCCACGCCCTTGGAGCGCAGAAAGCGCGACAGGCACAGAAACACCGGCGGCCCCTGCGGCGGCTCCGAGTAGGCGTAATGATCCAGATCCACGCCGGTGCCGTCGGTCACTTCGGTGCGCATTCCTTCAGGCACCACACCGAGCTTTTTGAAAAATGCCAGATCATCGGAATTCTGAAAGAAAACAGCTTGGTTGGGACGGAGTCCGGCAGCATAGAGGCCACGAACGAGGTTGAAGATCAGACGTCGCTTCATGCCCGCGTCTTCCGTAAAGGCGTAGCCAAGGCCGGTTATCATGGAATAGATGGCCGGCACGCCCGCCAGTTTTGCGGCGAGGGACCCGTAAACCACGGGCTTGATGGTGTAGGACAGCACCGCGTCCGGGGCTATCTCCCGGAACATGCGCTTGAGGGTCAGCAGCGAGCCGAGATCGCTCAGGGGGTTCAGCCCGCGCCGGTTCAACGGGATTTCCCGGTAGCGTGCGCCCATGGCCTCCAGCTGCGGGCCCGGTGAAGGAGAAAACGGAGGCGCCATGGCCACAACCTCGTGTCCCTGCTCCAGCATGGCCCGCACCAGCGGCCCGCGAAAATTGATGAGTGACGGGGCGTACCCGCCGAGGAGAGCTATCTTCATGTAATGATGCGTCGGCTACGGGGTTCGGGTCAATTCCAGCGGTCCATCCAGCTCTGCAGCATGAGCACGCCCCAGAGGGCGTATTCATTGTCGCGCCGTCCGGACATGTGGTCATTAAGAGCCCGGGCCACGGGCACACCGTTTTCCAGTATGCCCTGCTCCAGCTTCTTCGGATGCAGGGTGTCTCGCGTCCAGTCGCGAAGCGGGCCGCGCAGCCACTCGCCAAGCGGCACGCCGAAGCCCATCTTGGGGCGGTCGGTCAGCTCACGCGGCACATGTTTGTCCAGGATGTCGCGCAGCACGAGCTTTCCCCTGCCGTGGGCCACCTTGTAGGATTCCGGCAAACGCCATGCGAACTCCACTACGCGGTGGTCGAGATACGGGGCGCGGCTTTCGAGCCCCACGGCCATGGCGGCGCGGTCCACCTTGGTCAGAATGTCGCCGGGCAGATAGCTCAGGGAGTCCTGATACTGCATCCACTCCCGGAACGAGAGCCCTTCCGGCGCCTGCGCCTGAAGAGGCGGAGCGGGGACGCCGGTCAGTTCTTCCGGGCGATCCCATGTGGAACACAGCGCGGCATAAAGCCCCTCTCGATGCGGCTGTGTCATGACCCGTGCCAGCTTGTGCAGCTTGAAACCCGGATTGTTCATGCGACGCGAGGAAGGCAGCAGCGGCTCCCAGAAAGCATACAGCGAGTCAAGTTTTCGCGGCGAAGCGGAATGAATGGCGCGAGATACTGCTCTGCGAAGCGGCAGCGGCAGCCCTGACAGCCTGCTCCAGAGCTTCGGCGCCGTGACGTGTCGGTTGTATCCGCCGAACGTTTCATCACCGCCGTCCCCGGAAAGGCAGACCGTGACATGCTCGCGAGTCAGCCTCGAAACGAGCGCGGTGGGCAACATGGAAGCGTCCGCGAACGGCTCGTCCCACATGTCTGGCAGATTCGGCAGCAGATCGAGCGCTTCATCAGGGGAGACGATCAGCTCCGTATGCTCCGTGCCCAGATACTCCGCTATTTTCCTTGCCTGCGCCGATTCGTCAAAGGCCGGATCATCGTAGCCGATGGTGAAGGTGCGCACCGGGGAATCGGAAACCTTGCGAGCCAGCGCGGTTATCAGGCTCGAATCAATGCCGCCGGAGAGCAGCGTGCCGAGTGGCACGTCCGACTCCAGTTGCATCCCCACGGCCTCGGTCAGCAGCTCTTCCAGTTCCGCTGCGGCCAGCTCCCTGCTCCCTTCGAACGGCTCCAGCCCGCCCTGCGAGACCACGTCATGCAGGCGCCAATAGGCTTTGGTCTGCACCTGTCCGTACGGAAGCACCGTGAGCATGGTGCCCGGCTCCAGCTTGTGCACGCCCTGCCAGATGCAGTGCGGCGCGGGAACATACTGGTAGCGCAAAAACAGGGAGACTGCCTCGGGATTCACCTGCCTGGAGAAATCGGGATGCGCCGTCAGCGCCTTGAGTTCGGAGGCAAACAGGAAGCGGTTGCCGTCGAGGGACCAGTACAGGGGCTTTTCCCCCATGCGATCCCGGGCGAGGATCAGTTGCCGTTCGCGCGTATCCCATACCGCAAAGGCGAACATGCCGATTGCACGGCGCAACGCGCCTTCGACGCCCCATGCCTCGATGGCGGCGAGCAGCACCTCGGTATCCGAGCCGCCGCGCCATGGCAGAAAGGGCCCGCCTTCATCCTGAAGATCGGCCCGAAGCTGATGAAAATTGTAGATTTCGCCGTTAAGTACCAGCGCGAAACGGCCGGAGCGCGAAAGCATCGGCTGCGCTCCCGCGTCGCTCAGGTCGATGATGGCGAGGCGTCTGTGAGCCATGGCCAGTCCCTGCAGCTCGTCCACGTGCAGGCCGTGGCCGTCGGGCCCCCGGTGAATGAGGGTATCGGCCATGCGCCGCACGCGGGTACGCAGCTCGTCGGCCCCGGTCCGGCGGGCGATGTCGAGGATACCGGCAATTCCGCACATGTCCGTCACATAGCAGGGCCACCGGTGTCGGGCAATGTTTTTCCCCGGTGTCACAAGGGGTTCCTTGCCCATCCGGTGGTGTTTGGAGTATGTTTCCGCCATGCGCCGCAAGCGAAGGCGGCAGAACAACAAGCATCCGGGTCCCCAGCATGAGCATATCCCCCAAACAGTCGGCCGCCACACAGGCCGCCTTGAGCAGAAGATTTCTGCGCAATCTCGCATGGCTGTGCCTTGTGGGACTTCTTTTCGCGGGCGGACAGGCCGTGCGCTGGTTTCACTTGAACGCGCAATCCTCGACCATAGACGCGGCGCTGGAGCAGGAATACCGCTCCGTGCTTGGCGACGAGATGGGCAGCGAGCCGTACGGCAGGCTCCAGTTCGAGGCCGGAAAACTGCAGGCGGAGCGCAAGATCGGGCTCGACCCCTTGCGACTCATGGCCGCCCTGAGTCGCAACGACACCCTCGGCCTGCAGGTCTACTCCATCACCGTGGACGGCCTTGAAGGCCGCGTCGAGGGAGAAATGATCCCCGGCAAAAAGGCACTCAGGCAGTTCATGAAACGCCTTGAGGAAGAGGATTCCTTCACTTTCGAACTGGAACGGACCACGCCCGTGGCCGGAGCCGTGCGCTTCGCCATGACCGTGGGGAGGCGATAGCATGGCGCGCCGTGAATATTTCTGGGAATCGCGTGATCTTGCGTCGCAGAAGCGATTTTTCCGCATGACGCTCGGCGGGCTGATCGTACTGTTCGTCATGCTTTGGGCCGGGCTGAACTACATGGCCCGCGCAGAACGCAAGACCATTGAAAAACGTCGCGCGGAATATGAGCGCGTGGTGGACATCGTCCGCGAAGTCAGGGTGCTGCGCGCCTCCATGGGTGAGCTGTCGCAGACCGATGCAATGAGCGCCGTGCGCACTATTCTGGCCGGATACGACGAGTTTCCGCCCTCCATGCTGCTGCGGCGCGAGAACGGTGTTGAAGTTTCCTTCCCCGGCATTCCCGTGTCCGATCTGGCGACGTTTCTCAGTGACATCCGCAGCCGCGCCAACCTGCAGGCCAGATTTTTCGAGGTGGAGCCGTCCTCCAGCGGTCGCGGTCTTGCCCGGGCGCGCATGATCCTTGCGAGGGGAACATGAGAAAGCGCATCAGCGAACTCAGAGGGCTGGGCTGGTTCATCTGCGCCTTTCTCGGCCTCGCGGCGGGCGTCGCGCTGTTCACCCCGTGGCAGAGCATCTGGACGCGGGCGCTGGTCTCCGTGGACGAACAGGCCGCCAACGTACGCCTGTCATGGCAATCCATCGACCGCGCCGGGCTGTCCGGCTTCCGGGTGGTGGGCCTGAACGTGGGCCTCGTGCAGTCCCCCGGCGAGCTGCGCTTCAATCACGCCGACGTCCGGGTGGGGCTGAACGAATGGAACGTCCGGCTCGACACCGGCGGCGCGGAATGCTTCCTGACGCTGGAGGAGAACGGACAGGTCTCCTTCGAAGGCGACATGAATCTGAGTTACCTGCTCTCCGATGACCTCAAGGGACAGGTCCGCGTGGCCGGAAACATCCGCCGCGGCGGGGGAAGCAAGCCTTCGGGCTGGGTGGACCTGCGCACGCAGGCCGTGAACGTCGGCGGCAGAGCCTACGGCGACGTGGCCTTCATGGGGGAATTCGAGGGCAGGATGATGCAGATACGCGAGTTTTCCCTGGGTGAACCGGTCAGTATCCGCGCCGAGGGAACGGCTCTGGTCGATCCGGCGGACATTCCGGGGACGATATTTCAGGTGGAAGGTACCCGTAAAACGCCAGACGGCGACGAGTCCTTCCGTACGGAATCGAGCCTGCGCAGCCTGTTTGACATGAAATAGAGAATTTGCGGTGCCTGTTTTTTTTGGCTAGTGTCCCACTCGCGCCACATTCCGGCATCCAACCAGCAACAACGCGGAAGGACCCCCATGGGAACCGGCCTTGTGCATTCCATCGACACCGCCATTAGCGGACGCTCTCCCTGGAAAGGCGACGCGCTCTGGGCCACCTGCTGGTGCCTGGGCCTCTACCTGTTCACCCTCGTTCTGCGCCTGAGCCTCTGGACAGTATGGGATCACCCCATGCTTCAGGTCAACGGCGAGTTCCTGCTCTCCACCCACGACTCGTACCTCTGGCTTGCCAAGGCGCGCGACGTGACCTTTGCCGAGCCGGAACACATGGCGTGGCTGACAAAAATAATTCACGAGCTCACCGGAATCGGACTGGGCGACATCGGCTTCTGGGGCCCTGCCTTCTTCGCCAGCCTTCTGGCGCCCGTCTGTTTTCTCTGGGGCTGGCTTGCCGGCGGACGCACCGGCGGCATCGTGGCGGGCTTCATCGGCGCCATGAGCTACGGTTTTTTCCAGCGCAGCAAGCTCGGCTATTACGACACCGACCTCTTCACCATGCTCATGCCGCTGCTTGCGGCCCTTGCTCTCGCATGGTGGGGGCGCTCTTTTTTCCGCCGCAGCTGGTTGCCCGTCAATGCGGCCCCCATGCGCGAGACCATATCCTCCCCGTGGACCGCGCTCGCCGTGGGCCTGCTCCTGCGCATGGCGAGCTGGTGGCATCAGGACCTCGCCTTCCTGAACTCGCTGCTGGTCATGGTCGCGGGCGTGATGATCATTCTGCTCGCGGTCCCGGAACGCAGGCTGCGCGGCATGCTTGAATGGGCCGCCATCCTCATGGCCGCGCTTCCGGGCATGGGCCTTGGGATGCTCAAGCTCCTTCCACTTCCCGCCGTCATGCAGCTCCCGGCGTTTTCAAGGTCCTTCATTTCCATCATGCTGGCGGCCATCATCATCTGGCTGATCCACGCCGACCGCATCCCTGCGCTGCTTAAAAAGCATCAGCGGCAGTGGTGGCTCAGCACCGCGATCTTTCTTTTCGTCACCCTGCTGCTCACCAACGTCCTGCTCTATCCTGCCACCAGACTGTTGGAAAAGGTGGCGACCTACCTCGGAGCCGTTCCATCTTCCGGCGGCGCGTCCGGTCAGTCGGCAGCATCTTTTCCGTCCATCATTTCAAGCGTTGTCGAGGCGGCCGAGGTAAGCTTTTCGCAAGTGCTTGCCAAGATTTCGCTGAACAGCGTTTGGCTCGGCGGCCTGTCCCTCGTTTGCGCCGCCATCATCGTGGCCTTCCGGCCGGAGACGATCCTGCTTTTGCCCATGCTGCTCATTGCGGTCATGGGGCTTCAGCTCGGCACGCGCTTCGCCATGTTCGGCGGCGGCGCTTCGGCCATATTCCTCGGATTGACCGCCAACACGGCGGGCAACCTGCTCTTTGGCGAACACAGACTGCGCCAGTGGGGGCAGCCCGCGCTTCAAGCGGTGATCGGCCTTGCGCTGCTCGCTCCGGCATACATGGATTACCGCGCCATGCCGCCCACTCCGGTGGTGACAAAGCCCCACGCCGAGGCGCTCATGGGCCTGCGCGAGCGCATCGAGCCAGACTCCGTCATCTGGACATGGTGGGACTGGGGGTACGCCACATGGTACTACTCCGGCATCCGCCCGCCCATTGACGGCGGAAGGCACACCGGCGAGGACGTCTTCCCCATGGCCCATGCGCTTGCCACGACTTCTCCGCAGCGCGCCAACCAGATGCTGTTCTATGCCACATCCAAAGGCTTCGAACCGTTCAAGGGCATGAGCGCGGACAAGGCGCAGGCCATGGTAGAATCGCTTGGCGAAAGCGAATCCTCCTTCGGCGTGACACGGCCGCAATATTTTGTGGTAAGCTGGAAGAACATCCGGCTGACGCGCTGGATTTCCCATTTCGGCAACTGGAACTTGAAGACCGGAAGCACCGAAGAATACGACATCGTGAATTCACAACCATCCCAGCTTCGATACAACGTTCAGCACGGCGCGATAGCCAATCCTTCGGGCCAGCGGATGCGCGTCGAGAGCATCGACATCATCGGCGCGGACGGGATCAAGAATCGCTATTACCCCCTGAATGCGCAGTCGTCGCGCCTGTTGCGCAAGACGCCGCATCTGGTCATCAACGGCCTCATGGGCAAGCCGTTCCTGCTCAGCCCGGAGGCCTACGACAGCATGCTGGTCAGGCTGTTGCGCGATGACCCCGAAAGTCCCATGATACGAAAACACTTCCGGCTCGTGGCCGACGGATTGCCTTTTGTGCGCATCTACGAACTGGTCAACCCGGAAAAGCAATAGGAGACAGAATATATGTCAATTCCCTTCATCGACCTCAAGACGCAGTACCGTGAAGTCGAAGACGCCGTGAGAAGCGGCATCGACGCGGTTCTCGAACACGGTAAATACATCATGGGCCCGGAAATCACCGAGCTCGAATCCAAACTGGCCGACTTTGCCGGGACAAGACACGCCGTGGGCTGCGCCTCCGGCACCGACGCGCTGATGATGGCGCTGATGGCCCTTGGTGCCGGTCCGGGCGACGCGGTATTCACCACCCCGTTCACTTTCATGGCCACCGCCGAGACCGTGTCCCTGCTGGGCGCGACCCCGGTGTTCGTGGACATCGATCCCGTGACCTTCAACATGGATCCCGCCGACCTCAAGCGCAAGATCGCCAAGGTCAAGGACGAGGGCAAGCTGCGCTGCAAGGGCGTCATTGCCGTGGACCTGTTCGGCCTCTCCGCCGAGTACGAGGCTCTCCAGCAGCGCGCCCGCAACAACGGCATGTTCCTCATCGTGGATGCGGCCCAGTCCTTTGGAGCCACCTACCACGGCAAGCGCACCACCGCCTTCGGCGACGTGGCCTGCACCTCTTTCTTCCCGGCCAAACCGCTGGGCTGCTACGGCGACGGCGGCATGTGCTTCGCCAACAGCGACGAGATGGACAAGCTGCTGCGCTCCATCCGCGTGCACGGCATGGGCGACGACAAATACGACAACGTGCGCCTTGGCATCAACGGCCGCCTTGACTCCATGCAGGCCGCCGTGCTGCTGGCGAAATTCGCCATCTTCCCCGGCGAGATCGAGAAGCGCAACGAGATCGCCACCCGCTACAACGAGCTGCTCGCCGACGTGCCGGGCGTCACCCCGCCTACGGTTCCGGAAGGACTGGAATCGGTGTGGGCCCAGTATTCCCTGCTGGCCGAATCCTCCGAACACCGCGAGGAGCTCATGGGCAGGCTCAAGGCCGCGGACATTCCGTCCGTGATCTACTACCCGATCCCGCTGCACCTGCAGACCGCCTACAAGTCGCTGGGGTACCAGCGCGGCGACCTGCCCGTGTGCGAAGGCATCGCCGAGCGCATCTTCAGCCTGCCGATGCACCCGTATCTCACGGCCGAGCAGCAGGAGACCATCGTCACCGCGCTGAAAACCGCCTGCTAGGGAGCCTCCTGATGCGCATGCCCACCTTCTTCGCCCTGTTTCGGCCCTTTGCCTTCGGACTGGCCGTGGCATACTGCCTGACGGGATTTGCCGACCTGCCGGATCCCATCCGGCTGGGCGGACACACCGCCACGGCACAAGGCGTGGTGGGCGGCGACGAAGCGCTTCTGGTCACCCAGCGCAACATCCTGCGCATCGGCTCCCCCTTCTCGGCCCCCATCTACGGGCAGGAGGAACGCTTTGAAGGTTTGGTCCCCGAACAGGACTACAACGGCTGGTCCGTGAACCGAGACAGCGAAAGTGGAGAATACCGAGGCTGGGTCGCACCGGAATAGCGACAAGAGAAGATACAAAAACACGAACCGCCGAGCGCCTTGCGCTCGGCGGTTTTTCATGCCGATTCAGCCAACCACCACCTGATTGCGGCCACCTTCCTTGGCGTCGTACAGGGCTTGATCCACACGCTTGACGAACTCGTCCGACGACTCGGCGGGGCGACGCATGGCGACGCCGAAGCTTGAAGTTATCTGCCGGGGAACGCCGGTGAAGTCCGAAGCCTCCACCGCTTCGCGAAGCCGCTCCGCCGCTTCCACGGCGCGGTCCATGTCCGAGGCTGGCAGCAGCACCATGAATTCCTCGCCACCCCAGCGGGCGAAGAAATCCGAACGGCGGATATCCGACCGCACCAGCGCGGATATCTCCCGCAGGACGCTGTCGCCCACGTCATGACCGTAGGTGTCGTTGATGGACTTGAAATGGTCGATGTCGAACATGATCAGCGACAGGGTTCTGTCGCGAACCGCGCACTCTTCGAGAATGCGCAGGAAACTGCGCCGATTCAGGGCGCGGGTCAGCGGATCGGTGGATGCCTCGTCCGCCAGATGCCGCCGCTCGTCCTCCAGCGCGCTCACGTCATGGAAGCTGATGAGACGTATCCCGGAACCGGGAAGTGAACTGTGGTTAACCGAAAAGACCCCCGGCAGACCGTCCGGGTTGGCAGGATTCACCAAATGCGCCACGTGGTCCACGTCCAGTCTGTCGTCAGTCACGGCGGCGATCCAGCGTTCGTCACCGCCCTCATAGACAGTCCCGTCAAGCCGTTCCATATACTCTCCGGGACCGGCACCGTCCGCGTTCATGGCTTCATGGTCCTCGTAGCCGCAATAATTGGCCAGCGGGCGGTTTGCGTAAATAACGCGCCCATCCTTTTCCAGCAGGGCCATGGCCGGAAACGCATCCAGCAGGCGATGCAGGTCGCGGTCCGCCTGACGCAGCCTGCGCCGAAGGAAGACGTTTCGCGCACAACGGCGCAACGCCGTCAGCAACCGGTCCTGATCCACGGGGCTTCTGATGAAGGCATCCACGTTGCGCTCCACCACCTCCAGCAGCCTCCGGGGGTTGTAGCTGTCGTAGACAACGATCACCGGGGCATCCTCCCGCTCGCGCCGAATGAGCGTCACGGGGTCGTTACCGTGGCTGTCGGAAAGGTTCATATCCACCAACGTCACATCCGGCGACTCCGCCCGGAAACGCTCCAATGCAGTAGCTGCGTCCGCTGCCGCCGCGACGCTGGACACGGCTCTGCCCAGCATTTCCACGAGCCGCTCGCGTTCGTAATCGTCTTCAAGGGCCACCAGAATGCTGAGTCGCTGTCTGGAACGCGCCATGAACACCGCCTTTTAGGGTTGATTTATCCTTCTCTCCGATTGCATCCGCAATCACGACGGATGTCAATGAGAGCTTCGCCACAACAAAAGCCCCCCGGCCGATAACGACCGGGGGGCGTATTCACTTCTTCAGCAACAGGGCTATTCGGGTTTCTGGACGTCCACCACCTTGACTCCGAACTCCTTCACCTTGTCGGTCGGCGGTTCGAAGATGGCAGCCATGAACGGCGTGGATGCACCGGGCCGCAGGAAGGTGTTATTGGAGAGAATGCCCACCTCGGAGGCAAGACCTTCCTCGATTTCCTGCTTGGACTGCACGCGCAGCTGGAACATGGAGAGCGTGTTGCCGCCCATGACCCGCTGTGAAGTCAGCACATTGCCGTTGGCGTCATAAAGGAAGACCTCCACCTCGATGCGCTCGCGCGGCGTATCGAAGGCGTTGACCGCCTCGCCCTGCACCACGAAGACCAGTCCGGCCTTTTCATTCTGCACATAGTACTGGCGGACGTTCTTGAGTTCGATGTTCTTGATCTTCTCTTCCGGGGAAAGCGGAGCCTCGGCTTCACCTTCGTCGAACATGCTGCCAATGACCGGTACGTCCGAAAGGAGAGCGGCAGGGTCGATGCCGAAAAACTTCCACGCCTTGAAATACCACCCTGCGGCGATACCTGCGGCAATGAGGAAAATGACGATCATGGCGACCCATTTGCCCTTGCCGCCCGTCTGAGGTTCGCTGCCGCCCTCGTCGAGATCAAAGTCGGTTTCGAACGGACCTTCGGAAGCTTTTTCGGCAGGCTCGTCGGTTTCGTCCTCTTCCTGCTCGAAAAGGTCCCCCTCTTCGGGTTCCTCATCGAAAAGACCGCCTTCGAGATCGTCTCCCTCGGAAGGCGCTTCAGAGGATTCGGGCGCGGCTTCCGGCTCGTCATCGTCATCGCCGAACAGGTCGGCATAGTCATCATCTTCCGGGGGGGCCTGCGCACCGCCCGGGGCCGGGGCATCAGCCTCTTCCGGCTCGTCGTCGCCGAACAGGTCGCTCAGGTCGTCTTCGGGCTCGGAGGGGGCAGCCGCAGCTTCGGGTTCTTCGGCGGGCTGCTCGTCGGCCTCTGGGGTGAAGTCTTCTGAGGAAACTTCGTCCGCGTTTCCGACAGGCTCGTCGAAAAGGCTGTCAAAGTCGTCATCCGCGGGCGTGTCATCGTCAGCAAAGACGTCGCCACCATGCTCGGCGGGTTCTTCCGTTTCAGCGGCGGTCTCCTGAGCGGGCGATTCCTGTTCCGCCGGTTCGTCGGCCGGGGCTTCGCCCTGTCCGGCGACCTCGTTGAACGCCTTGTCGAACTCGTCGTCCGTGTCCGGTGCGGCGGCTCCGGCACCGGTTTCGGGCTCCTGATCAAGCAGGTTCTCCACTTCCTCCTCGGGCATGGAAGCGGGTGGTTCAGCCTTGAAAATATGGCTGCAACGGGAGCACTTTACCTTGGTTCCGCCGGCGGGGATGCGATCCTCGGGCAGATTGTATTTCGTCTCGCAGTTCGGGCACGTAACGATCATGGCGCGCACCTTTGGGTGATCGGTTTACTTTCCGGCATCGGTGGAGAGTTCGTAGATGCCGTCAAGCTCGCGGTAGCGTTCAGCGTAATCCAGACCGTATCCCACAATGAACCCTTCCGAAAGGTTGAATCCGGCAAAGTCCACCTGGACGCCTGTCTCACGTCTCTCATGCTTATCAATTAGCGCACAAATTTTCAAACTCTTGGGATTTCTCCGCTTCAACACGTGCAGCAGGAAGTCCATGGAGTGTCCGGTATCGACGATATCCTCAATGACCAGCACATCCTTGCCTTCGATGGGAACCTCAAGATCCTTGGAGAAAATGACGTCCTCGCTGCGGGAAGTGGCGGAGCCGTAGCTGGCCAGCCGCACGAAGTCCACTTCCATGGGCCTGTCCACCCTGCGGATCAGGTCGGAGAAGAACAGGAACGCGCCCTTGAGCACACAGATGCACACGAGCGGTTCTTCGTTGTTTTCGTAGCTTTGCACTATTTCGCGTCCGAGAACGTCGATGCGTTCACGGATGGTTTCGCCGGTGATGAAGGGGGTCAGCTTATGGCCCATTGCTATCGGTCCCGTCGGGTTTACAGTTCAATGGTCATGGCCGTCTCGTTGCACAGGTCCGGGAACCTGGGGCAGTTGAGACAGTCGGCCCATATCTTCTGGTTGAGGTTTTCCATTTCGGTGTAGGCAAAGCCCATGCGCTCGAAGAATCCCGGCACCTCGGTCAGCGTGAATATCGAATAGATGCCAAGCGTCAGGGCCTCGCTCAGGGCGGCTTCAACGAGCTTGCGCCCGAGCCCCGCCCCCCGGCAGTCCTTGCTCACCACGAGCGAGCGAATCTCCGCCAGATCGGCCCAGGTGATGGAGAGGGCCACGCAGCCGATGATCTCGCCGTCTTCCTCCACCACGAAAAAATCCCTCAGGTGGCTGTACAGCTGACTGAAGGAGCGAGGCAGAACAAGGGATTCGTGATCTTCCTGCCGAAGCAGCAGGGTGTGAATGGCCCTGACGTCCGGAATTTTCGCCTTGCGAATTATCATGTTCGGGGTCCGTTATTTTGTAGGGAAACGGTTGCGCAGGGCGTCATGCTCCGCAGCGGAGAACTCGTCCGGATGCGTGAGGCTGCGCATCAGCGTGTGCAGCACTTCGGGGCTGTAGCCCTCGAAGCTGTAAAGATGCTCTCCGGAGGCGTTATAGAAATCGCTGCGCGGGATGCCGCTGATGCGACGTTTGCGCAAGAGACCTTCCGTGGCGCGGTACACGTCAAGGGGCGTCTCGCCGCCGAAGAACTTGTCGATCTGCTCCGGCCCGTCGTTCACCGAAATGGCCAGAATGTCCACGCTGTCGCCCGCCTCGCGCTTGTAGCGTTCAAGCTCGGGGATTTCCTTCATGCAGGGCGGACACCACGTGGCCCAGAAGACCACCAGCGTCGGCGTCCCCTTGGATTCCGAAAGTTTCGCCTCCATGGCGGAGGGGTCGAGCACAGGATATTCGGCGGCCGAAGGCAGACACCCGGCCAACAGAATTATCAGCGCCATGAGGGGCGCATGGATGAAGCGTGCGGTTTTCATCGCATCATCATAGCAGGGATCGTCGCGGAATCAAAGTGCAAGAATCCGACCTTACTGCACCAGATTCTGTGCAATTCGCACCGCGTCGAGCGCATCCGTGCTCCAGCCGTCCGCGCCGATGGCGTTGCAGAACTTCTCGGTGACCACCGCGCCGCCGATGATGACCTTCACGTCCATGCCGCGCTCGCGCACCAGCTTCACCGTGTCTTCCATGCGGACCATGGTGGTGGTCATGAGCGCGGAAAGTCCTATGATGCTGGCCTTGTGCTCCACCGCGGCTTCCACGATGCGCTCGGCGGGCACGTCCTTGCCGAGGTCGATTACCTCAAAGCCATGGTTGCCGAGCATCAGGCATACGATGTTCTTGCCGATGTCGTGAATGTCGCCTTCGACGGTGGCCATGATGACCACGGGCTTGCTGCCGCCCTCGGATTCGGCCTCAAGCAGCGGCTGGAGACGACCAAAGGCGGTCTTCATGGTCTCGGCGGAACGCAGCAGCTGCGGCAGGAAGTATTCCTTGCGCTCGTACTTCTCGCCCACCTCCATGATGCCGGGGATGAGCAGGTCATTCACCAGATCCATGGCCGACATGCCGGACTCCAGCTTTTTCTCCACCAGATCGAGGATGGCGTCGCGGTCGCCCTTGACAACGGCGGAGAACACCGGGTCGGCATCATCCTGCGATCCCGAGGAGGCCGAAGCTCCCCCGCCGGTCGCCGCGGGTGCGGCCGTGCCCGGCGTCCAGTCGGAGTAGCCTTCGATGTACCGCTGCGCCTGCTTGTCGCGGTCCAACAGCACTTCCACGCTGTGCAGGGTTTCCTGCAGCCGGGCGGAGTTGGGGTTGGCGATGCAGGAAGTCAGCCCCGCGCCCATGGCGAGGGCCAGGAAATTGGAGTTGAGCAGTTCGCGGGCGGGCAGGCCGAAGGATATGTTTGACAGGCCGATGGTAGTGGCCAGCCCAAGGTTTTCCTTGCAATGGCGGATGAGCTCGAGGCTGGCCCGGGCCGCTTCCGGCTTGGAGGACACGGTCAACGCCAGCGCGTCCACCACGATCAGGCGGCGCGGGATGCCCAGCGCGTCTGCTTCCGCCAGCAGCCGTTCCAGCACCTCGATGCGTTCGGCGGCGGTTACGGGCAACTTCTTGCCTTCCAGCGGCAGCAGGATGAACGGCGCGCCGAACTTGCGGCACAGCGGCCCGAGGCGTTCCATCTTGCCGGGCTCGCCGGTGATGGAGTTGACCAGCGGCGAGCCGGGATAGTTCCACAGGGCGTTCTCCACCGCGTCGGAGTCGTTGGAGTCGATACAAAGCGGACACTGGTAGCGGGCCACGAGGGACTTGACCAGCTCCGGCAGCAGCTGCCCTTCATCGACCATGGGCGCCCCCACGTTCACGTCGAGCACGGGCGCGCCAAGCTCGGTCTGCTCCGTGGCAAAGCGCATGGCCTCGTTGAAGCGGCCTTCCTGAAGTTCTTCGGTGAGCAGCTTCTTGCCGGTGGGGTTGATGCGTTCGCCGATAATGACCGAGCGATGGTCGAAACCAAGGGGCACGGATACGGCGCGCGACGTCACCACGGTGCTCGCATGGTCGGTCTTTTGCGGCATGGCCCAGCTGCGGCCCTCGGCCTTGGCGCGCAGGGCGCGGATATGGTCCGGGGTGGTGCCGCAGCAGCCGCCGATGATCTTTGCACCAACGTCCAGAAATTTCACGGCCTGTTCGGCGAACGGCTCGGGCGCGAGACGAAAGACGGTATTGCCTTCTTCGTCCAGCTCCGGAAGACCGGCGTTGGCCTCGGCGAAAACCGGCGTTTCAAGCCGCGGCAGCCACTGCACCAGCGTGTCGTACATCTGCTCCGGGCCTGCGGAACAGTTGGTGCCGATCAGCTCCACGCCAAGGTTCTGCATGGTATCCACGTATGTCTGCGGCGAGGTGCCGGTCAGACAGGCGGAACCCTCGAAGGTCATTGAGGTGGCCACGGGCAGGTCGCAAACCTCGCGCGCCGCCACGACCACGGCCTTGATCTCGGCAAGATCGAAATGCGTCTCGGCAAGGATCAGGTCCGCACCGCCGGCGACGATACCCCGAATCTGCTCGCGGTAGATATCCACCATTTCACGGAAGCTCAAGGGACCAAGCGGCTCCACGAACTTTCCGGTGGGCCCAACGGAGCCGGCGACGAAGGAACGGCCGTCTGCCACTTCGCGGGCGAGTTCCACCATGCGGCGGTTCAGTTCGAAGACGTCGGCCTTGCCCTCCAGCTTGGGCGCAGAGCCGCCGAAGGTGTTGGAGGTGATCAGGTCGGCCCCGGCCTCCACGTAGTCTGCATAGGCCGAGCGGATGACGTCCGGCGCCTCCATCCCCCACAGTTCGGGGGAAAGTCCGGCGGGCAGTCCCCTGCTCTGAAGCAGGGTTCCGTAACCGCCGTCAAAGAAATATACCTTGTCGTCTGCGAGCGCTTTCCTGAAATCAGCCACGATGGTCTCCAGTGCCGTCCCCGGACGCGGGGAGCTTCATTCTAATATCAAGATTATTTGATATAACCCGGAAGTCGCGAAAAATCAAGCCTCCGGACATTGGGGGAGAGTCCGGCCCTAGCGAAAAACATTGAAAAGGACAAATAAAAAATATACGCTCATTTTTTATTGTTCCAAAATCGAAAACGGGCGCATTTGCCCGCCGAATATACCCCAGATACGACAATGGCACCCGATAAGAAGAGCATCGATCCCGAAATCGAAATCACCGAAGAAGAAGAGATCGATCCCGAGATCATCTCCGAAGAGGAAGCGTCGCGAGACGAATTTCTTCCGGTGACCAAGACCCCGACCCTGCCCGCGTCCTTTGACCGCAAGAGTTCGGAGGTCTCCATACGCGACCCGCTGCAGTTGTACCTGCGGGAGATCGCGCGCTTTCCCATGCTCAAGCCCGAAGAGGAGCTGGAGCTCGCCCGCCGCGTGCGTGACGACAACGATCAGGACGCCGCGTTCCGGCTGGTGTCCTCGCATTTGCGCCTGGTGGTCAAGATCGCCATGGACTTCCAGCGGCGCTGGATGCAGAACGCGCTCGACCTGGTGCAGGAAGGCAACGTAGGTCTAATGAAGGCCGTTCAGAAATTCGATCCGGAAAAGGGCATCAAGTTTTCCTATTACGCGGCGTTCTGGGTCAAGGCGTACATCCTCAAGTACATCATGGACAACTGGCGCATGGTCAAGGTGGGCACCACGCAGACCCAGCGCAAGCTGTTCTACAACCTGAACAAG
The DNA here is from genome assembly GCF_000375485.1 of Desulfovibrio oxyclinae DSM 11498. NCBI lineage: Bacteria > Pseudomonadati > Thermodesulfobacteriota > Desulfovibrionia > Desulfovibrionales > Desulfovibrionaceae > Desulfovibrio > Desulfovibrio oxyclinae. Next base: position 52,869 of record NZ_AQXE01000005.1, on the reverse strand, counting down.
GAACGCCAGCGGCTCCAGACCATGGGTTTCGACCCCACCACCGAGCTGCTCTCCGAAAAGCTCGACGTCAGCCCCTCGGACATCGAGGAGATGGACCAGCGCCTGTCGCGCAACGACATGTCGCTCAACGCGCCCATCGGCGAGGAATCCGACGCCACGCGCATGGACTTCCTGCCCGCGTTGGACCCCGGCGTGGAAGAAAAGCTCGCCAACGACGAAATCACCGAGATCCTGCTGCAAAACATCAAGGGTATTGAGCCCATCCTCAACGAGAAGGAGCTGGTCATTCTCCGCGAGCGGCTGCTTTCGGAAAATCCCGTGACGCTGCGGGAAGTGGGCGAACGCTTCGGCGTTACCCGCGAGCGCGTACGGCAGATTGAGGCCCGCCTGCTCACCAAGATTCGCGAGCACCTCGCCGAGGCGGTCAAGGACTTCTCCCGCGACTGGATCGAGGAAGAGGCATAGCCCAAACCATGGAGACCCGATGAAGCGCACCGCACTCCTGCCCCTGGCCCTGTGCCTCCTGCTCGGGGCCTGCGCGCCGAAGACCGCCCCCGCGCCGAGCGATCCGGTCAAAGCCGCGCCGCAGTCCCTCGAAGCCAGAACCACGTACAACTACCTGCTGTATCAGGACTATCTTTCCAGAATAAACCGCCTGAGCATGAGCGGCGAAGCACCGGACCAGACAACGCTCGCGGAACTTCGCACCTCTGCGGCCGATGCCCTGCGCCGCGTCATCGGGGCCGAGCCGGACCCGCAGCTCTACCTTGAGCTGGCAAGCCTGTACTGGAACAGCCCGGACGCCGGAGCCAGAGCCCGCGACATCCTGACCGACGGGCTGGCGAAATTCCCCGAGAACCCGCTTCTGACGACCTATCTGGCCCGTTCGTGGATGCAGGAAGGCAAGCGCAAGAAGGGCCTCACGATTCTTGAAGATTACGTCAAGGCACACCCCGAGGAATACGAGGTGCGCATCCGTCTGGCGCAAGCGTATCTGGATTCCGGGATGCCCGCCGAGGCGCTGGATCAGCTGAAACGGCTCTCCAAGGAGGCCCGCACCCCGGATGTGCTGTTGCTGTTCGCCAGCGCCCGCGCCCGGCTGGGCGAGACGCAGCTGGCCATAGCCGACCTCAAGAACGCTCTGAAGCAAGACCCGAACAATTTCGAAGCGTTGGCAGAGCTGGCTTATCTTTACGAAACAGTGGGCAAGTACTCCGAAGCCGAGAAGACCTACCGCCGCATCCTGTCCATGGGTGATGTGCGCAACGAGGTCCGGCTGCGGGTGATCCTGCTCAACCTGAAGCTGAACAACGTGGACGAGGCCATGCGCCTTTCGCTGGACGGCCCCAACAGCAAAGCGTTTCTGCTCGACGCGGCCTCCCTTTTTCTCAACGAAGGATTCCACGCGCAGGCCTCAACCGTGCTCGACGCACTGGCCTCTGACGGCAACCCGCCCGGCGAATACTGGTTCTACAAGGCGGTCATCGCATGGGAAGGCGAGAACGACGGCATCAAGGCCGCCGAAGCGCTCGAAAAGATCGAAAAAGGCCACCCTTTTTATTCCCGCGCACTGGAGTTTCGCGGCAGGCTGCTGCATTCCGTGGGCCGCTCCGACGAAGCCCTCGAACTGACGCGCGAGGGTCGCGAACTCTTTCCTGAAAACAACCAGTTCTACCTTCTTGAAGCGGCCATCCTCGTGGAGATCGACCGCATGGAGCAGGCGCTCGACACCCTTGAAGCCGGGCTGAAAGTCAAACATGACGACCCGGAACTCATGTACGAAAAGGGTGCCCTTCTGGAGACCATGGGCCGCCGGGACGATGCGCTTGAGTACATGGAGACCATGCTGGCCGCGCATCCCGACAATCCGCAGGCCCTGAACTTCGTGGGCTATACTCTCGCCGAGGAAAACCGTGACCTGCGCCGTGCGCTCGTGCTGGTTCAGGCGGCCTACCGACTTGATCCGCAAAGCGGCTTCATCGCCGACTCCCTCGCCTGGGTACACTACAAGCTGGGCGAATACGACAAGGCGTGGAAATACATCAACGAGGCCGTAACGCAGCGGCCAAACATCCCCGATCTTTGGGACCATTACGGCGACATCGCCGCGGCTCTCGACAAGAACTCCGAAGCCCGCGCCGCTTACCGCAAGGCCATCGAACTCGGCCACTCCGACCCGGATGCGGTGAAGGCCAAGATCAAGGGGCTGCAATGAGGCGACTGCTGCCGCTGATGCTCATGGGCGCTTTGCTGCTCACGGCCTGCGCCAAGCCTACCCCGCTGCCGCCGCCCGAGGCGGACAAGGCGTGGGAAGCCTTTACGCGCACCTATCTTGCCCCGCTTCCGGCGGAAGGCATCCGCGCCGAGGCATCCTTTCTCTTTTCCCGCACCCTGCCCAAGAAACAAAGCGGCCGCCTGAGCATCGACCTGTGGGGCGAACTCGACGGCGCGCTGCGACTGAACGCCTCTGCCGGCTTCGGCTCCACCGTAGCCCTGATGCGCGAGGACGAGAATGGCCTGCTGGCCTATTACCCGGACCGCGAAACCGCTTACTGGTGCGAAGATCCGGTCATCGCGGCCATGGCGCTGGGCCTGCCGCTGCCTTTTTCCCTGAGCGATCTTGCGCGGCTGTCCGGCGGCACCTTTCACTCGGTTGTTCCGAATCGTTACGCCATCGCCATGGTCCAGAAGGACCGGCCGACTTACACCTTCGAAGAGGGTCCCGTATCCGTGCTGCAGACCGACTCCCTCGGCCGTCCCCTGCGCATGGAAGGGGAAATCCGCCGGGCCGGAAGGGTCATCCCCTGGCGGGCCGACATCGACGGCTATGATGACGGCCCCGCACCCGAGCGCATCATTTTCACCCTCGAAAACGGCGACCGGGGTGTCTTGCGCATCCGCAACCGAGAGCTTATGCTCACTTCGTGGAACGAAAAAGCCCTTGAACTGGATTTACCGGATAAAACCGTTATCCGCGCCGTGTGCGCGTTTCCCCCGGCCGAATGAGCGGCCCTGACCACAATTTCGACAAGGAGCGTGTAACATGACCACCCGGCACGATCAACAGACCGCAACGCAGACCCTGGGCGAGACCCTCAAACTCGGCCTGTCCACATGGTGGCGCGAGATGAAGAAACTTCTGGGCAAGGGCATGCGCCGCTTCGAAATCAGCCGACTTGAAAAACAGCTCGAAGAAGAATATGTGACGCTCGGCCACATCGCGGAAGCACCGCGAGGGAAAAAACAGGAAAAGGAACTCTGCCTGAAGCAGATCGAATTCCTCAAGGAAGAGATCGCAACGCTTCGCGGCGAGTTCGAGAAGCAGGACGGAGCAAAATGAGCAAGAAAATCGTCATCGGTTCGGACCACGGCGGATTCAACATGAAGGCCGCGTTCGTCAAGGCGCTTGGCGAATGGGGTTACGAAGTGGAAGATCTGGGCCCGGACTGCCTGGATAGCTGCGACTACCCGATCTATGCCGCCAAGGTCGCCGAAATGGTGCAGGACGGCGTCACGGGAATCCTCGTCTGCGGCACCGGTCAGGGCATGGCTATGACCGCCAACCGCTACAGCGGCGTGCGCGCGGCCGTGTGCAGCAACGAATTTCACGCCCGTCTGGCGCGTGCCCACAATGATGCCAACATCATCTGCATGGGCGAACGCGTCACCGGCATCGGCGCCGCCCTCGACATCCTGAAGATCTTTCTGGAAACCGAGTTCGAAGGCGACCGCCACAAACGTCGCGTCGATCTCATCGACAGTGTCAAACAATAGCCCCGCAAGGACATAACCAAATGACTATCAACACCGAAATGGACCAGAAAACGGTTGCCGTGATCAAAGGTCTGATCATGGACGGCGTGGCCAAGGCCAACTCCGGTCACCCCGGCGGGGCCATGTCCTCGGCCGATTTCGCCACCCTGCTCTATTCCGACTTTTTGAATTACGATCCGGAGAACCCCAAGTGGTTCAACCGCGACCGGTTCATCCTCTCGGCCGGGCACGAATCCATGCTCCTTTACAGCCTGCTGCACATGGCCGGTTTTCTGGAAATGGACGCCCTCAAGAATTTTCGCCAGCTCGACAGCCTGACTCCGGGCCATCCCGAATCGCACCTGACGCCGGGCGTCGAAGCCACCACCGGTCCGCTCGGACAGGGCTTCGCCATGTCCGTCGGCTTTGCGGTGGCCGAGGCGTTTTTGCGCGACAAGCTCGGCAGCGACGTCTGCGACCACCACACCTACACCCTGAGCTCCGACGGCGACCTGCAGGAGCCAATCGCTCTCGGTGCAGCCTCGCTTGCCGGTCTGTGGAAGCTCGGCAAGCTCACCGTTTTCTATGACTCCAACAAGATCCAGCTCGCCGGTCCCACCAACCGCGCCGACTGCACCGATTACCGCAAGGTGTTCGAAGGCATGTGCTGGCAGGTGCTGGACGTGGACGGCCACGATCACAACGCCATCCGCAAGGCCGTCGCCACCGCACAGCTGGAGACCGAAAAACCCACGCTCATCGTCTGTCACACCACTATGGCCAAGGGTTCCGCCAACATGGAAGGCGATCACAACACCCACGGCGCACCCATGAAGGCCGACGAGATCAAGGCCACCAAGGACAAGCTCGGCCTGCCCGCCGATGAATTCCACGTTCCGTCCGACGCGGTGGAACACTTCCGCTCCCGTCAGGCCGACATGAAGAAGCGCGTGGCCGACTGGCAGGCAAACCTTGACGCCAAGCTCGCCAAGGACCCCGAATTCAAGAAGCTCTGGGAACAGATCAATCAGGACCGTGGCGCGCTCAAGGTCGAACTGCCGTCCTTTGAGCCGGGCGAAACCATCGCCACCCGCAAGGCGTGGGGTGCCTGCCTCAATGCCGTCATGGACGAACTGCCCAACCTCATGGGCGGCTCCGCGGACCTCGACCCGTCGAACCAGACCGGCCACTACCGCGAGACCGTGGGCAACTTCGGCATCGACGGCTACGGCGCGCGCAACCTCGCCGTGGGCGTTCGCGAATTCCCCATGGCCGCCATCATGAACGGCCTGTGCCTGCACGGGGGCATCATCCCGTTCGGCGCTACGTTCCTGACCTTCTCCGACTACTGCCGCAACGCCATTCGCATGTCCGCGCTGCAGGAACTGCCCGCCATGTACATCTTCACCCACGACTCCTTCTGGGTGGGCGAAGACGGCCCCACGCACCAGCCCATCGAGCACATCGCCTCCCTGCGGCTGATCCCGGACCTCGTTGACATGCGCCCCTGCGACGCCAATGAGACCTCCCGCTGCATCGACATGGCGCTGCGCTCCGAAAAGCACCCCAGCTGCCTGTTCCTGACCCGTCAGGGCCTGCCCGTGCTGGACCCGGCCGAATATCCGGCCATGGCCGAAGGCACCGCAAAGGGCGGCTACGTCATCAAGGACTGCGACGGCACCCCTGACCTGATCATCATGGCTTCCGGCTCGGAAGTGGCCCTGGCGCTCGATACCGCCAAGCTGCTGGACCGCAAGGTTCGCGTGGTCAATATGGTCAGCTTCAAACTGTTTGACGAACAGCCGGAATCGTATAAAACCGAGGTATTGCCGCCCGAGGTGACCGCACGTGCCGCCGCAGAGGCCGGACGCCCGGAAACCTGGTACAAATACGTCGGATGCAACGGCGTCGTTCTCGGCCTGGACCACTTTGGCCAGTCCGCTCCCGGCAAGCTGCTTTCGGAGAAGTACGGATTCACCCCGGACAACTTCGCCCGGATCATCAAGGAAAAATTCTAGGAGAATACCCATGGAAGCCCCCCAGAAAAACCTTGCCATGGACCTCGTCCGCGTGACCGAGGCCGCCGCACTCGCCTGTGCCCGCTGGCTGGGCCGCGGAGACAAGGACGCCGCCGACAAGGCTGCAGTGGACGCCATGCGCCTTTGCTTCAACTCCCTCGACCTTGAGGGCACCGTAATGATCGGTGAAGGAGAAAAGGACGACGCGCCCATGCTCTTCAACGGAGAGCGCCTCGGACGCGGAAACGGCCCCAAGGTGGACATCGCCGTGGACCCGCTGGAAGGCACCAACCTGCTGGCCTTCGGCCGCCCCAACGCCATCTCGGTCGTGGGTGTGGCCCCCGGCGGAGCCATGTTCGATCCGGGCCCGAGCTACTACATGCAGAAGCTCGTCGTTCCGGCTCAGGCCAAACACGTGGTGGACATCGAAGCCCCCACGCAGCACAACCTGAAATACATCGCCAAGGCGCTGGAAAAAGACGTGGACGATCTGGTCGTCTTCGTCCTCGACAAGCCGCGCCACAAGAAGCTCATCAGCGAGATCCGCGAATCCGGCGCACGCATCCAGCTGCACACGGACGGCGACATCACCGGCTCCCTCATGGCCATCGACCCGCGCAGCGAAGTTGACGTCATGATGGGCACCGGCGGCACCCCCGAAGGCGTTCTCTCCGCCATCGCCATACGCATCATGGGCGGCGAGATGTTCTGCAAGCTGGATCCCCAGCGTCAGGACGAGAAGAACGCACTGGCCGAAGCGGGCATGGACCTGCGCCGCGTCTACAAGGTCGCGGACCTCGTGGGCTCCGATGACCTGTTCTTCGCCGCCACCGGCATTTCCGGCGGCACCTTCCTCAAAGGTGTGAAGTACACCGGCCACGGCGCCGAGACCTCCTCGCTGGTCATGCGCGGCAAGACGGGAACCATCCGCTACGTGGAAGCCATCCACGACTGGGAATCCCTGATGAAGTTCAGCGCTGTCCAGTACGACTAGCAACAGTTATTATATCAAATAAAAAAGGCCGCTCCATATGGAGCGGCCTTTTTTATTGTTGCACTGTAAAGCATACAACATCGTCTCACAATGCGTGGCGAAAAATCGACCGGACACACTCCTGCACTTCGCGCTACGTTGCATTGAAAATCGACTTATCTTCAATATGACACCACTTTTTACAGTTACTAATAGACAAATTACCTATCCGGAGCTAACGGTTAAAGTGATACATTTGTTTTTGGACGAAAAACATGATCCATAAATAATAGACAGTTACACGGGTTTAGCAAGGAGTACAGCATGCGCATCGGGCCAAAGATTTCCGGCATGATCGTTCTATTGGTTTTCCTGACCGCCTCGGGAATCCTAGGAATCATTTTCTGGCAGAGCAATGCCATAGACGAAAGGCTCAGCTCCCACTTCGATGCGCAGGCCAGAAAGGAAGCCTCCCTCGCCGTCGAGGATGCCAGCACGCTGCTCAAGACCCAGCACGCCACGCTGACCAAGGAGCTGGACAGCTCCATGAACGTGCTTGAAGACATAGTCAAACGGCGCGGCGGGATGCAACTGCTTGATGAAACGGCCGAATGGAATGCGGCCAACCAGATAACCAAGCAAGCAGACAGTCTGGAACTGCGCAGACTTGCCGTTGGCGACCAATGGTTCGGCAAGAACGCCGATCCGGATGTCAGAACGCCGGTGGTGGACAAGATAATGGACCTGACCGGGGCCACCTGTACCGTGTTTCAGCGCATGAACGAGCAGGGAGATCTGCTGCGCGTCGCCACCAACATCCTCAAAACCAACGGCAAACGCGCCATCGGGACCTACATCCCGTCTTCCAGCCCTGTGGCGCAGACCATCCGCTCCGGGCAGACCTTCCGAGGCACCGCCTATGTGGTCAACGCATGGTACCTCACCCAGTACAAGCCCATCCGCGACGTTTCCGGCAATGTTATCGGCTGTCTGTACGTCGGCATCCTTCAGCAGGGTGTCAATGAGCTGAAGCAGGGCCTTCAGGCGGTTCAGGTCGGCGACAGCGGCTACCTCACACTGGTCGCCGGCTCCGGGGGGGCAAGCGGAACCGTACGCATGCACAAGAACGACTCCGTTGAAGGAAGCGTCATTACGCAGGGCGAAGACGGGCAAACCTACCGTGAACTCATCGATAAAGCCAAAGATGCTGGCGGCAATACCGTCACGATTCAGGCCACCGCAGCGATGCCCGGCGATACGGCCCGTCAGAAGCTCATCCTTTCCGCCACATATTTCGAGCCGTGGGACTGGGTCATCATCGGTTCCGCCCCCATCAGCGAATTCCTTGCGGGCCAACGCGCCGCCGATGAAGCGCTCACCAGCGCCAAGAACTGGTCGTTCGGCGTCGGGCTGATCATGATCGTCATTGGCGGGATTCTCGGCCTGCTTTTTGCCAGCAGCATCGCCAAGAAGCTGGGCATCGTCATGCACGCGCTCAACCGCATCAACCGCGGCGACCTTGGCAGAAAGGACCTGCCTCAGGAGAAGCCGCGTGAACGAAAAGGCATCCGGGGCAGCATCCTCGGCGACGAGCTGCTGGAACTGGGCTACGTGGTCGGTTCCATGAACGCCCGTCTCAACGACGTGATGAACACCGTGAATCACAACGCCAACGATGTGGCGGACGGGTGCGGCGAACTGGCGTCAACCTCCACCTCCCTTGCGGAGAGCGCATCCAATCAGGCCGCCAACGTGGAAGAAATCTCGGCCTCCATGGAAGAGATGAGCAGCAGCATTCGTCAAAACACGGAGAATGCGGGTGAGACCGAAGCCAAGGCGCGCAAGGCCGCAGCAGACGCGGAAAAGGGTGGCGAAGCCGTTTCCAAGACCGTGAAGGCCATGGAGCAGATCGCGGAAAAGATATCCGTGGTGGAAGAGATTGCCAGACAGACCAACCTGCTGGCTCTCAACGCCGCCATCGAGGCCGCACGCGCCGGAGAACACGGCAAAGGTTTTGCCGTTGTCGCCGCCGAGGTGCGCAAGCTGGCCGAACACTCCGGTCAGGCCGCAGCCGAGATCAGCGAGCTTTCCGGGCAGAGCGTGGAAGTGGCCAACGAGGCCGGAGAGATGTTGCAGCGCATGGTGCCGGACATCATCGACACCGCCGAGATGATCAAGACCATCGCCGCCTCCAGCCGTGAGCAGAATTCCGGTGCCGAGCAGGTGAACTCCGCAGTGAGCGATCTGGACAGCGCGATCCAACAGAACGCTTCGGAAGCAGAGGAAGTCTCCGCGGCCTCCGACGAACTTGCCGGAAACGCAGACAGGCTCTTGCAGGCAGTCAGTTATTTCCGGCTGGATAACAGCGGCTCCGGCGAACGCAAGGCAAAGCCCGCCGCTCTGCCACCGGGAGACAACTTCGAGCGCTATTAAGAGCCTCTTCCCTGAATGGAACGGGCGGCCCCGGCACATTGCCGGGGCCGCCTTTTTTGTATCAGTCCTTGGGGCCGTAAAGTGCGTAATACCCGCTGGGGACCACCACGAGGGTGAAGAGTGTGGAGGCCACCAGTCCGAAGATAAGCGCCCACGCCAGCCCGGAGAAGATCGGGTCGAGAGTGATGGGCCATGCGCCCAGAGCCGTGGTCAGCGCGGTGAGCACGATAGGCCGCAGCCGCACCGCACCGGAAAGAATGATGCTCTCACGCAGGTCACGTCCGGCGGCTCGCGACTTCTGGATGAAGTCGATGAGCACCACGGAATTGCGGATGACGATGCCGCCGAGCGCGATCATGCCGATCATGCTGGTGGCGGTGAAGAACACGGGATCGCCGTAACCGCCCACGGTTCCGCCAGCCACCACGTTGAGCAGCCAGAATCCGGGCAGGATGCCGAGCATGGTCAGCGGGATCGCGGACATGATCAGCAGCGGCATGACGAACGAGCCTGTCTGGGCGATGAGCAGCACATAAATGCCAACCAACGCCGCCGCGAACGCGATGCCCAGATCGCGGAACACGTCAAGTGTGATCTTCCATTCGCCCTCCCCGGCCCAGTCCACGCTCAGGCCTGGTGGCAGCGGAGAGTCCTCAAGCTTCGCGTCCACGTCGATGACGGCCTCGCCCGGCGGTGTTCCGGCGGTTTCGGCAAAGACATACGCCACGCGCCTGAGGTTCTTGTGCCAGATGGGCTGCTCCGCCGGCACCGGGACAAATTCGCCCAGCTCCACAAGCGGGACCATCCCGCCCGAAGCGGTTTTCATCTGCACTTCCCCCAGATTCTCGCTGCCGGTACGCAGGTGCGTGGGCAGCACCAGCCGCACAGGCAGGGGCTGCCGTTCACCCGGCACGTGTACGGCGGATACGGTCTCGCCGCCGAGCGTCATGCTCATGGTGCGCACCACATCCTCCGCATCCACGCCGTGCAGCGCCGCCTTTTCCTTGTCCAGAACGAAATCCACGATCATCCGCGGGGCCTCGGCTGAAGTATCCGTGTCCACCACGCCCGGCTCGCTGCGCATGACCTCGCGCAGATGCCGCGCCCCCTGCACAAGTTCCTCGTAAGGCTGCCCGGGCCTGCCGTAGACCTCTCCGGTCAGGGTGGCGATGACCGGCGGCCCAGGCGGGGATTCCACGATACTCAGAACCGCGCCGTGCCGCTCGGCAATGGCCGTCAGTCCGTCGCGCAGCCGCAGGGCCACGGCGTGAGACTGCGCCTGCCGCCGCGACTTGTCCGCGAGGTTGATGCGGATATCTGCCTGATGCGGTTCTTCACGCCAGTAATAATGACGGACCATGCCGTTGAAATCCATGGGCGAGGGCGACCCGGCATAGGTCACCCAGCTGTCCACCTCAGACACCGACGACAGGTACCGCTCGAAATCCGCCACAGCCCGGTCGGTCCGCTCCAGCGTGGTCCCTTCGGGCATATCGATGACCAGTTGCAGCTCGTTCTTGTTGTCGAAAGGAAGCATTTTCAGCGGCACCAGCCGCAGCAGGACCAGCGCCCCGCACAACAGCAGGCCCGCCGCGATCGCTGCCAGCAGCAGTCGGCGTCTGCCCCGGCTGTCCAGCAGCGGACCGAGCACGCGGCGGTAGGTTCTGAGGATGACGGGCGGCACTGAATCGTCGTCGCCCTTTTCCTCGCCCTTCTCGCGAGCCGGGGTCTTTTTCAGCAGCATGTAGGTCATCCACGGCACCACGGTCAGGGCCGCCAGAGTGGAGAAGGTCACGGTCAGGGGCACGTTGGCCGCCATGGGCGCCATGTACGGACCCATCATACCGGTGATGAAGAACAGCGGCAGGAAACAGACGATGATGGCCAGCGTGGACATTATTACCGGAGGCAGGACCTCCTGCACGGCCGCAAGCGTTGCACCCAGCGGTTTGCGGCGGGCCATGAGGATGTGTCGCTGGATGTTGTCCACGTTGGTAATGGGGTCGTCCACCACGAGGCCGAGCGAAAGGATCAGCGCGAACAGCGTGACGCGGTTGATGGTGTAGCCGAGCATCCAGCTGCAGAAGAGGGCCAGCGAAAAACTCACGGGCACGGCCACGGCCACCACCAGCGCCTCGCGTCTGCCAAGCGCCACCGCCAACAGGGCCACCACCGTGACGATGGCAAAAAAGAGCGACTCCAGCAGGTCGTTGACCTTGGTCTGGGCGGTCTCGCCGTAATCACGCGTCACCTGTACCGCCACGCCGTCCGGCAGCACGTTCCGGCGCAGCTCGTCCATGCGCTCGTGGATGCTCCGGGCCACGTTCACAGCGTTGGTGCCCGGCTTTTTGGCCAGCGCCAGCGTCACTGCCGGGCCAGAAACTCCGCCATCATCCGACTCCGCACCGTGCTCGCGCTTATAGCGTGAGGAAAAACCGATGCGCGAGTAGCTCTCCGGCTCGGCGGGGCCGTCCTTCACTTCGGCCACGTCGCGCAAATAAACCGGACGGTCGTCGGAGACTCCCACCACCAGCGAGGCCACCTGCTGACGCGACATCAGAAAGGACCGGCTGACCACCTCGGTCCGTTCGTCCGAACGTACGAACGCCCCGGCTGGCAGGGAGCGGTTCGCACCGCGAAGGGCCTCCGCCACCTGCATGGGAGATACGTCGTATCCGGCCATGCGCCTTGGCAGCAGCTCCACACGCACCTCGCGGGGCTGTCCACCGTGCAGGCTCAGACGCGAAACGTTCTCGGTCTCGGCCAGCCGGTGATACAGCTCCTCGGCCATGCGCCGCAGGTCATGCCCGGAGTACCTGTTCTCCCAGCCATCCTCTGCGTGCAGCGTCAGGGTCACGATGGGCACGTCATCTATCTCGACCGGCTTAACGGCCCAACCCGAAACCACACCCGGCACCATGTCCAGATTCTTGGTGATGGCGTTGTGCAGCTTGATGAGCGAGTCCTCGCGGTTCTCCCCCACGAAAAAGCGGACCGTCACGGCGGAAGAGTCGCGCCGCGATGTGGAATAGACATACTCCACTCCATCGATCTGCCAGAGCAGCCGCTCCAATGGCGCGGTGACAAGGCGCTCCACCTCCTGCGCCGAGGCGCCGGGCACCTGCACCATGACGTCCGCCATGGGGACCACGATCTGCGGCTCCTCCTCGCGCGGGGTGATCATAATGGCCGCCGCTCCCATGAGCAGCGCGGCCACGATGAGGATGACCGACATCTGCGAGGTCAGAAAATAGCGCACTATGCCGGGGATGATCCCTTTCGGTTCGCTCATGCGCCCGGCCCTCCGATGCCCACTGTCTCACCGCCCTGTAGGCCGGAGAGCACTTCAACAAGGCCGTCGCGCTGCTCGCCGGTGCGCACATGCACCCGCTGCCAGCCGTCAGGCGTGCGTATCATGACCGTCTCCAGCTGTCCCACACGCGTCACGGCCTCCTCGGGAATCATCACTGCCGCACGCATATCCATGGGCACTAGCAGCCGTCCGAACATACCCGGATACAAACCGGGACGTTCCGGCACCGATGCCTTGACCACGAACGAACGTGTGGTCGGATCGGCCAGCGGTTCGATCTCTTCCACTATGCCTTCCAACCGCTCCTGCGGCTTCAGGGCTTCCACCACGACCGGTACACGCTGCCCAAGCTGCAACCTGCCGATGAGCCCTTCGCGAACCTGCGCTTCCATGCGAAGGCTTCCGCCGGTCTGGAGCGTCAGCAGCTGTTTGCCCGGAAAAGCCAGATCCCCCGGATCCACGAACCGTTTGGCGACCTCACCGGCCTCCTGCGCCGTGATTGTGGTGTAGTCGAGTGATATTTCGGCTTCCTGAACGGCCTTTTCCGCCTGTTCCACGTCGGCCGATGCGCCCTCTGTGGCGGCCTGCGCCCGATTGAGTTCGGCACGAGCCTGTAGATAGGCGGTCTCGGCCTGCTCCACCTCTTCTTCGGTGATGACCTGTTCGCTGCGCAGCTTCTTCATTCGCTCATAGGTGGACTTTGCCTTATTGAAGGCCGCCTGCGCTGCGGCAACGGTTCGCTGTGCCTGCCGTCTGCCGCTTCTGGCCGACTCCAGCCGCTGCCGGGCCTGCTCCAAACGCGACTCTGCCGCACGCGCATCAAGCACCACCAGCGTATCGCCCTTGCCGACATCCGTCCCCGGTGTCACGTTCACCTCCAGCACTCGCGCGGTGATCTGCGCCTCCACACGGATATCGGTGCGCGCCCGCACGGTTCCCACCGCTTCGCTGAAAACGCGAACTTCTTCGGTGACGGCCTGTGCCGTGGATTCGGGTTCGTATCCGCTGTCAGATGCCTCACCCTGTCCCGGCGCAATGTCTCCGCCACAGCCCGCCAAGAGTGCGGCCAGCAGCAACCCCGCCAACAATTTGTATGCACGATTCATGGGCGATTCCCTTTTTTCGGCACAGGATAGCCCACATTCCCCCACGACGGAAGGGGTAGCCTGCCAACGCCCTTGTCGAAAGTTTTTTTTCGGCTACTATTCATGCCCATGAATAACGAATCGGCACACAGCAGGCCCGGTTATGTGCGTCTGCACGAGACTGGCGAGCTGCAAAAACGCATCGATGACGCACTTCGCGCACTCCGCCAATGCACCCTTTGCCCGCGGGAGTGCGGCGTGGACCGCACGCAGGGAGAAACCGGCTTCTGCGGTGTGGGGCGGCGCGCCCACGTGGCGAGCTTCGGTCCGCATTTCGGCGAAGAGGACATACTTGTGGGCAGCGGCGGCTCGGGTGCCATATTCTTCTCCGGCTGCAATCTCGGCTGCGTTTTCTGCCAGAACGAGGACATCAGCCGCGTTCCAGACGCCGGCCCCGAGGCCGATCCCGACGGCCTTGCAGGCGCGATGCTCGACCTGCAACGGCGCGGATGCGCCAACATCAACCTCGTTACGCCATCCCACGTGGTGCCTCAGATTCTGGAAGCCCTGCCCGTTGCCGTGGAGCACGGTCTTTCGTTGCCCATCGTCTATAATTGCGGCGGATATGACAGTGTGGATACGCTGGCTATGCTCGAAGGGGTGGTGGATATCTACATGCCCGATGCAAAAGTGTGGGATTCGTACATCGCCGCGGAGCTGCTTCGAGCCTCGGACTACCCCGAAAGGACCCGGGCCGCCATCCGGGAAATGTACAGGCAGACCGGAGACCTCATCATTGAGCAAGGGCTTGCCGCCAAAGGACTGCTCGTCAGACACCTTGTGCTTCCTGAAGGTCGCTCCGGATCCGAACACTGGGGAAAGTGGCTCTTTGAACTATCTCCCGACACATGGGTGAACGTCATGGGACAATATCACCCCTGCGCGCAGGCCATGCTTTTCGATGGAATGGATCGTCTCCTGACAAGAAAGGAACTTTGCGAAGCCTTCACGGCAATGCAACGATCAGGATTACGCCGATTCGACGGGAAAAATCGCCTTTTTCGGCTTTGCAGTGCTCCATATTGACATTTTTGTGGTTGATGAAAAAAGCGGCACCTGCTACATTGTTCGCGTGTTGACAATTTTGGGAAACAAATACGGCTTTTTGGCAAAGGATTTTTACAAAAAAGGCAACTAACGACCTCTCAACCCGGCCTCACCTACAGGCCCAAAAACCCAAAATGCCGAATTAAAAGACTTTTATTTATTTGGCACGGTGGTTGATAATAGAGAGCCCGTCCGGTTGGAAAAATTTTTTGCCTGAAAAGAACCTGGAAACCCCTGGAGGAAAATATGGACATCCCCGTTTTCAACTGCAAGAACGCCGACGACGTAATGAAGGCCGTCAAGGACTATGACGTAAGCTTCATCCAGTACTGGTTCGTCGACATTCTCGGTACCCTGAAATCTTTCCAGATCACCCCGAAGGAACTGGAAGCTTCCTTTGAGGAAGGCATGGGCTTCGACGGCTCCTCGATCCTCGGCTTCTGCCGCATCGACGAGTCCGACATGGTCGCCATGCCCGATCCGACCACTTTCCAGATCTGCTCCTGGCGCCCCACCGAGCGTCCGGTCGCCCGCATGTTCTGCGACGTGGTCAACCCCGACGGCACCCCGTTTGCCGCCGACTCCCGCGGCGTGCTCAAGCGCGTGCTGGCACAGGCCGCCGAGAAGGGCTACACCTCCTACGTGGGTCCCGAACTCGAATTCTTCCTGTTCTCCGATGATCAGGGCACCGAGATTCTCGACCACGGCGGATACTTCGACGCTCCGCCGCTCGACCTCGGCAACAACATCCGCCGCGACATCATCTTCGCGCTGGAAGCCATGGGCATCAACGTCGAGTACTCCCACCACGAAGTCGCTCCGTCCCAGCACGAGATCGACCTTCGCTACGACGAAGCCCTCAAAATGGCCGACATCGCCATGACCTACCGCGTGGTGGTCAAGGAAACCGCCCGCAAGCACGGCTGCTACGCCACCTTCATGCCCAAGCCCATCTTCGGTGAGAACGGATCCGGCATGCACGTGCACCAGTCCATCTTCAAGAACGGCAAGAACGTCTTCTACGATGGATCCGACGAATACCACCTGTCCGCCGAGGGCAAGTCCTACATCGCCGGTATCCTGAAGCACGCTCCGGAATTCGTCTGCGTGACCAACCAGTGGGTGAACTCCTACAAGCGTCTGGTCCCGGGCTACGAAGCTCCGGTCTACATTGCTTGGGCCCGCCGCAACCGCTCCGCACTGGTCCGCGTGCCCATGTACAAGCCGGGCAAGGAAATGGCCACCCGTATGGAACTGCGTTGCCCGGATCCGGCCGCCAACCCGTACCTCGCCTGGGCCGTGCAGCTTGCCGCCGGTCTCAAGGGCATCGAGGAAGGCTACAAGCTGGCCGCCCCGGTGGAAGACGACATCTTCGAAATGAACGAGCGTCAGCTCAAGCGCAACAAGATCAAGGCGCTGCCCGGCTCCCTGTACGAAGCCGCCGCCGCCCTGAAGAAGTCCAAGTTCATGAAGGAAGTCCTCGGCGACCACCTGCACAACGCACTGGTCGAGAACAAGATGGCCGAATGGGACGACTACCGCACCCAGGTCACCGAGTTCGAACTCGAAAAATACCTGCCGGTCCTGTAAGACCGTCAGACGTCCCTCGCTCCTCAAAGGCCCCGCTCCGGCGGGGCCTTTTTTCGTGCGCAGGCCGCCATGCGGCGCAAGAAAGGCGGTGGACTGCAACTACAGGCCATTCCAACAAAGGAAGCGTGGTGAGTTCCGGCGAGAAAAAAGGGAAAGGTTTGCGACTACAGGCCGTAGTTGCCGCGAATCAGCACGACGCGGATGCGTCCTTTGGGCCAGCTCTTTTCGGTGATCGTCCATACATTGCAGATACGATGCGGGCTGTCGCAGTCCATGCATTTGCCGGTCTTCGCACAGGGGGTGTGCGCACCGTGTCGAGCGGCGTTCAGCGGCGCGGCCTTATCCCGGACACGGGTCAAGGCAGCGTCCACTCCGTCCACAATCTTGTTGGTGCCGATGGTCAGGACCACATTGCGAGGTCCCCAGACAATGCCCCCCACACGGTTGCCGATCATGTCCAGATTCACTAGTTGCCCCTGCTCGGTAAGGGCATTGGTTCCGGTAAAAAACAGCTCGGAAAGCAGCGCCTGACGTCTGCGCTCAAGAATTTCCTCGCGCGAAATGCCCCGCCCGAAGGTGTCGAGAAACTCCCAGCCGCCGGCTCCCGCCATTGCGCGCATGTCGTCCAGAACACCGGTGGCCTGAAGCGTCATGGAGTCGCCGTACGAAACCAGTCCGGGCACGACGCCGGGCAGGATGTCGGCAAGGATAATCTCGCGCGCCTGCGCCGGATCATCGGCCACATGCACGAGAAAACCGTTCCGACCAAGCGCCTTGACCGTACGTTGGACTATCTGCTCATCCATTTCACTGTCCCCTTCACGTTTTCGGCACAGGCCGAACCCCCGGAAGCTAGAAACCGTGCCGTACCACCTCGTCGTCGCGACGGTTGATGAACTGGATATAGCGGAAGCCGCCCTTGAGCTGAGCTTCCTCCAGAATCCGGTAGCCCTCGTCGCGGCAGGCATCGCAGGCGTCGGCCGGGACTTCCACGCCGAGGCAGAGCGGATTGTTGGTGGAGCGGGTCTCCACCCGCACGGTGCCCCGACAGTCCGGGCACTCGCGCACCATCTCGGTCTGCGCCTCGGAGATGTTGTCCACGTCGTAGTAAATGTCCTTGTGCCGCACGAACCAGCCTGCGGAAATAACGCCCTCGCGGGCCTTTTCAGAGCCGTCGAAGGCAGGCGGATTGAAATACAGTTCTGGCATCACGTCGCAGAGCCTGTCGATGTATTCCGTAATGCGCTTTTCCTGATGCACGGAATCGGGCGTGAAATCCGGCTCGCGCACGCCGGAATAGTCCATGCCGGACATGGCGAGGCACAGCCCCAGATTCACATACGGCAGCGCGCCTTGAATGGCATAGCCACCCTCCAGCACCGCGATGTCCGGGGCGAGCATCTCGTTCATGCGCGCATAGCCCTGCGCAGAGAGATTCATGTTGGTGATGGGATCGGAAAAGTGGTTGTCCTGCCCTGCCGAATTGATGACCAGATCGGCCCCGAAGTCCTCCAGAATGGGCATGACCACGCGCTCCATCACCGCCAGAAAGCCTTCGTCCGAGGTGCCGGGCGGCAGGGGAATGTTCAGGTTGCGCCCGCGCGCCCACGGGCCGCCGAGTTCTTCGGGGAAACCGGAGCCGGGATACAGGGTCCGCCCGTCCTGATGCATGGAAATGAACAGGGTGTCCGGGTCGTGCCAGTACACATCCTGCGTGCCGTCGCCGTGGTGGCAGTCCGTATCCACGATTGCGACCCGCTTGCGTCCGTGTCTGGCGCGGATGTGCTCCAGCATCACCGCCTCGATATTGATATTGCAGAAGCCGCGCGAGCCATGGACCACCTTCATGGCGTGGTGCCCCGGCGGCCTGACCATGGCAAAGGCGCGCTCCTTCTCGCCGGACATGACCAGCTCCGCCGCCCGGATGGCGCCCCCGGCCGAGACCATATGCGAGCGCGTGGCCACGGACGGCACATCCGGAAAACAGAAATGCACCCGCTCCACGTCCTCCACCGAGGCCACGGACGGCTTGTATTCGTCGATGCCTTCGATGTCGAAGATGCCTTCCTCGCGCAGTTGGTCCTGCGTGTAGAGCAGCCGTTCCTCGCGCTCGGGATGCGTGGGGGAAATGGCCCAGTCGAAGGCCGGAAAGAATATGATTCCGAGGGACTTGTCAGCCTTGAGCATGTGTACTCCCTGTATTTGTCCTGCCGGCGGTCTAGACCCGGCCCATGCGATGCGTCACGCCCGGGCGCACCTGACAGCGCACGCGGATGTTGCGGCCCACCATGTCGAATCCCTTGACCATGTTGAAGCTGGACGCGTGAGTGATCTGCGCCTCGTCCTTGTCCAGCTTCACGCCCATGGCGTCCAGATGCATGGACAATTGATTCACGGCGTCGCGCCGGGCCTGCTCCAGTCCGTAGTTGGATGGAATATTCTCCCGATACGAGAGCGACGGGATGAACATGACGTTGCGTTCGGTATCCGCGAACAGTTCCAGATCCCACGTGGTGCGGGTCAGGGCCGCGCCGATGGCGTTGGCCACCGCATAGTCGCTGGGCACTTCCACCGAAAGCTTGAAACGCTCGAAAAGCGGGCCGCGCATGGATTCGGCAGGGCCGCCCATGAGGTAGATCTTGCGAGGTACGACCTGTTTTCCTTCCAGCAGCTCGTGAATGGTGTACACGGGCTTGGCGTTGATCTCGTCAACCAACGCGCGAGTCTCACGGTGGATGGTCCGGGAGGCGTACTCCACGGCCCGCCCGGCAAGGACTTCGGCGGGCATTGTGTGCGAGGCGGCGTAGTCGCGCAGGGCGTGCCTGGAGGCTTCCACGTCGCCCACTTCGGACTCACCCACCCAGTTGAGGGCGTCGGTCAGCGTCGGGCGTTCTCCGCCGTGGCAGGCACTGGGACCGAGTCGGTTCGGGCCGACGCGCACTTCATCCGCGAGTACCGAGATGGCAGAGTCGCCGCCCATGCCGATGGAGCGCACCTTGAGCGCGCGCACCAGCGTGGGAAGGGAGCCGATGTCGATGCCCTCGCGCTCCACCAGCGGGGCACCGTCGGCAAAAACCGCGATGTCCGTGGTGGTGCCGCCTATGTCGAGGATGACGGAGTCGTGCACGATGTCGCACAGGGCCACGATGCCCATGACGCTGGCGGCAGGGCCGGAAAAAATGGACTGCACGGGCATTCGCCGCGATTCGGCCAATGGCATGGTGCCGCCGTCCGCCTTGAGCACGTTGACGCGCACATGTCCGAGGCCAAGGTCGTCCAGCGAACGCTTCACGGCTTCGGCAAACTCGTTGAACACGCGCCAGACCGCACAGTTGTAATAGGCGGTGGCTACGCGACGGGGAAAATTCAGGGTGCCGCCAAGTTCGTGACCCATGGTCACGAAATCCGCGGCTTCGCAGGGTTCGTCGCCGTCCACGGCGCACAGGGCGTTGCGCATGACCCGCTCGTGCCGGGGGTGGCGTGTGGAAAACTTGCCCACGGCCGCAAACACGCGCACGCCGTCCTTTCGGCAGGCTTCAACGGCTTCGCGGACCTGTCCGCCGCGCAAGGCGCGAACCTCGTTGCCGCGATGGTCCACGTACCCATCGAGGGCATAGAAATGACGGCAGGGCATGAAGAGGTGCGGGTCGATGCCGGGCCCTGCGCTCACCAGCACGCCAACGTCCTCCACCTTGCCTTCCACGATGGCGTTGGTGGAAAGTGTGGTGGACAGGTTGAGGGCGACGGCCCGGGCCGGGTCCACGTCGCGCAGCACTTCCCTGAGCGCCGCGGTGACCGATCCCAGCAGGTCGTCGTGATCGGTGGGCACCTTGCAGGATGCGGCTGTTTCCATGCAGCCGCCCCGCTCCTCCAGCGCCACGGCGTCGGTATGGGTTCCTCCCACGTCTATTCCGAGCAGCATTGCGTTCGTCTCCTGTTGATTGCCAGCGTCGGGACGAACCGTACCACCTGCGCGGGAGCGCGGTCCACAGGCAATACGGCGAACGGTCACCGCTCGTCGGGGAATGGTCAGACTTCGGCGGGAATGCGGATATGGAAGGTAGTCCCTTCGCCTTCGGCGCTTTCAAAGAACAGCTCGCCGCCAAAGGTCTCCACCACGAGGGAATAGGCTATGGCCAACCCTTGCCCGGTGCCTTTGCCCACCTCCTTGGTGGTAAAGAAGGGGTCGAACACGCGGCCGTCCATTTCCTTGGGGATGCCGGTGCCGGTGTCCGTCACGCTCACCTGAACCATTTTTCCGTCACGGCGGGCGGAAATGGTGATGGAGCCGATCTGCTGCGTGCCTGCGTTCTTTTCCGCAATGGCCTGCGCCGCGTTGATGAGCAGGTTGAGTACCACCTGATTGAACTGGCCCGGGACCACGCGCACCGGCGGGAGGTTTTCTTCAAAGTCGAAATTCACTTCCGCCACGTATTTCCATTCGTTTCTAGCGACCATGACGGTATTACGTACGGCCTCCGTCACGTCCAGCGGCACGGGGTTGACTTCATCGGGATGCGAAAAAGCCTTCATACTGCGGACGATACCCGTGATGCGGCCCACGCCTTCAAGGGTTTCCCGAATGGCCTGAGGGACCTCCTCGGCCAGGAACTCGATTCCCGAATCTTCGCAGAGCTTCAGGAAACGGCTTCGAGCCTTGTCGTCCAACGCCGTGGGGTCGGGACAGGCGAGCTCCACCGCCTCGGCGACCCGCTTCATGAACGGATCCAGCTCTTCCTTCAGGAACCGGACGTTGTCGCCAACGAACTGGGCCGGGGTATTGATCTCGTGAGCGATGCCCGCGGCAAGGCTGCCGATGGATTCCAGCTTCAAGGCCTGCAACTGGTCCCGCTCGTGCCGTTTGCGCTCGGAGATGTCGAGCATGACTTCCATGAAAGCGGCCTGCCCCTCGCGACGCACGGAGACCACGGTCTTCATGATGGGAACGCAGGTGCCGTCGGCGCGGGCAATGAGGTATTCGCCCATGAAAATATCCTGTTCCAGCAACGGACACCGTTCGGGACAGTTCTTGTCGCCGCCTTTACAGCACAGAAAGCGGCAGTCCCTGCCCTTGAGCTCTTCGCGGCTCCAGCCAAGCAGCTTCTCGGCCTCTTCGTTGGCGTCGAGAATGCTCAGATTGCGTGGCTCCACGGTGACGATGGCCGCACGGATACCCTTGATTACACGGTCGAGGGCTTCCCGGCTTTCCTGCAGTTCCCGCTGCATCAGAAGCTGCGTGTCCCGCTCCCGCCTGAGCCTGCGGTTCGAAAACGCCATGACCAGCAGCGCCGCCCCAAGAGGCAGAACCAGGACCAGAAGCCAGCGGATGATGCTGCGAAGCGACATGCCGTGTTCATACCTGACGGCCATCCATTCCTGCATCAACGCCTGTCGTTCAAGCGGAGTTATGGAGGCCAGCGCCTTGTCCAGTACCGAGGCAAGGATGCGGTCCTCACGGGCCACGGCCATCCGTTGATCATGATTGCCGAGGGTAATGGGCGCGGCCACCTTGAGAACGTCGAAGCCCCTGTGGTCGATGAGCCATGACGTCACGGTGAGGTTGCCCACAAAGGCATCGGCGCTCCCCCGGGCCACGGATTCAAGTCCCTTTTCGGCATCCGGCACAGGAATCAGATTCAGTCGCGGGTATTGTTCGGCCAACCGTTGATGCACCACGTAACGATTCTGAACGGCAACGGTCATGCCCGCCAGATCGTCCGGGCCGCCCACGTATCCGAAGTCGTCCCGAATGACGATGACCCATGATAAATAAAGGTAAGGACGGGTGAAGCGCAGAAACTCTTCGCGCTCCTCGGTACGCTTGATAGTCGGGATGACGTCGTATTGGGACGTGCCTTTTCGCATCCGGCGCAGCATCTCATCCCACGAATACCCGGCAGGCACGACCTCGAAGCGCAGCCCGGTCTTTTCGGTTATGAGCTTGAGGTACCCGTCGCAGATGCCGCTGCGGGCGGTGTCCTTGAACTGATACGGCGGCCAGTCGCCACCCCAGACCTTCACCGGTCCGGACCGGGCGATCCAGTCCCGCTCTTCGGGCGTGAGCTTTACGTCAGCGGCGAAGGCCGTAGCGGACACACCCGCCACGAGCAGAAAAATGACGGTAAAACAGGCAAAAACGCCGCTACGGGAGAGAAGGCTCAACATACAACCGACATAGCATCGGCAGCGGGAAATCAATATTATATATCGGGCTTTTTGCCGCCGGGACTCTCGCTTTCGGTCTCGCCCCTATCCACGGAAACCCTGAGCGAAGAGTCCTGCTTGAGAAGCACGTCTCGCTGCGGGAAGGGAATCTGGATGCCATGCTCATGAAAAAGATCCCAAATACCCAGCAGGACCGTATGGCGAACACCCCCGATACCCTGATCCGTATCCGCAATCCAGACGCGCAGCTCAAGGTCCACACTGCTGTCGCCGAAACCAACCAACAGGGCGTTTGGAGCCGGATCGGTGACGACCCTCGGGCTCTGCCGCGCGGCCTGAAGCATCAGGTCCAGCGCAAGCCGCACGTCGGATTCATAGCTGATGCCGACCGGCAGGCGCAGACGGACCTGATTGTCGGAAAAGGTCCAGTTGATGACCTGATTGGTGATCAGGTGCTCGTTGGGAATGAGATATTCCTTGCCGTCGCGCGTGAGCACCGAGGCGTAGCGGGCGTGCAGGGAGCGGATAAAGCCGTAGGCGCCCTGCACTTCAATGGTGTCGCCCGGCTTGATGGAGCGGTCCAGCAGCAGAATGACGCCGGAAACGAGGTTGGAAAAGATTTTCTGCAACCCGAAGCCGATGCCAACGCCCACTGCGCCGGAGAAGACCGCAAGGCTGGTCATGCTGATGCCCATACTGCTGATGACCACCAGCCCCACTCCGGCATACAGGCCTATGCGCAACGCCTTGCCGAACAGCACTTGCAGCGATGGCGAAAGCGTGGAGCCTGATATCTGCTGCTCCATGATGCGCGAAGTCACCGAGGCCGCCTGCAACAGAAGCACGCCCAGCAGCACTCCCTTGAGCAGCACCAGCGCAGAGAGCCGGGTTTCCCCGAAGCTCAGGCCCAGCCCGTCAAGAAATGCGGCAGCCGGTTCAAGCAGGCCGAGGATGTGCAGCGCGGCCACACCCCACGCGGCATATGCCAGCGCACGCCCCCAGAAGCGGCTCGCGATGACGCTGCGAAGCAACTGGGCCGCCAACCACGCGGCGGAAAGGTTGGTGAACACCCCAACCAGCATGGCAGGCCGGTCGAACATGCCAAGACTTTCCTGACACAACCGGCACAACAGCATGAACGGCAGCAGCCAGCCGGAACGGGCAAAGGTCCGCACGATCTTCGCCAGCCATTCGCCGTGCACGGTTTCGGCCTTGGCGAACAGCCGCCTGCGGGCAGGCTTCCACACAACCAGCGCCAGCGCGAGGCTTGTGGCCACAAGGCCGGCCTGAAGCGCGGCCTCCCAGTCGAGCACCCGGTCCGCGATTTCAGCGGTCGCGGCCTTTGCCTTTTCCAAGAGCTGGCTGGCGGAATACTGCATGTTCCCTACCTACCCTCAGCGCAGTGCCAAATCAATGATAACACCCGCGAAAAGCAGGACGGAGATGATGCCGTTGACGGTGAAGAAGGCCACGTTGACGCGGCTCATGTCCTCGGCGGAGATGAGGCGATGTTCCCACATGAGAAAGAGTCCGGCGCCCAGCGCGGCGAGGAAGTAGACAAATCCGGCCCCGGCGGCCCAGCCAGCCAGCACGAAAAACGCTGCCGTGGCGAAATGGCTTACCGAGGAGATGCCCAAAGCGGCGCGCAGGCCGAGCTTGGCGGGAATGGAGTTGAGCCCCTCCTCCCGGTCGAACTCCCGGTCCTGACAGGCGTAGAGCAGGTCGAACCCCGCCACCCAGAACAGCACGCCGAAGAACAGCAAGGCGGACGTCAGGGAAACTTCTGCCGTAACGGTGAGCCCGCCCGCCACCGGAGCGAGCCCCAGTACGGAACCGAGCACGAAATGGCACCAGTGGGTGAAACGCTTGCAGTAGGAATAGAACGCCGACCAGATCAGGGCCAGCGGGGACAGGGCGAAGCAGACCCAGTTCAACCCGGCGCAGGCCAGCACGAAGATGGTGGCGCAGGCCACGATGAACTGCATGGTGAAGCGGGGTGTCAGCTCGCCGCTGACCAGCGGCCGGTCCTGTGTGCGCGGGTTCTTCGCGTCTATCTCCACGTCCGCAAGCCGGTTGTAGGCCATGGCAAAGGAGCGGACCGCGACCATGGCCACGGTCAGAAAGATCATGATCCGCCAGCCCGGCCAACCGCCGGCGGCGAAGAACGCCCCGGCATAGGCAAAGGGAAGGGCGAAGACCGAATGCTCGATCTTGATCATGCGACAGACTTTTCCGATATTTTTCAAAATCTTGCTCATTTTCAACTCCGGTACGGTTAGTAGCGGCTGACGAGATACGCGCCCGCAAAGAGCAGCACCGCGCCCACGATTCGGGGCGGGCTGACCACGCGGGTGTCGAACCCGAAAACTCCCAGGTGATCAAGCGCCAGCGAAGTTATCAGCTGGGCCGCGATGATCCAGACCATGGCTCCGGCCGCGCCGATCTTGGAGGCCACGAGAATGCTCGCAGCAACGAAGACCGCGCCGAGCAGCCCGCCGAACCACATCCAGCCGGGGCCCGAGGAAGCGGCCCTGACCAGCGGCATGGGCGTGCCCGTGAGCACCACGTAGCCCGCAAGCGCCGCCGTGCCCACCACAAAGGACACAAGGGCCGCGGGGACAGGGTCTCCCAGAGCCGCGCGAAGGGTGTTGTTCACCCCGACCTGAACGGTGGCGCACGCGCCCGCCGCAAACGCTATGGCGATGAATATCCATTTCATGGACGCAGAGACTACTCCGGTTTGCGCCTTTGGTAAACGCCTTGCGGATACGGTTTTCTCAACAAAAGCTCCCCGCAACCGTAACGCCGCCGCAACTACAATCATTTTCAGGAAGCGTAGACAAGGACAGTCATAACACCAGAACCCAACGGGAGGTCCGTCATGAACGAAGCAGACAAAAGGATGATCCGAGCCCGCCTGACCGAAGCGCTCGAAAACCTGACCAGTCTCCACAGCGAAGATGCGCCCCTTTCTCTGGAAAACTTTGCGGACGACGCGGACTATGCGTCCCAGCTGACCGCCCACACCATGACTCTGGCCCTGAAAGAGCGCGATATCGAAAAGATCCGCCGCATCGAAAAAGCGCTTGAACGCATCGACTCCCCCGATTTCGGCCTCTGCCGCGAATGCGACGCGCCCATCGGCAAGGCACGCCTCACGGCCCGTCCCGACGCTCGCCTCTGCGTCACCTGCCAGCACGAAAGGGAATCCGGACTGCCCGCATGCGCCTAACAACGTCCGAAACGGAGGAATCCCCCATGGGCGACACGATCAGCAGGATAGACCTGCACGTTCACTCGCGCCACTCCAAACGCCCCTCGCAGTGGATTCTGCAAAAGATCGGCTGTCCGGAGAGCTTCACCGACCCCAAGCTCATCCATGAGACAGCCCTGAAACGCGGCATGGATCTCGTCACCATCACCGACCACAACACCATCGACGGCGCACTCGAAATAGCCCACCTGCCCGGCACCTTCATCAGCGAAGAGATTACCACCTACTTCCCCGAAGACCGCTGCAAACTCCACGTGCTCGCCTGGGACATCACCGAAGCACAGCACGAAGACATACAGAAAGCGCGCGAAAACGTCTTCGATCTCGTGCCTTATCTCCATGAACAGGGCATTGTCCACGCGCTGGCCCACCCGCTCTTCGCCGTGAACGACCGCATGACGCTGGAACACCTCGAACAGGCCCTGCTGATGTTCGGCACCGTGGAGGCCAACGGATCGCGCGACGCTCGTCAGAATGAATCGCTCTCCGCCATCCTCGACTCCCTCACCCCCAGACACATGGAACGCCTAGCCGACATTCACGACATTGAACCCATGGGTGAGCGGCCGTGGGAAAAGATCATGGTCGGCGGCTCGGACGACCACAGCTCCATCAACATCGCCCGCATGCATACCCGCTTCACCGGCGAACCGAACAAGCAGGCCCTGCTGGACGCCATTTGCGCCGGACGTTGCGAGGCTGCCGGAGAAGCGGCTACACCGCGAACCATGGCCCACAATCTCTACGGGATCGCCTACCAGTTTTACACACGCCGGGCCGCCATGTCCGACGCCGCCAAGCAGCACGTGGTCATACGCTTTGCGGAAAACGGTCTGAATCCGGCACGCAGCAGCGAGCCTACCGGCATCCTTCACCGCCTGCGCTGCTTTATGGGACGCGGACGCGCCGCCCTGCACTCCCTCGCCCCCGGCAAGGACTCCGTGCAGGACTCCCTGCTCAAGAACGCCGCCCAGATCATCACCGCCGATCCGGACCTCATGAAGGTGGCCCGGGGATGCGCGGGCGAACCCCGGACACTGGAAAACGAAGTGGCCCGTTTCATCTCCGGCTCCGCCAACCGGGTGCTGCGCAACTTCGCGGACAAGGTCCTCGACAGCGCCATGGGCGCAAACCTCTTCGACATCTTTCACACCATCGGCTCCGCAGGTTCACTCTACGCCCTGCTGGCTCCGTATTTCGTCGGCTACGACCTGTTCAGCCGCGAACGCGGCTTCTGCAATCAGGCACTGAAACGCTTCGGCGTGCGGCAGGATCTCCAGCGCCCCCTGAGGATCGCCCACTTCACCGACACCTTCGACGAGGTCAACGGCGTTGCGGGCACCATCCGAAGCCAGCTGGAACTCGTCTCCCGTCACGGCAAGCGCATGACCGTGGTCACCAGCGGCTCCCACAAATCCGGTCCCGGACTCGCCAACTTCGACCCCGTAGGCGAATTCCAGATTCCCGAATACCCCGAACTGACCCTGCGCTACCCGCCGGTGCTCGAAATGCTTGAATACTGCTTTGAACGCGAATTCGACTGCATCCTCGCCGCCACCCCCGGCCCCGTGGGACTGGCCGGGCTGGCCGTATCAAAAATCTTGAAAATCCCCTTCCACGGCACCTATCACACAGCATTTCCGCAGTACGTGCGCGCCTTCACCGAAGACACCGCCATGGAAGACGGCTGCTGGCGCTTCATGACCTGGTTCTACAACCAGATGCAGGTCATCTACGCACCCTCGGAAGCCACCAAGCAGGAACTGGTGGAGCGAGGCATCGATCCCGGCAAGATCACTACCTACCCCAGAGGCGTGGACGTGGAGCGGTTCCACCCCTCCAAACGAAACGGCTTCTTCACCCAGTACAGGCTCGAAGGGACAAAACTGCTCTACGTGGGCCGCGTCTCGCGCGAAAAAGGCCTCGACACCCTCGCCGAAGCCTTCCGCAGACTCTCCAAAATGCGCCCCGGCCTGTCGTTGGCCGTGGTAGGCGAAGGACCATACCTTGACGAAATGAAACGCACCCTGCGCGGCACCCCTGCCGTGTTCACGGGAGCCCTGCACGGCGAGGCCCTCTCACAGGCATACGCCAGCTCGGACATCTTCGTGTTCCCTTCCGCCACCGACACCTTCGGCAACGTGGTACTGGAAGCGCAGGCCTCGGGACTGCCCTGCATCGTCACCGATCAGGGCGGCCCGTGCGAGAACATCGACCCGGACGAAACAGGTCTGGTCATCCCCGCAGCCGACCCGGATGCCCTCATTCGCGCCGTGCTGCACCTCGTAGACGCCCCGGAACGCCTCGCCTACATGCGGCGCAAGGCCCGTGGCAGCATGGAGGAACGCACCTTCGACCAGACCTTTCTGAAAACATGGGAACTCTTCGGCGCACGCATCCGCGACGCCGCCTGATAAAAAGCATCCCCACGGAGCAGCTTCGACAGCAGCCCCGAAAAGGAACGCCCCGCCGAACCCAAAGGCTCGACGGGGCGTTTCGCCTGCAGAAAACCGCTAATCCATGTCCGCAAAACGAACCGCCCTCGATCCGGAACGAACCAAGGCAGCCAGCAGTGCATCCAGAAACTCGAACGCGGCCCCGTTCATGCGCTGGTGATGCAACATCACCCCGCAATGCCCGGACTCCAGCGCCTCGACCAGCTCTGCGAACAACGCTCTGCGCGACTGCGCCGAATCGCTCTCGTTGCGCGTATGTAGGTCCACATTCACGAAATGGTCGGGCAGTCCCTGCGGCAGCGGAACTTTGCGCTCCTCGCCCTCAGAACGCGAAACGCACAGATACTCCAATTCGCGAAGCAAAGCGGCCGTCACTGCGTCGAATCGATTCCAGGGCGGAGTAAACCGCCGCTCAAAACGGCTTCCGAGCACTCCTGACAGTTTCTCAGCCCCCCGAACCAAATCCTTTCGCTTATCCGCCTCCGTTCGATCCGCCCCGAACTCTCCTTTCTTGCCCGAGACCTGATGGCTCACATGCCGCCATCCATGCTGATGGAACCGGAACAGCTCCGTTTCCGGACACAGCCGCATCAGCCCCAAAGCGCGGTCCTTACGCAACCACGCGGGCGTCACCGCCATCTCCAAAGGCACTTCATGTGTCCTGAATATCTCCACCATACGCCTGAAGCCAGCCGACGGAACGGCCACGTCGTCAGCACGAAAAAAAATCCGAACACCTGAAGCCGCTCGCTCAAACGCAGCATCCAGAGCAGCCGCCATGTCCGGAAACGGCTCGGACCATATCGGAGATACGCCCGGTCTGATGATCATATATTATTTCCCTCCGGGGGCTTAAGAACCTTTTTGGCAAAAGGTTCTTAAGAATCTCCAAAATCTTTTGGTTTGCCAAGCCGAATCTGGGGCGCTCGGATCGCTGAAGCTCTTAGACGTCTTGGCGGGGTGGCTGACGGCGATTTATGGCTATGGCGAGCGTAGGCTCCAGAGAGTTCAAAGCTGTTAGGTCAAGACCCATAGAATCCCAAATCCCCGTCAGCGGGGTGGCAGCCGGGACGCGGATTATGCGGCCGCATGAACCCGGCAGCTGCAACTCCGCTGACAACTCAGGGATTCCAAAGGGGGCCCGCCCCTTTGGTCCCCCTGAAAGGGTCCGCCTGAAGGGCCCGCCGGGGGCATTGCTGTTTCGCACCAGTTGCAGGTTTCGGCCTGTTGGCCGACCTTCTTTTTTGCTGGCGCAGAAAAAAGAAGGCAAAAACTGCGCTGCTTGAGGTGAGCCGCCGCTCTCGGCGAGTGGCTCTATGACGCGGTCACTGCTCCGCGCGAAACGTTTGTGGCTACAAACACCACCCGGACCTGCGTGACCGGTCAAAAGAGCCTCTATGCCTCGATCGGCATTGCTGCGGTACTTGGTTGGCGGGAGTGGATTGTTTGTTGGGAGTTCCGAAGGGAAATGTCTGAACTGGGAAAACTCTGTTTAGCTGAACTCTGCTAACGAAGCTCGTCAGCCGAGACGCACAGCCCTCAAATCCCCGTCAGCGGGGTGGCAGCTCGGACGCGAGTTGTGCGGCCGCATGAACCCGGCAGCTGCAACCCCGCTGACAACCCAGGGATTCCAAAGGGGGCCCGCCCCTTTGGTCCGCCTGAAAGGCCCGCCGGAGGCAAAAAGCGCCCCAGCCCGCCGGAGGCACCACTTTACTATCCAATTGACGTGAAATAATAACATTCATGGGCTGTTCGGTGTTTGTATAGTGAGGCGTTTTCGTTTACATTCCCTGCATCGTAATCAAAACAGCCTTTAATCATTCAAGAATAAGGAGTCTTCCATGAGCATTATTTCCGGAGTCTGGGCAAGGGAAATTCTCGACAGTCGAGGTAATCCCACGGTTGAAGTGGAGGTCGTGCTGGAGTCTGGTGCGCGTGGCCGTGCTGCGGTTCCGTCCGGTGCATCCACGGGCACCCGCGAGGCGCTGGAACTTCGTGACAAGGAAGACCGTTACGGCGGCAAGGGTGTGCAGACTGCCGTGGAGAACGTGCGTGGCGAGATTGCCGAGCGCATCATGGGCATGGACGCGCTGCGTCAGGTGACGGTGGACAATGCGCTGCTGGATCTGGACGGCACCGAGAACAAGGAGCGTCTGGGCGCGAATGCGCTGCTGGGCGTTTCCATGGCTGTTGCCCGTGCTGCGGCGAATCTGCTGGGTCTGCCGCTGTATCAGTATCTGGGTGGTGTCAACGCCAAGTTGCTTCCGGTTCCCTTGATGAACATCATCAATGGCGGTGAGCATGCGCCGAACAACCTGGACATTCAGGAATTCATGATCATGCCGCTGGGAGCCGAAACCTTTGCCGAGGCGCTTCGCATGGGTGCCGAGACCTTCCATGCGCTGAAGAAGCTGCTGGCGAACGACGGTCATGTCACCAGCGTGGGCGACGAGGGCGGTTTCGCGCCGAACCTCAAGTCCCATGAGGAAGCCTTCCAGTACATCATGAAGGCCATTGAAGCAGCCGGATACGAGCCGGGTGCGGACATCGCGCTGGCCATCGACGCGGCGGCGAGCGAGTTCTACAAGAACGGCAAGTATGTCTTTACCGGTGAAGGGCGCGACTTTGATGCGGCCGGACTGGTGGATTACTACGCCGAGCTGTGCGACAAGTTCCCCCTCGTTTCCATTGAGGACGGACTGGCCGAGGCAGACTGGGAGGGCTGGGAGCTGATGACCGAGAAGCTCGGCGAGAGCATCCAGATTGTTGGTGACGACGTCTTCGTGACCAATCCTGAGATTCTGGCCGAAGGCATCGTGCGCGGCTGCGGCAACTCCATCCTGATCAAGCTGAACCAGATCGGCACCGTGACGGAGACGCTCGACACCATTGAGCTTGCCAAGACCGCGAGCTACACCAACGTGGTTTCCCACCGTTCCGGCGAGACCGAAGACCATTTCATTTCGGACCTCGCGGTGGCGGTGAACGCGGGCCAGATCAAGACCGGTTCCCTCTGCCGTTCCGACAGACTCGCCAAATACAATCAGCTCATCCGCATCGAGGAAGAGCTGGGAGAGGACGGCGTCTACTTCGGCCCCATCCTTGGCGAAAGCTGGTTCGAAGAAGACTAGCAAACGCCGTTTTGCGACATTCAAAGGCCGTCCCGTCGGGGCGGCCTTTTTCTTTGAATGATATCAGATTCGACCTGTTCTGAGGCTGGCGACCGTGGCGAGTGCGAGAACGAATACGGGGACAGCCAGCGTCGCCATGGGGAGCGGAAATTCTGTGCCGATCATGAGCATGGCGCTAAAGGAGTATATGCCGGCAATCAGTGCTGAGGCCCAAAGCATCAACCGTGCAAAGCGAACACGCAAAAGAGAAAAAACGCCCGCGAGCGTAAAGAGCATCCCGGCGGCCAGCGCCGCTGAATGAACGGGAACATGAAGCGATTCAGCCAGCTTCAGCCCACTGTTGACGGCCAGAGCCAGCCCGAAGACGACCCACGTGTATTCAAGAGCCCTGCGCATCATGTCCTTCCGATTTTGAATTTGGATAGCACTGGTGTTCGGGAAGAACAAGATAATGGAATGTCCATGGGTGGCATTTAATAAGTGCAATGAAAGCCGGGAAATGCCAAAGTTGCTCCAAGGATGAATTGGCTGACGCAGCATGAAACAAGGGAGAGGGTATGAAAAAAGCAATTGCATTGTTGGTCTGTATGGTTGCCTTTACCGCAACAAGCGCCTTTGCGGCCGAGTCCATCGTCGGAACATGGGACGTGCAGCAGATCGAAATGTATCTTGACGGCAAGAAAGTCGAAAACCCCAAGGCCGTTGACGGGTACATCGAAATCACATCACAGGACGGCCCGCTTTTTTCCGGCACCAAACACTGGATTCGTGGAGGGAAGAAGTATTCCGAAGCACTTAGCGGCAGCATCACTGATGACAATGAAATCATCATGCAGGAACACGTGGACGGAGAAGCCGAAGGGAGCCTGCTGCCCGGCGACATGATGGTGCTCTTCTACACCGAAGGGCCGCCCAAGCCGCGCGTTCACAAAACGATCCTGAAACGCCGCTAATCCCCGCACAGCTTGACGAACAGGGCCGCTTCATGCGAAGCGGCCTTTTCTTCATCCGTTCTTTTTTACAGTCATCCAATCAGGGGATTTGAGACATGATTCTGCTCGACGGCAAAGAGACCGCGAAAACCATCCGCGGCGAACTCAAGGCAGAGGTTGAGGCGCTCGCGCCCAAACACGGACGCGCACCCGGACTGGCGGTTATCCTCGTGGGCGAAGACCCGGCATCGCAGGTATACGTCCGCAACAAGGAACGCGCCTGCGCCGAGGCCGGCATCATTTCCGTGCCGCACAAACTGCCCGCGGATACCTCCCAGCAGGAACTCGAAAAACTCATCAGCGACCTCAACACCGACGAAACCGTTGACGGCATCCTGCTGCAACTGCCCCTGCCCAAAGGGCTCGACAGCCAACGCTGCCTCGAACTCATCGACCCTGAAAAAGACGTGGACGGCTTTCACCCCGTCAACGTCGGGAAACTCACCCTCGGCCTGCCCGGCTTCCGCTCCTGCACCCCCGCAGGCGTCATGAACCTGCTCGAACGCTACGACATCGACCCCTCCGGCAAGAAATGCGTCATCATCGGACGCTCCAATATCGTCGGCAAGCCGCAGGCACTCATGATGCTCGCCAAGAACGCCACCCCGGTGATCACACACTCCCGCACCAAAGATCTCAAAGCCGAATGCCGCGATGCCGACATCCTCGTCGCCGCCCTCGGAAGACCCGGCTTTGTCACCGAAGACATGGTCAAGGAAGGCGCCATCGTCATCGACGTAGGCATCAACCGCACCGAAGACGGCCTCAAAGGCGACTGCGACTTCGATGCCGTCAAAGACAAAGTGCACGCCATCACCCCTGTGCCCGGCGGCGTAGGACCCATGACCATCGCACAACTGCTGGTCAACACCGTCCAAGCCTTCAAACAACACGTGAACGCATAAGGTTGGGTGCCTCCGGCGGGCTGGAGCGCTTTTTGCCTCCGGCGGGCCCTTCAGGCGGACCAAAGGGGCGGGCCCCCTTTGGAATCCCTGGGTTGTCAGCGGGGTTGCAGCTGCCGGGTTCATGCGGCCGCACAATTCGCGTCCCAGCTGCCACCCCGCTGACGGGGATTTAGGGGCTGTGCGTCTTGGCTGACGAGCTTCGTTAGCAGAGTTCAGCCAAACAGAGCTTTCCCAGTTCAGACATTTCCCTTCGGAACTCCCAACTAACAATCCACTCCCGCCAACCAAGTACCGCAGCAATGCCGATCGAGGCATAGAGGCTCTTTTGACCGGTCACGCAGATCCGGGTGGTGTTTGTAGCCACAAACGTTTCGCCCGGAGCAGTGACCGCGTCATAGAGTCACTCGCCGAGAGCGGCGGCTCGCCTCAAGTAGCGCAGTTTTTGCCTTCTTTTTTCTGCGCCAGCAAAAAAGAAGGTCGGCCGACAGGCCGAAACCTGCAACTGGTACAAGTAGGTACGCATGCGGCGGACCTTTCAGGAGGATTGAAGGTGGGGCTGTGGCCATCGAAAAACATGGCCGAGAGGTTGGTTGCTGCTAATCTTTCCAGACGTCCTTTACAGCCTGAACCAGTGCGGTAACGGCCGGGTCGTCCTGTCTGTTTTTCAGATAGGTAAAGAGGATGTTGGTGGTGAAGTCGCGGTCTTCAAGGCAGAGGATGACTTTTCCGGCCTTGACGGCGGACTGGGCTTCGTCTTCGCGCATGATGGAGAGGCCTTTGCCAGCGGCGACGAGCTGGCGGATGATGTCCTCGGAATCGACTTCAATGCGGTTGGCGGGATCCGTATGAAAGAGATCCGCGTTTTCGGCAAGGATGTTGCGGAACGGGCAATGCGTGGCGGGCCAGACCCACGGGAGTTCGAGCAGCTTTTCTGCGGGTTGACCCTCGACGCGGTCTTTCCAGTGGGCGGGAGCAACAATCTGAAGGCGGGATTTCGCCAACGTCTCGGTGGCAAGGTCGTTGACCGGCAGGCCGTAGAAGACAAATCCGGCGTCGAGCCTTCTGGCGCGGACTTCCCGCAGAATGCCCTCCGTGGAGCTTTGCACGAGATGGAGCTTCAACTCCGGATACCGCTCCGCGAGCAGTTCAAGCAGTTCGGTTATGCGCAGAAACTCGGAATCGGTGTTGAGGCCAACCCTCAGTTCTCCGGAGACCTCCCCGGAAAGCTGCTTGGCTTCGGCCAGCATGATGTCCGTCTGGTGCAATATGTGATCTGCACGCTTGCGCAGGACCTTTCCCGCCTCGGTGAGGACCATGCCGCGCGGGGTGCGCTTGAACAGGGCTAGGCCGAGCTCGTCCTCAAGGGCCTTGATGTGCGCGCTGACTGCGGGCTGGCTGGCGTAAAGACGCGATGCCGCCTTGGTCAGGCTGCCCTCTTCGGCCACGGTGACGAACGTCCTGAGCTGATACAGTTCCATATTTTCCCAAATAGCATTTTTTAGGCATCAGTTTTTCTGAAACCGAACTTCACGCATTGCAAATAGATCAAAACGTGAGGTGTGGGTATTGTGTACTCGTTCTCGCTGAGGAATACAGTTGAACACACGCCGCAGCCCATTACCCTCTCCGTGGGCATACGGCAAGCTTCGAGGGAGCCGCGAACCCCTGCGAAGCGATAAAGTGGAAGCCCGTCCGGGCTTCCACTTTTCGTTTATGCCATTTACGACGCCGCTTCCACGGCTTTCTTGAAGCCTTCGGCGCTGCGACGGATCACGTCTTCACCCACGCAGAATGTCAGACGGAAGTACCCCGGGAAGCCGAAGCCCTTGCCGGGAACCGCAAGGATGCGCTCCTTGAGCAACAGTTCGGTGAAGGCCACGTCGTCTCCGCCGGGTGCTTCCGGGAAGAAATAGAACGCGCCTTTGGGCATGGTGTAGCGCAGGCCAGCGTTGTCCAGCACTTCGGCCATGGCCTTGCGGCGCTCGTCGTAGACGGAGATGTCCACGCCGGAGCCGAGGGAGCGGTGCAGAAGGCGCTGTCCTATAGCCGGTGCGTTCACGAAGCCGAGGATGCGGTTGGACATGACCAGCCCGGCCAGCAGTGCTTCGGAATCGGGCATGGCGGGGTTCACCAACGCGTAGCCGATGCGGGCGCCCGCGAGGCTCAGATTCTTGGAGAACGAGGAGCAGACAACGGTGTACGGGTAGAGCGGCAACAGGCTCGGGACCTCGGTGTCGTCGTATGCCAGAAAACGGTACGGCTCGTCGGAAAGCAGAAAGATGGGACGGTTGCGACCCTCGTTATGCTTTTCGAGCACGGCAGCCAGTTCTTTGAGGCTCTCTTCGGAATAGACGGCGCCGCTGGGATTGTTGGGGGAGTTGATGAGCACGGCGCGGGTCTTGGGTGTGATGGCCTTGTCGATAGCTTCGATGTCGAGCTCGAAGGTCAGGGGCTTGGCCGGGACCGGCTTGAGCACGCCGCCATGGTTTTCACAGTAGAAGCCGTACTCGACAAAGAAGGGCGCAGGCACGACCACTTCTTCGCCGGAATCAATGACGGTGCGCAGAAAAGCATTGATCGCTCCGGCTGCACCGCAGGTGATAATAAGATTTTCTGCCGGAACGTCAGTTCCCTGCTCGCGCGAGACGTGCTCCGCCAGGGATTCGCGCACATCGGGATACCCGAAATTCGGCATGTAGCCGAAGGCGAAAGGCTTGTCGGCCTGCTCGGCCATTTCCGCCAGTCCCTGTCCCACACTCGGCGGCGGCGGCAGGTCGGGGTTGCCGAGGCTGAAATCGCAAACATTGTCCGCACCGAACTCGGCCTTGAGTTCGGCACCTTTTTCAAACATCTTGCGAATCCATGACGCCTTGTCCATGTATTCGCCTATTTGTCCGGAAACCAGCTGCATAGTTTCTCCTTCCTAGTGTTTTTTGCG
Organism: Desulfovibrio oxyclinae DSM 11498; assembly: GCF_000375485.1. Taxonomy (NCBI): domain Bacteria; kingdom Pseudomonadati; phylum Thermodesulfobacteriota; class Desulfovibrionia; order Desulfovibrionales; family Desulfovibrionaceae; genus Desulfovibrio; species Desulfovibrio oxyclinae. The sequence continues at coordinate 16,736 of NZ_AQXE01000005.1, read as the reverse complement.
TCACGGGAGGATACGGCAATTCATTTCGGGAATAAAGCGGGATTGTGCTTCTTCCGGAGACAGATCTTCGCAGTACTCTTGCGGGCACGGCCCGGGTATGAAAAAGCCCCCGCATGGACGGGGGCTTGAAGTCATCTGAAAAGGATGGCGGCTATTACAGCAGTACGGAAAGGTCGTACGTGGAAGCGCTTTCCACTTCGGCGGTGACGAAGGTGCCGGGGGTGAGCTCGGTGCCTTCGGGAACGCTGATGTACGTCTTGCCGTCAACTTCCGGGGCCTGAAACCATGCGCGACCTTCATACAGCCCGGGCCATTCAGGGGACGGGCGTTCCACGAGTATCTCGATCTCCTGCCCCACATACTCTTCCATCAGCTCGGCGGATATCTCCGCCTGAAGCGCCATGAGCGCATCGCGACGGGCTTCCTTGACGTCGTCCGGCACCTGATCCGGCAGCTCGGCCGCCGGAGTGCCCTCCTCGGGCCAGTACGGGAACACACCCACGTGATGCAGCCGGTGTTCCCGGACAAAATCCATGAGATAATGAAAATGCTCCTCGGTCTCGCCCGGAAACCCCACGATGAACGTTGTGCGGATGGCAGCCTCCGGGAAGAATCGCTTCACGCGCTCCAGCACTTTCTGCGGATCGCGCGAGAAAGGGCGGCCCATGTTCTTGAGGATGTCCGGGTGTGCGTGCTGAAGGGGTATGTCGAAATACGGCACGAACGGACGGCCCATTGTGGCAAGATATTTCAGGTTGGATTCCGAAAGTCCCGCCGGGTACAGGTACATGACGCGCAGCCAGTGCAGCCCTTCAATGATGAGCAGTTCGTCCATCAGCTTGCGAAAGCCGTCCTTGATTCCCAGGTCCGAACCGTAGGCCGTGGAGTCCTGCCCGACCACCACCAGCTCCGGCACGCCGGAGGTTACAAGCAGGCGGGCCTCTGCGGCCAGCGTTTCGAGCGGAAAGCTGTGCTGCGGACCGCGGATGGACGGGATGGTGCAGAACCGGCAGTTGTGCGAACACCCTTCCCCGACCTTGAGATACGCGAATGAGGGCGCAGTGGACACCCTGCGCGGCATGGTCTTGTCGGTTTCGGCCCCCAGCGCGTCCCGGATCATGTCGGACCAGCAGTCAAGCTCATCCGTGGAGAGCCACAGCGAGACCTCGGGCATCTCGTTGCGCAGCGCGTCGCGAAAGCGGCTCACGAGACAGCCCGCGACGACCATGACCGGCTGGCGCTTGCCGGACTCGCGCGCCTCGCGCACTTCCTCCACCAGATCAAGTATTGTCTCCACCGACTCTTCGATGGCAGGCTGGATGAAACCGCAGGTGTTGACCAGAACGAGGTCGGCCTCCTTCGGTTCGTCAACGGGAGTCATGGCTCCGCCGAGAGCGCCGAGCAGCCGTTCGGTATCGACGAGGTTCTTGGGACAGCCAAGGCTGACGGTATGGACGCGAACGGGTTCGCTCATGTTTCCTCCGGTGGATCGCGAGTTGCGACAGGGGGTTCAGTTAAGCATTGCGCTTTCGGATACGCCGTGTAGAATGAATACCAGAATTCTGTCAAACAGGCGGGTGCCGATGCTGGACGATACAATAACCAAAGATCTCTCTGCGGACAAACAATACTCCATAGGCGTCATCGGAGACATCCCGGCCCTTCTGGCTTTCTGGGAAATGTTCCGAGACCAGGCCAACGACGCGGTGCTGCGCGAAATTGGCATCGTGGCAGCCGCGCTGCCGGGCCAGAACGCGCTGCCGGGCATCTACGAGCAGGCTCACGGCATTCCTTTGCACAAGACGTGGCAGGGCATGCTGGAGGACCACCCCGAAATCAACATGGTCATTGAGGCCACCGGGCGGCAGACGCTGCAGTCCGAGCTTCGCACCAATCTCCCGGCCCATGTCACGTTGGTCGAACGGGACTGTGCCAATTTTTTCATCCGCCTGCTCACCTCAGACAAAATATGGGTGGCCTGCAAGCTCGACCTCATGCACACCCAGACCATGCTCAAGACCATCATCGACCAGCTCGATGAGGAAATACTCTTTCTTGATCTGGAAGGTACCATCCTCGGCTGCAACAAGACCGTTGCTGACCGGCTGGGCAGTCCGAAACGAGCCATCGTCGGCGGCACGGTGGAAAGGGTCTTCGGTCCCGATGAGGCAAAGGCGCTGGAAAAGACCATAAAGACCGGCCAATCTTCCGAGTCCACCGCCACCAGCGTGGACCACGAAGGGCGCGCCCATTATCACAGGATATATACATATCCCATCTCCAGCGAAGAAGGACAGGTGACGCACATCGTGGCCATGCGCCGCGACATCACGCGTCGCACCCATCTTGAACAGCGGCTGCAACAGTCGGAAAAACTTGCTTCCATCGGCGAACTCTCCACCTACATCGCGCACGAGATCAGGAACCCGCTCTTTTCCATTTCCGGCTTCGCCAACTCCCTGATGCGCTCGGAAGGATTGGACGAAAAGACCACCGAGAAAATCCAGATCATCCTCGAAGAATCCAAACGGCTCGACAAGATTCTCAAGAGCATCATGAATTTCACGCGTCCCACCGATGCGGACGCCAGAGAAATGAACCTCAACGACGCCGTACACAACACCATGAATGTCATGGGAATCGGCTTTGATGAAAAAAACATCCGGCTCATACTCGATCTGCACCCGAACGTGGCCAAGGTGAAAGCCAACGAGGATCAGATTCGCCAAAGCCTCATCAACCTCGTCAAAAACTCGGTGGAAGCCATGCCGGAAGGCGGCGAACTGCGCATCGAAACAGGCATGAACGACGGTTTTGTCCGCCTGACCGTCAGTGACACCGGCATCGGCATTCCCCCGGACAAACGCGACAAGCTTTTCAGCCCCTTTTACAGCACCAAGGGCAAAGGCTCCGGCCTCGGCCTGGCCATGATCCGGAAGATCATGGACGAACTGGGCGGCGAAGTGGAACTCGTCAGCCATGAAGGGGTCGGCACCACCGTGACTCTCAATCTGCCCCCGGTCGCCGCCGTCCGCCCAGTTGCGCAAGAAGACGCCTCCTAGTATGTAGGGCTCCCCTGAAACGAAGCAATCAAGGAAGCCGACATCATGGACGCAATCGTTCTCGCCACGCGTAACAAAGGCAAAATCCGCGAATTCAACATCCTGCTGCAACTCTTCGGTCTCACCGTACGCAGTCTCGACGAGTTTCCCGAAATCGGCGAAATCCCCGAAACCGGAGATACATTCCTGGAAAACGCGCTCATCAAGGCCCGCGAAGTGGCAAAAGCCACCGGTCTTGTCGCAGTAGCCGACGACTCCGGCATAGAAGTAGACGCCCTGAACGGTGCCCCCGGCGTCTACTCCGCTCGCTTTGCCGGTCCAGAATGCGACGACCACGCCAACAACGAAAAACTCCTTGCCGAGCTCAAAGACGTCCCCGACGAAAAACGCACCGCCCGCTACCGCTGCGTTATGGCAGCCGTAGCCCCCAACGGAGCCGAAACCACCACCGACGGCTCCTACGAAGGCCACATAGCCCACGAGTACAAAGGCTCAGGCGGCTTCGGCTACGACGTCATCTTCATCGACCCCGAATCCGGACTGCATGCAGCAGAACTCACCCCGGAACAAAAACACTCCCGCTCACACCGAGGCGAAGCCATCACCAAACTCCTCGAAGCCTGGCCGGACTTCTGGGAAAAAGCACAGGCGTAAAGAGATCCTCCGGCGGCAGGGGCGCTGCCCCTGCACCCCGCCATAGGGCGGGCCCCCTTTGGAATCCCTGAGTTGTCAGCGGGGTTGCAGCTGTTGGATTCATGCGACCGCATAATCCGCGTACCAGCTGCAACCCCGCTGACGGGGATTTAGGATTCTATGGGTCTTGGCTGACGAACTCCGTTAGCAGAGCTCAGCTAAACAGGACTTTCCCAGTTCGTACATTTCCCTTCGGACCTCCAACAAAGCATACACTCCCGCCGACTAAGTGCCGCAGCAATGCCGATCGAGGCATAGAGGCTCCTTTAATCGGTCACGCAGGTCGTGGGGGGCTGTAGTCACAGATGTTTTACCCGGAGCAGTGACCGCGTCATAGAGCCACTCGCCGAGAACGGCGGCTCACCTCAAGCAGCGCAGTTTTTGCCTTCTTTTTTTCTGCGCCGCAGAAAACAATCTCATACCGAGCAATCCGACATTGAACCCCGACGCCAAACACCCTATATATCGCCCTGCCTCAAGAATGTTTTCTAAAAACGTGTTTTAGACATCTTTTACAGCAGGATTTATTGACTTTTATGACAACTAGCACAGAATTTTCTTTAAGCATGGGTCTTTGGCAGGCATGCTCGCGAGAACCAGTAGGTGTTTTGCATACAGAGAAACAAGCGACCATTTTCCACTACCAATTATCACTTTAATAATCGAAGCTTTTTCGGATAGCATTTGACCGTTAATACGTCACCATGTGAACAAGGCTGTCGCAACTATTGTTATTATCTGCAGGATTCAAACGAACACCATCTCCTTTCTTTATAGGTATATTTACTTGGTAGATTTAAAAAAAAGTGTCGGGCGACGGCTCGCCTTCTTTCTCTTCGTGCTGGGGGCGTTCCTTATTATAGTAAACATCTACGGGCTGTCTCAGTCATTGAGGCCTACTGAGCTTCAGATCCCAATAACCAAAGAAGAATTCTTTAAAGAAACCAGAATTCTTACTGGAGAAAGCGATCTCAACTGGGCTCGCCGCATGACGTTCTTGGTTCACATCGGAATCAAGCACTTTTGGGACACGACACACCCTGAAAAAACCAACATCAGTCTCCCAATTTGGGAGAACTGGCTGATCTTTTTATTCGCAAAAATCTACCCTCAATATCAACTATATGAATTTTTCCGCAAAGATAAAATCGTGGAGAGAGGATTGGGGTTATGTTCACAACATGCAATTTTATTGAGCGCAATACTTCGGGACAAAGGGATGAGTCCAGCCATCATCGGCCTGAACGGGCATGTTGTTGTCGGCCTTGACGAAGGTGCAGGCATGGTCCTTGACCCCGACTACGGTGTCGTGATTCCCTATTCAATTGCTGAAATACAGAAAAAACCTAAAATTATAGCTGACTTTTATACTCAAAAAGCGTCTCGCGTTTTACGCAGTATTTACCAAGACAGCTACACTCTTTGTCCCAGAGGCAGTCGCGACTATCAACCCAGACGTTCACAGTTGGAGCCGGTATTTTACTCGTTAAAATGGTTGATACCCATACTATTGTGTATCCCTTACCTGCTTCTAATCACATTCTCAAAAAAACTTAAACATCTATTATAACACTATAAGAATAGGGACTTCGTCCACATAAAGCGCCTTAATAAAAGCAGGCTGTCCGTGTAAGCAACACCTTCGTTCTAAGCCTAGCCGTTCACTGTCTCCAGGAAATTTTTCTTCATGTTTGACGAAGACTGATTATATAGTGCCGACCCGCTAAATAAATCTAAGGTCCGAGCTGTTTTAACACTCGCGCACAGGCTCTCATGCAATCCCAGCCATTGTCCCAGCAATGTAATTGCTCCATCAAACGAGCCTGCTTAAGCCAACAACCTAGACATTCTTCTCGCCATAACTAAATCTGAGAACTACCCATATCAGTTCCAAAGCTTACATGAAGTACCTGTGCCAGGCAAAAAGGATGGGATGAGTATGACCGAAAAGGATTTTCCGTTGGCCCTACCGGCCCCTGAAGGGCAAATGACTCGCATTGACGGGGAGTTGATGCGTTATGCCGTGGAAATGTCCCGCCGCAGCCCTCGCGGCCGCATCATCCAGCCGCTTCACAAGGGTCCGGATGCTTCGCTGCATCGCATGCTGAACTGCATGCAGCCGGGGACGTACATCCGCCCCCACCGGCATGTCGATCCGCCGAAACCGGAAAGTTTCATGCTGATTGCCGGTGCGTTACGGCAGCTTGTCTTTGATGGTTTGGGCAAGGTGACCGAGTCGTTCGAGGTACGGGCCGGCTCCGAGGTCTTTGGCGGCGACATCGAACCGGGTGTCTGGCATTCTTGGATCGTCCTTGAACCGGATACGGTGGCATTCGAGGTCAAGCCGGGGCCGTACACCAAGGCTTCGGACAAGGAATTCGCACCATGGGCGCCTGAGGAAGACACGGATGAGGCACGGCTGTGGCTGGAGCAGATGATGAAGGGCTAGCGAACGACTTTCAGCCACTCATGCGGAATCCTTCCTTGCCACTCTCTCAGGAATGCTTATCATGCCCTGATGAACACCGATCCCAGACGCGAAAGCATATATATTGAAGGCGCGAAGCATCATAATCTCAAGGACTTGACCCTCGACATCCCCCGCGAGAAGCTCGTGGTGGTCTGCGGCCCCTCGGGGTCCGGCAAATCGACCTTGGCGTTCGACATCGTCTATGCCGAAGGGCAGCGACGGTACGTGGAGTCGCTCTCGGCGTACGCGAGACAGTTCCTGCCGCAGATGGACAAGCCGCTGGTGGAAAAGGTGGAAGGCCTGTCCCCGGCCATCTCGCTGGAACAACAGACCACCAGCCGGAACCCCCGCTCCACCGTGGGCACCGTCACCGAGATATACGATTTTCTGCGAGTTTTCTTCGCGCGGCTTGGCAAATTCCACTGCCCGGAATGCGGACGGCCCATCGAGGCCCAGACCACGGACCAGATCGTGGACACCATCCTTGACCTCGACGAAGGCACCAAATTCATGCTCCTGGCTCCCATGGCCGAGCATCAGAAGGGCACCCACAAGGACCTGTTCGACAAGCTGCGCAAGGAAGGATTCGTGCGCGTGCGCGTGGACGGCACCGTGCATACCCTCGACGACGTGCCGGAGCTTGAGAAGAACAAGCGGCACACGGTGGAGCTGGTGGTGGACCGTCTGGTCATCAAGGACGGCATCAAGAAGCGTCTGGCTGACTCGGTGGAGCTGGCCCTGAAACAGGGCGAGGAACGGCTGACCATCGCCATCGTGGGCGGTGAGCGCGGCGGGGAGGAGATTCCCATGTCCACGCTTTCCACGTGCCCGGAATGCCGCATCTCGCTTCCGCGCCTGACCCCGCAGCTTTTCTCCTTCAACAGCCCTCAGGGCGCATGCAGGACCTGCAACGGCATCGGCTCCATGGAGTATTTCGAACCGGATCTTGTGGCACCCAACAAAGGACTTTCGCTTTCCGAAGGTGGCGTGATTCCGTGGAAGTCCCCGTATCGGCAGAAGCAATACGGACCCGCACTCAAGAAGCTGGGCAAGACTTACGGCTTCACGCCGGAAACCCCGCTTGCCGACTTCTCGGACGAGGCTTGGAACGCGCTGTTCCATGGCAGCGAGAAGACCGGCTGGCAGGGCGTCATTCCGATTCTGGAATTCGGTTACCGTCAGGCCGACGCATGGGACCACTGGCTGGCGAGCTTCCGGCAGACGCGCCCGTGTCCCGCGTGCGAGGGCGCGCGTCTCAAGCCCGAGGCGCTGGCCGTGCGCGTGGGCGAGGTCAACATTTTCGAATTCGTGAGCATGAGCATCCGCCGTGCGCTGGAGTGGCTGGAATCGCTTGAATTCGAAGGCCATGACACCCTTATCGCGGAACCGCTCATGAAAGAGCTGACACACCGCCTTGGCTTCATGGTCAACGTGGGGCTGGACTACATCAATCTCGGCCGCAACATGTCCACCCTTTCGGGCGGCGAGGCGCAGCGCATCCGGCTGGCGTCGCAGCTCGGCTCCGGTCTGGTGGGCGTGACTTACGTTCTGGACGAGCCGAGTATCGGCCTGCACCCGCGCGACAACGAGCGTTTACTGAACACGCTTCGCTCGCTGCAGGAGCGCGGCAACACCGTGCTGGTGGTTGAGCACGACGAGCCTACCATCCGACACGCGGACCACGTCATCGAACTCGGTCCCGGCTCCGGGATGCTCGGTGGCGAGATCGTCTATCAGGGCAATACGGAACGGCTGTTGAAGTCGGATTCGCTCACGGGCAAATACCTGCGCGGCGACCTGCGCATCGAGGTGCCCACCGAACGCCGCAAGCCCAACGGCAACATCCGGCTCAAGAAGGTTTCCACCAACAACCTCAAGGATCTGGACGTCGATATTCCGCTGGGAGCCCTCACCTGCGTCACCGGAGTTTCCGGTTCCGGCAAGAGTTCGCTGGTGGTGGATTCGCTCTACAAGCATCTGCAGCTGCATCAGGGGCATCGGGCGGACAATCCAGGCCGCATCGGCGGCATTGAGGGGCTGGATCAGGTGGAGAAGGTCATCGCCATCGACCAGACGCCCATCGGCCGCACGCCACGGTCCAACCCGGCCACCTACACCAAGATATTCGACGAAATCCGCAAGATTTTCGCGGGCTCCAAGGAAGCCAGAAAGCGCGGCTACCAGCCTGGTCGCTTCAGTTTCAACGTCAAGGGCGGCCGCTGCGAGAAATGCCGCGGGGACGGACAGCTCAAGATCGAGATGCACTTCCTGCCGGATGTGTACGTGACCTGCGACACTTGCAAGGGACGCCGCTACAACGCCCAGACGCTGGAGGTCACCTACCGGGAGAAGAACATCGCGGACGTGCTGGACATGACCGTGCGGCAGGCCTCGGCGTTCTTCGAGAACCATCCCGCGCTCAAGCGGCGGCTGTCGGTGCTGGAGCAGGTGGGACTGGAATACCTGCACCTCGGCCAGCCCGCCACCACGCTCTCCGGCGGCGAGGCCCAGCGCATCAAGATCAGCCGCGAGCTGGGCAAACGACGCCTGCCGGGCGCGCTGTACATTCTTGACGAGCCTACCACCGGCCTGCACATGCATGAGGTGGGCAAGCTCATCAAGGTGCTGCACCAGCTGGTGGACAAGGGCGCGACCGTCATTGTCATCGAGCACAACACGGATGTGATCATGAGCGCGGACCACGTGCTGGACCTCGGCCCCGGCGGCGGCGAACACGGCGGCCGCATCGTGGCCTCCGGCAGCCCCGAGGAAATCATCGCCAACCCGGATTCGGTAACAGGGAAGTTTCTGGTATAGGCAGAAGGACTACAGGTGGGGAATGCGACGGACCGCATCCAGCCCGAAATTGCCGACCATGGGCAGCGAGCCGCCCTCCCCAAGGAACTGCATCCCCTCACCGAGATCGCGCGCATTGAACACGCTCTGGAATATGCGTACGGGGTCTCGGTGACTGGAAGGATACCCAAAGAGACTGCCCCCAAAAAGCACCAGATATAACTCATTGGATTCATAAAGATGTCTGACCGACTCAAAAGAATCCACGAAATCTGGCTGGCCCCTATGTCCAGGGTGACTGTCAAGCCGCAACAAGGAAGCTGATTCAGGTGACGCGCGGTACTCAAGCAATCCCAACAGGTTTCCATTTTTATCTCGAAAACCGATGTTACCGTATGGATCAGCATGAACCCAACCTTCACCCGGCAGATGGATTTCGGCGGTGGTGTGCCCCTGCGTCCAGATGGCACGCGCTGTATAGCCATTGGCCTGTGACAGCACGCAGAACACCTTGGCGTACTCTGAGCAAATTCTTTGGAAATCAGGTGACCTTTCGAAAACCTCGTGAGGGGCACGGCATGTATCGCCTGCCGTCTGGTTCATTACTTCTCGTGTCGTGAATACCAATGCTTTGAGCAATTCCTCAGGAGGGGGTGAGCTTTTTCCAATTGTCTTGGACAGCAGGGCGCGGCCTTTGTCAAGAACCTGTGCTGGAAGGTCTGGGACCGCGTATACCGAGCCATTCGAATCACCTTGAGACGGCGGGGCGTCAAAAACGGCGCGTTGCGTCACGTAATGGACATCCAAAAAGGGAAACGGCCTTTTCAGAAATCCGTACCATGCCACAAGAGCAAAAACGGCAAGGCACGCGGAGATAATTCGTAAATAACTGGTACGCTTCATATTTCCTGCTTTTTGACGGTTCTTCTCCCCAATGGGTCGATCTTCGACACTCCTTATTGCAGAAAAATCGCGATGTCGACCTCGACATCTCTACACCCCGGCATCCCAAGCATTCCATGCCCCCCGGAAAGTTGCATCCGCGGGCCGAGTGGGATATTGCGACGAAATGACTACTCTCGTCACCGGCGGCGCCGGATACATCGGCTCACATACGGCCAAGGAACTTGCGCGACGCGGACGCAAGGTGGTGGTGCTGGACAACCTCTCCACCGGCCACCGTGATTTCGTGCGCTGGGGAGCCTTCGAAGAAGGCGATCTTGCCGACTCCGTCTTTCTCGACAGGGTTTTCGAGAAGCACGGCATCGACGAGGTGGTCCACTTCGCCGGATTCATCGCCGTGGGAGAGTCCGTGGAAAAGCCGGACATCTATTACCGCAACAATGTTTCGCACACCTTCACCCTGCTGGACGCCATGGTCCGACACGGCGTTGAGCGCATCGTGTTCTCTTCCTCGGCCTCGGTCTACGGCGAGCCGGAAACCGAACGGCTGGCGGAAGAGCATCCGCTGAACCCCATCTCCCCATATGCATGGTCAAAGCGCATCATTGAGCAGGTGCTCGCCGATTACGGCACGGCCTATGGCCTTCGCTCCGTTTCCCTGCGCTACTTCAATGCCGCGGGCGCGGACCCGGATGCCGAAGTGGGCGAACGCCACCGCCCGGAAACGCACCTTATCCCGCTGGTGCTCGAAGCAGCCGCCGGACGCCGGGACTGCATCAAGGTTTTCGGAACGGACTACCCCACTCCGGACGGCACCTGCCTGCGCGACTACATCCATGTTGCCGACCTGGCCGACGCGCATGTGCGGGCACTGGACCACCTGGCGGACGGCCGTCCCTCGGACGTGTTCAACCTCGGCAACGGCAACGGGTTTTCCGTGCGCGAGATCATCGAAGTAGTGCGCGAAGTCACCGGACTGGACGTGCCGGTGCAGGAAGCGCCGCGCCGTGCCGGAGACACCCCCGCGCTGGTCAGTTCACCGGAGAAGGCAGGGCGCGTGCTGGGCTGGCATCCTCAGTTCGAGGACGTTCGTTCCGTGGTGGCCTCGGCCTGGAACTGGCATCGTCGCGACTGGGCGTGACTTCCGTTTACTCTGCGGGCGATACGGGTTACACCGGAGCCAACGCCATTATCAGGGAGAATCCATGCACTTTTTCAGAAACGCACTGCTTCTGCTGACCCTGCTCGCCGTGGCGGGATGCGGCTACGGCTTTTCACGCGGCAAGAGCGTGCTGCCCGAACAGTACCGGACCCTGGCCATCGCCGAGGTGAAGAATCCGGCCCCGCTCTCGTGGCTGGAGCCTCGCGTGCGCTCCCTTCTGCGCGACGAGGTGACCCGGCGCGGGCTCGCGGAATGGGCCTCCGGCGAGCGGGCCGACGCGCTTATCACCATAGAAATCGAAAAATATTACCGCCGCGCTTCAGTGACGGGCGAGGATGAAGAAACCCTTCAGTCTGACGCCAAGTTCGTGTTCGAAGGCATCATCCGTTCCTCGGTGGACGGCAGCGTGATCTGGCGTTCCGGCACCATTTCTCAGGACTGGCCCTTCCAGGCCGGGGAAGAGGACGAGGCCGACGCAAAGGTCACCGAGCTGGGCATCCGCCGCCTCGCGGACCGCATGGCCAACGACTTCTGATGCCCATGAAACGTCCAGCCTACTCTTTTCTGGTCTGCCCCGACCCGCAACTCATCAAGTCCCGCATCGAGGATATGCTGGCCCAGTCCGGCGTGTCCGGGTGGGAAAAGCGCGTCTTCTGGGGCGACGACGAGGTGCCGCTGCCGGACGCCTTCTGGACCGACCTGACCATCAAGGGGCTGTTCTCGCAGCCAAAGGCGCTCGTGGTGCGGCGCGCCAACAACTTCAAGGTGGACCAGTGGGACAAGCTGGGCAACGCCATCACCGGCGCGTCCTCCGATGTCTGGCCCATCTTCTGCCTCGAATCCGAGTGGAAGACCCAAAAGGCGCCGGTCCCCGCGCATCTCGCCAAGCGCGAGATATACAAGCGCGCCGACAAGAACGGCTGGGTCTGGCAGTCGCCGGGGCTTGACCGCAACGGCATGCGCGACTTCGTGCGCTCGTGGGCCTCGCAGAATCAGATTCGGTTCGACTCCGGCGTGGAGAACCTGTTGGCGCAGGCATTGCCCGAGGATGCCGTGGCCGTCCGTCTGGAACTGGACAAGCTCGAACTGGCCGTCATGGACGACCGGACCGTTCGACGCGAGCATCTGGACCTTGTTGCCCCCACGGGCGAGATGCAGTTTTTCGAGCTCATGGACGCGCTGGGCAAGCCCGGCGCCGAAGCCCATGTCTGGAAGCGCGTGCTGGAGGACCACCTCAAGCGGGCGCAGGACCGCATGCTGTTCAACCTCATAGGCTACCTCGCCTCGCAGGCGCGGCAGATGTGGATGCTGACCCACGGCGAGGAGCAGGCGGTCAAGGCGCATCCCTTCGTGAAGAAGAAGCTCACCGCCAAGGGCAACATGCTGGGCGAGGCCGGGATCAAGCGGCTCATCGACCTTGCCATGGACGCCGAATTTTCCGTCAAGACCGGCCTCCGCCGTCAGGAGGAAGTGCTGGACATCCTCATTGCCAGCCTCGTGGACCTGTTCCGCTCCCGTTCCGGCGGGAGATGATAATCATACGAACCCGAAGCCCGACGCGCTAGCATCATGAGCAAGGACAAACCGCACTACCACGGACACAGGCAGCGGCTGAAGGAGCGGCTGACCCGCGATCCGCGCGCTTTGGCCGACTATGAAATACTGGAGTTGCTGCTGGCCTCGGTGCTCCCTCGCAGGGACACCAAGCCGCTGGCCAAGACGCTCATGGAGGCATACGGCTCCCTCGGCGCGGTGATGCAGGCCCAGCCAGAAGACCTGAAACGCTTCGAGGGCGCAGGCCCCGCCGTGACCGCCCAGTGGCACCTGATGCGTGAACTGCTGGCCCGCGTGGCCGAAGACGGCATGCGCTCGCGGGAAGTGCTGGGCGACCCGGACGCCGTGGCCCGCGCCGCCATGGCGAGGCTCGGCGGTTGCCGCACAGAAGAGTTCTGGGTGGCACTGCTGGACACACGCAATCGCGTCATCGCGTGGGAGCGCGTGGGAGCGGGAACCGTGGACCGGGTGGAAGCGTATCCGAGGGAAGTGATGGCGCTGGCCCTGAGGCACAAGGCCCGCTCGGTGATACTTGTTCACAATCATCCCGGCGGCGACCCGACGCCATCGGACGACGATCAGCTGCTGACCCTCGGGATGATTCGCGCCGCATCGGCCCTTGACGTGCTGGTGGCGGATCATGTCATCGTATCGGAAACGGACTTTTTCAGCTTCAGCGACAAGGGGATGATCTGACATGCCGACAATGCACGCCGTGGTGAAAGGCAAGGTTCAGGGAGTCTGGTTCCGGGCGTGGACCAGCGACCTCGCCGCCGAAATGAAGCTTTCGGGCTGGGTGCGCAACATGAGCGACGGAAACGTCGAGCTTGAGGCCTCCGGCAGCCGCGACGAACTGGACGAATTTCTGGAAAGGCTCCACGACGGCCCACCTCTGGCACGGGTCACCGAAGTGGAGACACAGTACCGCGAATCCGACGCCCACCAGGGGGCGTTTCGCGTAGTACGCTGATTTTTTTCACCGCAACCCCTTGCCAAATGGTTTTGGGTTCTTAGGTTGTAACTCCGAAAAAACCAATGAAGGAAGGGTGTTCCTTTTGAGTAAAAAGAAAAAGAAGACACCGATCAAGCCGCGCCGCATCGTGCGCCGCAAGCCGACCGGGGCCACCCGCGCCCCCATCCGGCCCGGCGGCCCGCAGGGCGGCTCGCAAGGCGGCTCCGACAGCGGTGATTTTCCGGGCTCCTCCAGCCTTCCCGAACTGCTGGAAGCGCTGGCCTCCGGCCCCGGAAAGCCCGTGTTCGGCGACGGAGAAAACGAATCCGGTCATCCGAATATTCCGACCTCGCTGCCCGTGCTCCCGGTACGGGACATCGTGGTCTTCAACTACATGATCCTGCCGCTGTTCGTGGGCAGGGAGAAATCCGTGGAGGCCGTGAACGCGGCCCTTTCCGGAAACCGCTACATCCTCATCCTCACCCAGCAGGACGAGACCGTGGACGATCCGGGACCGGACGATCTCTACCGCACCGGCACCGTGGCCATGATCATGCGCATGCTCAAGATGCCGGACGGGCGTCTCAAGGTGCTTGTGCAGGGGCTGGCCCGCGCCCGCGTCAAACAGTTCACCAGTGACGATCCGTACCACCTCGCTGAAGTGGAACCCATTCTTGAGCCCGAAGAAATCACGCTGAGTCCCGAGCAGGAAGCGCTCATGCGCTCCTCCCGCGAACAGAGCGAAAAGATTCTCTCCCTGCGCGGCATCTCCTCGGCCGACATCATGAGCGTGCTCAACAACGTTCAGGAGCCGGGACGCCTCGCGGACCTCATCGCCTCCAACCTGCGCATGAAGGTGCCCGACGCACAGGGCATCCTCGAATGCGAGGACCCGCTCGAACGCCTTGAACAGGTCAACTCGCAGCTGGTCAAGGAGGTGGAAGTCGCCTCCATGCAGAACAAGATTCAGTCCATGGCCAAGGAAGGCATGGACAAGGCACAGCGCGACTTCTTCCTGCGCGAGCAAATGAAGGCCATCAAGCGCGAGCTGGGGGACACCGACTCGCAGGACGAAGAGATGGACCAGCTCCGCCGCGCCATCGAAAAGGCCGGAATGCCCCGCGACGTGCTCAAGGAGGCCTACAAACAACTCGGCCGCCTCGAATCCATGCACGCCGAATCCTCGGAAGCCACCGTCATCCGCACCTATCTGGACTGGATGACCGAGCTGCCGTGGAAGAAGGTCTCCCGCGACCGGCTCGACATCAAGAAAGCCAAGACCATCCTCGACGAGGACCACTTCGACCTCGAAAAGGTCAAGGAGCGCATCCTCGAATACCTGAGCGTCAGAAAGCTCAACCCCAAGATGAAAGGTCCGATCCTGTGCTTCGTCGGCCCCCCCGGCGTGGGCAAGACCTCGCTCGGACGCTCCATCGCACGCAGCCTCGGCCGCAAGTTTCACCGCATGAGCCTCGGCGGCATGCGCGACGAAGCCGAGATCCGCGGACACCGCCGCACCTACATCGGCGCCATGCCCGGCCGCATCATTCAGGCCGTGAAGCAGTGCGGCACGCGCAACCCCGTGGTCATGCTCGATGAAATAGACAAGCTCGGAAAAGACTTCCGCGGCGACCCCTCCAGCGCGCTGCTCGAAGTGCTCGACCCCGAACAGAATTACTCCTTCACCGACCACTACCTGAACGTGCCCTTCGACCTGTCCAAGGTCATGTTCATCTGCACCGCCAACATGCTCGACTCCATCCCGGCCCCGCTGCTGGACCGCATGGAAGTCATCCGCATTCCCGGCTACACCGAGCAGGAAAAGGTCGCCATCGCCAAACGCTACATCGTCCCGCGCCAGACGCAGGACAACGGCCTCGAAGACAAGGAACTCCAGATCGGCGACAAGACACTCGCCGCCGTGGCCCGCGAATACACCCGCGAGGCCGGACTCCGTAACCTCGAACGCGAAGTGGGCACCATCTGCCGCAAGATGGCCCGCCGCAAGGCAGAAGGCGAGAAAGGACCCTTCAAGGTCACCCCGCAGTCCCTGCATAAACTGCTCGGACCGCCCAGATTCCTCGACGACGAGCGCGAAACCGTCCTGCCCCCCGGCGTGGCCACCGGCCTCGCATGGACCCCCGTGGGCGGAGAGATGCTGCACGTGGAAGTCTCCACCATGCCCGGCAAAGGCAAGCTGACCCTCACCGGAAAACTCGGCGACGTCATGAAGGAATCCGCACAGGCCGCCCTGTCCATAGCGCGCGCCAAGGCCGACGAATACGGCATAGACCCGGACTTTGCGGAAAACCTGGATATACACATCCACGTGCCCGCAGGAGCCACCCCAAAAGACGGCCCCTCTGCCGGCGTGACCCTCGTCACCGCGCTCATCTCCGCGCTCTCCGGCCAATCCGTCAACGCCGAAACCGCCATGACCGGCGAAATCAGCCTGCGCGGACGCGTCCTGCCCGTCGGCGGCATCAAGGAAAAAATCCTCGCCGCCGTGAGCCGAGGCATGAAAACCGTGCTCATCCCCAAACAGAACAGCAAGGACCTCGACGACGTCCCCGAAGACCTCAGGCAACGCATCGCCATCAAACTCGTGGAACGCGTCGACGAAGTCTGGCCCCTCGCAGCTGCCACCGATTAACGCGGCTGTCTGCCAAACAAGACAAAGGGAAAGCCCTCCCGCTGTACAGCGGGAGGGCTTTCCCTTTGTGAGTGTGGGTGTGGACTGAGGGGGAGAGGGGAACCCCTTTCGCGAAAGGGGTTCCCCTCTCCCCCTCAGACTCCCCCTCTCCCCTCCCCAAAGACCTTTGTGTTGCGCTGGTGCGCGATGGCTGAGGTCGGTGAACTGTTTGTCGGGAGTAATTGGCAGAAGGAATAATGGGGTAGGGGGACAGCTTTGGGTTGTGTGGTTGTTTCGGTATGAATGAATGAGGGACAGCGTGCTCGCGGTGTAAGGCAACCGATAAAAGGTCGCAATTTTCGACTACCATTCCCCCTCTTTCCCCTTTCCTGCATTTCCCCTCGAAATCTTCCCGTCTTCCAAAACCCGAACCGTCTTCCGTCCACCGCGCGCAAGCGCAAGGCAAAGGTTTTTGAAGAGGGGGTGGAGGGGAGTTCGAGGGGAGGCGGGGG
>NZ_AQXE01000004.1 GCF_000375485.1 Desulfovibrio oxyclinae DSM 11498 | reverse complement strand
AAGCTCCCCGTCATTCGTCCGTGAGCCCCAAGGCAATGGCATCGCGGAACGATTCGTTCGCATCCTCAAGGAAAATCTGCTTTGGGTCAGGCGATTCAACACGGTCGAAGAGTTGAGGAAGGCCCTGCTGAAATTCAAGGAAACCTACAACCGGCAATGGATCATCGGCAGGCACGGCTACAAGACGCCGAGCCAGGTCCGCGAAAGGCAGATCGTGCTCACTGAGTGCGCGGCGTGATTAAGGACAAAATTGTGTCCAGAAAACCCTGGACCGCTACACACCGCAGAACTGGCCCGCATTCTCGAAAACGGACGCAAGCCCCTCCTGCTGGATGTCCGCCCGGACTACGAATTTCGGGAAGGACACATCGAAGGCGCGGTCAACGTGGAATTCGACCTCGGGGACGACCGTCACGCCGCCCCTGCTAAGCTTGACCGAATCCGACGCCTCGCCGGCCCCGACACCTCCCGCCCCATTGTCATCTACTGCCGCAGCCTCCAGTGCATCCGCAGCGCCATCGCCGCCCGCGAAGTGGCCAACATGGGATACGGCAACGTCCTGCGCTACCCGCTGGGATGGTTCGGCTGGGTGGCGGCGCATCCCGCCCTGCAATCGGAAGGGATCGATCCAATCAAGGCGGGCGACGTCTTTCCCGGTTGCCCCATCTGGCCCATAGAGGCGGAGGCGCAGGAATATCTTGGGCTGGAGAATCTCGACCGGGCCTTTCTGGAGGCGGTGCGCGCGGACTACCTGCTGGTGCAGTTCTTCAACTCGGAATGCCCGGCCTGTCTGGAAGGAATGAAGGCGGTGGAACAGTACTGGAACCGTGTACAGGCGGAGCCAACCATGCGGCAACGGCTGCGATTCGTGGGCATCGCTTCGCATGATTGTCTGCACGACGCCCGCGCCTTCAGCAGGCGAGTGGGCATTCCGTTCCCGGTCTTCACTGACCCGGACGGCAGCGTGCTGCAGCGCACGGGGTATCAATCCCTCCCCGTAACCTTCCTGCTGCGTCGCGGTGAGCAGGGACGCTGGGTGGTGATGCTGATCAAGGACGGCCTCGGCGGCGCAAACCGCTTCTACCGGGACATGCGCTCCAGCGTCACCTCGGGCTATTGAAGCGAGGCAACCTCTTCCAGCGCGGCCAGAAGCAGGTCCGCGCTGAGCAGAAAGAATCCCTCGTGCCCGGTTTCGGCAATGGCCTCGCGAAACTTATGGCACCATGGGAGCATGACATCGGATGCAAACGCCGCGGCCTTGGGACACGAAGCCTCGTCGCCCTCACCCCAGCAACGCACGAGGAGCAGGTAGAGGTATTCGATTTCAAGGGGCAGGTGGTCCGGCGGTTCGCCGCCCTCCGGCTCCACACCGGCCTCGGCGAGTCGCTCGCGCATGGCCATGGCCTGCGGGCCCATGACCTTGCGGGACTCGCCGACATGGCAGGACTCGTATGGCGGCACCGGGGTTCCCCCGGCATCATTGACAAACAGGCTGACATGGACCGAGGCAATCTCGTCGCAAAGAGACTCGGCACCTTCGGCAAACAGGGCTTGCATACCCGTGAGGGGTTTCAGTATGGTGCCTGCCGCCGCCGGACAGTTCTGCACGAGAACCGGCACGGCCTGCCCGGCGATTCCTTCGCAGGTTTCGCGGTCCGGCCCCCGAAAGGCGGCCGAGCAGAGTTCGAGGCAATGAAGAAGAAACACCCGTTCGTTTTCCGTGGTCCAGGAATTGTTCATGAAGACCCTCCGGTCAACGACGATACGGCATTTCCCGTCGTCAGACAACGGCCCCAAGGCTCGACGCGAGGAGCAGGTACATGGAAGAATCCGCACGCACAAGACGAGATGAGGAACAGGAAGCGCTGAAAAAAAACGTGCTCTCGCGCATGAAACGCATCGAGGGGCAGGTTCGCGGCATCCAGCGCATGATAGAGGAAGGCAAGGAGTGTCAGGACATTCTGGTGCAGGTCCGTGCGGTACGCTCCGCGCTGCAATCCGCCACCGGCCAGATTCTCAAGCGCTACCTGATCAAGTGCCACACCGAGGCACTCGAAAATTCTTCCGAGGAAGCACAGTACGAGTCCCTTGAACGCGCCGTGAAGATCATGACCGGCTTCATCGACGGTTAGGCAGCCGTCCCCGAATCCCGTTGGCGCTTTGCCGGGATCCACAAGATTCACCGCAGCGGCGGCAGCCCCCTGAACAATCCAAGTGAAGATGACGCGTCATGGCAACACATGCATTGCCATGACGCGTATTTCCTTGTACTTCTGTTAGGAATAAGTTCTATCACCCACAGCCCGGACACCGGACCCGCAGATGTACGACGACAAGGAACTGCACGAATATCGCGACCTCATGAAACCGCCGGAGCGGTTCGAAGAGGGATTCGACTGGAAGACGATCATCGGCGCCGTCTTCATCGGATTCCTCATGATGCCGGGGTCCATGTATCTGCAGCTGGTCATCGGGCAGGGCATCGGCCCGGCTGCTCGCTGGGTGACCATCATCCTCTTCGCCGAAATCGCCAAACGTTCCTACACGCACCTGAAACAGCAGGAAGTCTTCCTGCTCTACTACATGGCGGGCGCCGCGCTGGCCTCGCCATTTCAAGGGCTGTTATGGAACCAGTACCTTGTGCAGTCCGACGCCGCGAGGATGCTCGGGCTGACCGAGTTCATCCCGCACTGGGTGGCCCCCGGCCCCGGCTCGGAGTCGTTTCTCGAAAGGACCTTCCTGCACCGGGACTGGCTGGTGCCGATCCTGCTTCTTGTGGGCGCACAGCTGGTGCAGCGCATCGACCATTTCGGGCTGGGCTACAGCCTGTACCGGATAACTTCCGACGTTGAAAAACTGCCCTTCCCCATGGCGCCCGTGGGCGCGCTGGGTACCATGGCGCTGGCCGAATCCACAGAGGACCGCAAGTCCGGCTGGAAGTGGCGGGTCTTCTCCATCGGCGGCGTCATCGGGCTGGTCTTCGGGTTCTTCTACGTCCTGCTTCCGGCGGTCTCCGGTCTCGTCTTCGAACAGCCAATACGGCTGATTCCCATACCATGGATCGAGCTGACCCAGTACACGGAAGGCTTTCTGCCCGCCGTGGCCACAGGGCTACAGTTCGACCTCGGCCTCGTTTTCGTGGGCATGGTGCTGCCCTTCTGGGCGGTCATCGGCGGCCTCGGCGGCCTGATCGTCACCATCCTCGCCAACCCGGTACTGCATGAGCACGGCATCCTGCACCGCTGGCATCCCGGCATGGAAACCGTCGAAACCGTGTTCGCCAACAACTTCGACTTCTACATGAGTTTCGGCATCGGTCTCGGTCTGGCCATCGCAGCCATCGGTATCTACTATGTCGTCAAATCGCTGCGGCAGGCCGGGGACGGACAGATGGATTTTTCCATCCTGTTCAAGCCCCACAAGGAACGCGGCGACATCAATTTCTGGGTGTCCATCGGCATCTACGTATTCTCCACGCTGGCCTACATCGGCATGTGCCTGCTGCTGGTGCCCAGCTTTCCGTGGATTTTCTTCGTGCTCTACGGCTTTGTCTACACCCCGGTCATTTCCTACATCACCGCCCGCATGGAAGGTATCGCGGGCCAGTTCGTCAGCCTGCCGATGGTGCGCGAATTCAGCTTCATCGCCGGGGCAAAGTTCTTTGGCTACAACGGCATAGAGATATGGTACGCGCCCATCCCCATTCACAACTACGGCGAGGCTACGGTCCAGTTCCGACAGATCGAGCTGACGGGAACCAGCCTGCGCGGCGTGATCAAGGCTGAAATCATCGTCTTCCCCGTGGTCATGATCGCCTCGCTGCTCTTCTCCCAGTTTCTGTGGCAGCTAGCGCCCATTCCGTCGCCGCAGTACCCCTTTGCACAGGAGCTGTGGCACCTTCAGGCGCTCAATACGCTGCTGATGCAAACCTCCACTCTGGAAGGCAACTCCCTGTTCTTCGAGGCCCTGAGCGCACCCATCCTGTTCTCGGGGCTCGGCATAGGCGTGCTATTGTACGGGACCCTGAACATACTCGGACTGCCCGTGCTGCTTGTCTACGGACTGGTGCGCGGTCTGGGGCAGTCCACTCCGCACGGCGTCATACTGGAAGTCATCGGCGCCATGCTCGGCAGGTTCTATTTCCTTAAAAAATACGGCAAACAATGGCGCCAGTACGCCCCGGTCCTGCTGGCGGGCTTCTCCTGCGGCATGGGACTGGCGGGCATGGCCGCCATGGGCTTCACGCTGATCCTCAAGTCCCTCGGAAGGCTTGCGTATTAGGGATATTTCCGACGTCCCACGAAAAAGCCCCTGACCGGAGATTCCGGCCAGGGGCTTTTAATTTGCGTCGCGATACGACAGAGCTAGCTGCGCAGCACCATGCCGTAATTCTTCTTGCCCTTGCGAACGACCATCAGGTCGCCGCCCACGAAGTCGGACTCGGTGACTTCATGATCCTCGGCGGCACGCTCGCCGTTGATGTAGACGCCGCCGGCCTTCAGAGCCTTGCGGGCCTCGCCCTTGGACTTGGCAAGCTCCAGATCCACGAGAATCTGCGGGATGTCCGGCACGTCGCCCGGCGCGTAGATGCGCTGGGGAGCGGACTCCAGAGCGCTGCGAAGGGTCCCCGCGTCCACGCTCTTGATATCGCCCTTGCCGAACAGCGCAGCGGTGGCCGCCTGCACACGCTCCAGCTCGCGCTGGCCGTGAATCATGCGGGTGGTCTCCTCGGCCAGACGGCGCTGGGCCACGCGCAGGTGCGGCTCTTCCTCCACCGCACGCTCCAGTTCCGCGATCTCTTCCTGAGTAAGGAAGGTGAAGAACTTGAGGAACTTGATAACGTCACGGTCGTCCGCGTTCACCCAGAACTGATAGAACGCGTACGGCGAGGTGATCTCCGGGTTCAGGTATATGGCGCCCTTTTCGCTCTTGCCGAACTTCTTCCCGGAAGCGGTGGTGATGAGCGGGAAGGTCAGGGCGAACGCCTCGGCGCTTTCGCCCTCAGCCGCGGTCTTGCGGCGGATGTATTCGCAACCGGCGGTGATGTTGCCCCACTGGTCGCCGCCGCCGAGCTGAAGCCGGCAGTCCTTGTTCTTGTAAAGATGATAGAAGTCGTGACCCTGCAGGATCATGTAGGAGAACTCGGTGTAGGAGATGCCTACATCATCGCGCTCAATGCGTCCCCTGACCGATTCCTTCTGCAGCATCCAGTTGATGGTGAAATACTTGCCCACGTCGCGCAGCAGGTCGATGGCGCTCATGGTCTTGGTCCATTCGTGGTTGTTCACGATATCGGGCCGCTCACCGCAGACCCGCTCGAAAAACCGGCGAACCTGATTGGTGATCTTGCTGATGCGATACTCCAGATCTTCCGCGGTCTGGAGGTCGCGCTCCTTGTCCTTGCCGCTGGGATCGCCGATGAAGCCGGTGGCACCGCCCATGAGGACGATGGGATTGTGACCTGCCTTTTTCATGCGTGCCAGACAGAGCAGGGGAACAAGGTTGCCCACGTGAAGGCTCTCCGCAGTGGGGTCGAAGCCGCAATACATGGCCTTTCCCGGCTCGGAGAGATACCCGCGTACCTTCTCTTCGTCAGAGACCTGATTGACCAGCCCGCGCCACTTGAGTTCGTCGAAGATGTTCATGTGTTCCTCTTGTCTTATCTGTGTCTGCGAAAACGCCCGCACAGGCGTTTCCATCTCGGAGCGACCGCTTTGACAGCCGCTCCAGCCGCGTCCGTCGGAGCCGGTACTCCACGAACCGATACATGTGTATTGAAAGAGGCAGCGAGCCGAGACAGCTACGCTACCATGTTTCCTTTCTCCAGAGCGAGACCTCGCACGTGCGCCCGGTGGAATCGTCTATGTCAAAAACCGCGCCTTGTAAAATGACCGGTCCTTTCGCAGGCACGAACCGCGAAGGGATCCCCGTCACGAAACGGCTGACCACCGGCTCAGGGTCCATGCCGAGGCACGAATTCCACGCGCCGCAGAACCCGAGGTCCGTCATGTAGCCGCTGCCGCCGGGAAGCACCCGCGCATCCGCGGTCTGCACATGCGTATGCGTGCCGACCAGCACGGAGACGCGTCCGTCCAGATACCACGCCAGCGCCTGTTTCTCTCCGGTGGCCTCAGCATGAAAGTCGCACACCACGATGCGCACGTCTTCCGGCAATTCCGCCAACGCCCTGTCCGCCGCCTTGAACGGACAGTCGATGGGATGCATGAAGGTCCTGCCCTGAAGATTCAGCACAGCCACCGGCTCCAGACCTTCCGGACGGATCACGGTCAGCCCCTTCCCCGGGGTGCCCTCTGGGTAGTTGTAAGGACGCACGAAACGCGATTCGCGCCCCATGAAGGAATGAAGATCCCTGAACTTCCAGACATGATTGCCGGATGTGAGCACATCGACCCCGGCATTAAGCAGGCTTTTCGCACTCTTGGCGGATATGCCAATGCCACCCGAAGCGTTCTCGCCATTGGCTATGACAAGGTCCACCCCGAGCTCGCGCCGAAGCGCCTGAACCCGAGTTGCGACCTCGCGCCTTCCCGGGCGGCCGACTATATCTCCAAGCATCAAAATCTTCATTATCCAGTCCGTCCTCGCCGTAGCGAAAGACACACATGGAAGCCGATTTTCGGCCCGGATGCAAGAAAAGAATTACAACACCGCGAACGCGGCCATGCATTAGGGAAGACGACGAAACACGGTAGGCGCCATCTGCTTCAACGGCAGACGCATTCCGGAAAGACTCTCCGAATGCCCGATAAACAGGTATGCCTCGGGACGCAGATGGTCGCAGAACTTGTTGAACAGCACTTCCTGCGTCGGTCTATCAAAATAAATGACCACGTTACGACAGAAAATGATGTCCATTTTTTGGTCCATGCGGAAATTGTCCATGAAGTTCAATTGACGAAAACGAACCTTGTCACGCACCACCTTGTCCACCTTGATGAGCGGACGCTGCGGATTCTTGCTCTTGAGCAGATATTTCTTGCGAAAGGACTGGGGAATTTCGTCCACCTTCTCCATCGGATACACGGCCTGCTGCGCACGCCGAAGAATGTCCGAAGAGATGTCCGTCGCCAGAATGGAGAATCTGAATCCCTGATTCTTTTCCGCAAACTCGTTCAGGACCATGCCCAGCGTATAGGGCTCCTCCCCGCTCGAACACCCCGCGCTCCACACCTGTATCTCGCGCGACGTTCCAATTTTCCGCCACAGGTCAGGCAAAACACTGTTGGTCAGAATATCAAAATGTTTCGGTTCCCTGAAAAAATGTGTCGTGTTGGTGGTGACCACGTCCACCATGTGCTGACGTTCCGCCTCACGCCCCGCATCACTGAACAGATAGTCGCAGTACTCCTTGTAACAGGACATACCAAGCGCCCGAAGTCGCTTCTGAAAACGCGACTGCAAGAGCACCTTCTTGGTCGGCGGCATCTTGATGCCCAGTTCCTTCTGGATCATCTCACTGAACCGACGAAACTCAGCATCCCCCATCTCAGAGCGTACCAAATTCATATTGTTGGATATTTTATCCTTCACAAATCGAATCCCACTGGTTGTTTCAAATATCCGCAGAACGATAAACAGCTTCCACTACACCCTCAATTATCTAGCACGAGGCTTCCCAACGAACAATGAGAATTAGCCGCCGCAGGCATTGTGCTTCGAACAAAAAAAAGCGGGAACCTTTCGGTTCCCGCTGGAATTCCGCTTGTACTGTCGTCCGGTTTAGACGCAGCCGGTGGGCTTGGGCAGACCTGCCATTTTGCAGGCTCCCTTGCCGGGTCCGGAGGGGAACAGCTCGTAGATCTGCTTCAGCTTGAAGCCGGTGACCTTGGAGAGGATGCGGACCATCGGTGCGATGCCGTTCTTCTTGTAGTAGTCCTGCAGGAAGTCGATGACCTTCTGGTGGTCTTCGGTCAGTTCCTTGATGCCTTCGGTGTCCTTGACGTAGTCCACCCATTCGGGGGTCCAGTCTTCGAAGCGCTGCAGGAAGCCGTCTTCGTCCACTTCGAAAGTCTTACCCTGAAATTCGACAACAGCCATTTTTTCCTCCTAAAGGTTGTTACCTCGAAACAAAACCACGGGGACAACGAAAAAGTCCCATGGCCGACTCCCCATGTAAACCCCGGTTGGGAAAATTTCAAGAGGAAAATGGCTATAACCCGCTCACTCCAACGGAATTGAGCGATTTGGAGCCTCGGATTATTTGGTGAATTCAGTCATTTTCTCCTTGCAGAAAATGGGGTGAAGGGACTTCAGGTCGGTGCGTGGCGGAATGAGTCTTTATTTTTCGCCCGGCGGCTGATAGCTTGAATCAAACCCGAACAGCGACGGATTTCTGCAGATGAAAGGCGTCAAGAAGAAGTACAGTTTTCCTCCGGGGCGCGAGCTGCCGGTTCCACCCGGTTCCGACTGCGGAGAACTGCCGGTGCCCGATGATGCGGCGTGCTTTGCGATCTGGGACCGTACGGACATGCTGGAGAACATTCGCGAGCACAGCATGGCGGTGGCCGGTGTGGCGACGTTTCTGGCGCGCCGCGCCCGCGAGGTGGGCATGGAGGCGGATGTTGAGGCTGTTCGCGCCTCGGCCCTTCTGCACGACATCGCCAAAACGTACTGCATCGTCCACGGCGGCAACCACAGCCAGCTTGGCGGTGCTTGGGCGGCGGAGATGACGGGCAATCCGTATATCGCTTCCGGGGTCACGCATCACGTTTTCTGGCCTTTCGATCTGGACCTTGGCCGCTATTTCCTGCAACTTGCCGTGCTTTACGGCGACAAGCGGGTCACGCACGACCGTCTGGTGGACATCGACGACCGTTTCGAGGACCTGCTCGACCGTTACGGAAAATCCGCCCTGATCCGTCAGCGCATGCATATCATGCACGATCAGGTCGTTGCCGTTGAGAACATGTTTTCCACCAAACTCAAGGTTGATCTGAATGAACTTACTCTTGATAGCCGGGGGCTGGTCCAGCGAGCGTGACGTCTCGCTTTCGGGCGCCCGCAAGATACACACCGCAATGGAAAATCTCGGGCACTCGGTTCGTTTTCTCGATCCCGCGCTCGAATTCGACACCATCACCGAGGCCGCCGAAGAGGCGGAGTTCGCCTTCATCAACATGCACGGCTCTCCCGGCGAGGACGGGCTGGTACAGGCGATGCTCGATGCCGTTGGCTGCCCGTATCAGGGCGCCGGGGCATCCGAATCCTTCATGGCGCTGAACAAGGCCGCCTCCAAGCAGCTGTTCCGTCGCGCAGGAATCCCTACGCCCGACTGGCAGTTGGTAACGTCGCGTCCAGACGAATCCTGGAAGTGCGAACTTGAGTTGCCCGTGTTCGTCAAGCCCAACTGCGGCGGCTCCAGTGTGGGCATGGGGCTGGTGCGCGAACCGGAGCAGCTTCTGCCTGCGGTCAATGCGGTTTTCGACCTGTGCGACGAGGCGATCATCGAGCCGTACATGCCGGGCGTGGAGTTGACCTGCGGCATGTTGGGCGGGCGCGCACTGCCGCTGATCATGATCAAGCCCAAGCCGGGCTCCGAATTCTTCGACTACGCGAACAAATACGACGCGGACGGGGCCGAGGAGATCTGCCCCGCACCCGTGGACGACGCAATTACCGAGGCCGTTCAGGGCATGACGCTTGTGGCCAACGAAGCGCTCGGGCTGACCGGTTACAGCCGTGCGGATTTCATCCTGAGCGACGGGCAGCCGTGGCTGCTGGAGGTCAACACGCTCCCGGGCATGACGCCCACGAGCCTCTTGCCGCAGGCGGCCGCCGAGCTCGGTCTGACCTTCGAGGGTCTCATTGCCGAGCTGATCCGCACCGGAATGCGGGAGCGCGGCTGATGCGGCGCAGTGTCCGGGCCGCCATGAGGGCCTATTCGCTGCTGTGGAAGGCCGCGGTTCCAGTGCTGCGCTCCAACGGTCGCCTTCGCGACGGGTGGGACGAACGCACCCTTCAGGCCGGGGTCCCCGCCGGTGCGGACGTCTGGATTCAGGCCGCCAGCGCCGGCGAGGCCTATCTGGCACGGGAAATACTCTGCGACATGAAAAGCCCGTGGACAGACAGACCGCTTCGCGTGCTGTGTACCACCAATACTCGTCAGGGCCGGGACATTCTCGGTAAGCTGGCGGATGACGTGCACGGCTCCGGTGCCGGCCTTTCCGTGCAGGTGCGGATGTTTCCGTTCGATGCGCCAGGTATAATGGAGAAGGCGCTTCACGCGGTACGGCCGAAGTTGGCCCTGCTGCTGGAGACCGAGATATGGCCGGGCTTCCTGTCGCAATGCCGAAACCTTGGCGTGCCGGTGCTGCTTGCCAACGGGCGGATGAATCCGCGCAGTCTCGCCGGGTACCTGACATGGCCGGGCCTGTTCCGCGACCTTGCGCCGGATGCGGTCATGGCGGTCTCCGACCGCGACGCCTCGCGCTTCGGCACCCTGTTCGGCCATGAGCGGGTCTCGGTGATGCCGAACATCAAGTTCGACCGTATGGTCGGTGCAGGCGCATCCTGTCCGGACGGCGATCTGCTCTCTGACGTCTTGCCCCGGGACGAGCCGTTCGTGGTGCTCGGTTCGGTGCGCAAACAGGAGGAAGAGCGCATCGACACGCTTCTGGATGGCCTTCGGCGCAGGGCTCCTGAAGCCGTGACCGGGTTGTTCCCGCGTCACATGGAGCGGCTTG
The DNA here is from genome assembly GCF_000375485.1 of Desulfovibrio oxyclinae DSM 11498. Classification (NCBI taxonomy): domain Bacteria; kingdom Pseudomonadati; phylum Thermodesulfobacteriota; class Desulfovibrionia; order Desulfovibrionales; family Desulfovibrionaceae; genus Desulfovibrio; species Desulfovibrio oxyclinae. Next base: position 225,365 of record NZ_AQXE01000004.1, on the reverse strand, counting down.
AGCGCTGGCGGGAGCGGCTGGACGAACTCGGGGCCGAATGGATCGCCCGTTCCGAGATTGCCGGGCCGGTGAAGCCGGGAACGGTGATCCTCTGGGACACCTTCGGAGAGCTGATTCCTGCCTATTCGCGGGCTGACGCGGTTTTTGTGGGCGGCAGCCTCGATCCGCGCCTGAAGGGGCAGAACTTTCTGGAACCGCTGACCTGCGGCCTGCGTCCGGTGATCGGTCCATACTGGAGCAGTTTTCACTGGGTGGGCGGAGAAATCGTCGAATCCGGCCTTGTTGATGTTGCAGAGGACGAAAACGACGTTTTACGGTTGCTTCTGGAAGCGATTTCGGCTCCGGTGGACCGTGAAGGCACGGCAAAAGCCGCGGCGGAGTACATTCGATCACGCACGGGCGGCGCTGACGCCGTCCGCAAACGGCTTGCCCAATTCCTCATTAACGAGTAAACGGGCATCGCGCGGATGGAACCATGAGCACCTTTCCCGAATGTCACGCCATAATTCCCGCACGCTATGAGTCGTCGCGGTTTCCGGGAAAACCCCTTGCGGAGATTCTCGGGAAACCGATGTTCTGGCACGTCTGGAACCGGGCCCGGCTGTGCGACGGCCTGACCAGCGTCACGCTGGCCACGGACGACGAGCGCATTTTCGAGGCGGCGAGACGGCACGAGGTGCCGGTGGTCATGACCTCTTCCGAACACGCCAGCGGCACGGACCGCGTGCTTGAGGCAGCCCGGAAAATCGAGGCCGATCCGGAATCCGTGATCGTGAACATTCAGGGTGACGAGCCGTGTCTCGATCCGGGCATGATCGACGATCTGCTGCGTCCTTTCAGCCGCTGCCGCGCCATGGTCACCACGCTGGCCAGCCGCATGGCGCCGGACGAGGCCGAAAGTCCGGACCGCGTCAAGGCGGTGATCTCGGCGGACGGACGCGCACTGTATTTTTCGCGGGCAAAGGTTCCCTTCGACCGCGACGGAAGCGGCGGGGACTACCACCTGCACATCGGCCTTTACGCCTTCAGGATGCAGGCGCTGATGCGCTTCGGCGAGCTTGAGCCGAGCCCGCTGGAACGGCGGGAAAAGCTGGAGCAGTTGCGTTTTCTCGAAAACGGCATCGACATCCACGTGACCGAAACCGCACACGCCTGCCACGGCGTGGACCGGCCTGAAGACCTTGAGACAGTAACCGCAATCCTTGAGAGGGAATAGATGAAAGCTATCCTTGCCCTTGAAGACGGCACCATTTTTCACGGGACCTCCTTCACCGGCGAAGGCGAAACCGGCGGCGAAGTGATCTTCAACACCGGCATGACCGGGTATCAGGAGATTCTCACCGACCCGTCCTACAACGGACAGCTCGTCTGCATGACCTATCCCCTCATAGGCAACTACGGGGTAAACGACGTGGACGTGGAGTCCCTGTCCGTCAAGGCGGCCGGGCTCATCGTCAAGGAATGCTGCAAGACGCCGAGCAACTGGCGGGCCACCAAGTCCCTGCCGGACTACCTGCGCGAGAACGGCGTAACCGGCATCGAGGACATCGACACCCGCGCCCTGACGCGTCACCTGCGCCTGAACGGCGCCATGCGCGGCTACATCACCACCGAGGACATCTCCGAGGAAGAAGCGGTCAGGCGTGCACAGGGCCAGCCGGACATGGAAGGCCTGAACCTCGCCGACGGCGTTTCCTCCGACCGCCCCTTCGCTTGGGTGGACGGACGTCCCAGATTTTTCGAGTCCATCGATCAGGCCGAATGGCAGGGCAACGGCCCGCGCCTTGCGGTCTACGACTTCGGCATCAAGTTCAACATCCTGCGCCTGCTGGCGGATCAGGGCTTCGACCTGCTCGTGGTGCCCTCCAGCGCCCGCGCCGCGGAAGTGCGCAACCTGAAGCCGGACGCGATCTTCCTTTCCAACGGCCCCGGCGACCCCGCCGCCGTGGAAAACGCGGTGGAAGCAGCCAGAGACCTCACCGAGGACCATCCCGTGGCAGGCATCTGCCTCGGACATCAGATTCTCGGTCTCGCCATGGGTGCCAAAAGCTACAAGCTCAAATTCGGCCACCACGGATGCAACCATCCCGTTATGGACCTGACTACGCGAAAAATTGAAATATCTTCCCAAAACCACGGTTTTTGCGTAGATATAGCCGGACTGGATTTCCTTGAACCCACCCACAAAAACCTCAATGACGACACGCTTGAGGGATTCGCGCACAAGGAAAAGCCGATTCTGGCCATCCAGTACCATCCGGAAGCGGCCCCGGGCCCGCACGACAGCCGTTACTTCTTCAGCCGTTTCCGGGAATTGGTGCGCGAAAAGACGGGCAAATAGCCCGCAGGGGTCAAACAGAGGCTGGAGCCGTTCATGTCCAATTCGCTCATCAACAGCAGAAAGAAACTGCACTCGGTCAGCTCGTCGCTGAAAAAGGGCAAGTACATGCCCGCGGTCCAGGCCGTGCGCGACGCCGTGCTCGGAATGCTCAAGGAATCCCTCATGAAGGGTGAGCGTCAGGAATTCGAGCAGATGATCCGCGACGCCACCTATGCCCTGAACGCCGACGCCAACCTGCGCAAGGTCTACCCGCTGGTCATCACGTACGAGCCGGGCAATGAAAAGGCGCTGCTGGGATCCATGAACGAGCTGCTCAAGGCGCTTCAGGAGCAGGTAACCGACGAGGCAAAGGAAGACCTCGCGGCCATGCAGCAGCGCAAGGAGAACGAGCTCCAGAAAGGTCAGGACCACCTCGACAGGGAAGAGTACGACAAAGCGCAGGCGATTTTCGAACAGCTGGTGAAGGAATTCGGCTCGGATTCCGACCTCAAGGCCGACATCGCCGACCGCTACCTGAAGGCCGAACGGTATCAGGACGCCTTCAAGCTGCTGGACGAAGCGCTCCGCGACGATCCCAATGCCATCTTCCTCTACAACCGCATCGGCATGGTGCTGCGGAAGATGGGCGACTTCGAGACCGCCGAGAAATACTACCTCAAGGCGCTGGCCATCACTTCCGACGACGAGTACCTGCACTTCAACGTGGGCAGGCTCTATTACGACTGGAAGAAATGGAAAAAGATGGGTCAGGCCGCACAGCGTGCGCTGGACATCAATCCGAACTTCAAGGAAGCGGCCAAGATGCTTCAGTTCGCCAAGAAAAAGATGTCCTAGACGGGCATTCCCTTTCATATCGGATACAAGGCCGGGTCGGAGTTTTCCGATCCGGCCTTTTCTTGTTCCATCACCGCCCGGCTTGAGCGAAAGCCGCTGACAGGGTATTGTCAGCATCGGATGTAACCAGAAACCACGGAGCGACCCATGCCTGACATTCTTGCAGTGAGTGCCACGCCCAGACGGGGCGGTAACAGTGACCGCATGGCCGAAGCCATGGCGGAACAGGCCCGCAAGGCAGGGGCCGAGGCCGAAGTGATCCGGCTTCGCGATTATACCTTCGACTCCTGCATCGGCTGCGAAGCCTGCCGCAAGGACAAGGCCTGCACCGGCCTCAAGGACGGATTCCAGCTCATCTATCCGCTCATTGAGGAAGCCAAGGGCCTGATCCTGGTCACCCCGGTGCACACTTACAACGTCACGGCCATGATGAAGGCGTTCATCGACCGGATGTACTGTTATTACAATTTCTCAGACGGCTTCCCGCGCGAGTGGTCCAGCCGTCTGGCAGGTCAGGGGCGCAAGGCCGTCATTTCCTGCATCGGTGAGCAGGTGGAGGAAGAGAACCTCGGCCTCGCCATGCCCGCCATGCGTATGCCGTTGGAGTCGCACGACTACGAGATAGTAGGCGAGCTGCCCGTCCTTGAGGTGTTCAAGGCCGGGAAGGTTCGCGAGCGCGAGGACGTCATGGGCCGCTGTGCCCAGCTTGGTGAGACGCTTGCCAAGTCGGTTCTTGGATGATCCGCGCCGAGACTGATGTTCTCGTGCTCGGCGCAGGGCTTGCGGGACTTCGTGCGGCACAGGCCGCGCATGAGGCGGCACCGGACATTTCCGTTCTCTCTGCCTGTCTTCGTCCCGGCCCTGCGGGGTCGTCCTTCGCCAACCGAAACGATGCGCTGGGCATTCAGGTTCCGCTGACGGACGAGGAGCGCGACGCTTTCGTCCATGAAGTTCTGGAACTCGCCGATCCCGGTTTCGTTCGTCCCGAACTGGTCCGGATCATGGCCGGGGAGGCACGCGAACGATTTCGCGAACTCTGGTCAGCCTCACTCGATTTCCGACGCAGGGAGGGCACGCTGCAACGGTTCGCCGGATGCGGCAGTGGATGCCCACGCTCTTTCGTGTTCGACGGGCTCCGGCAGGCGCACGCCAAGCTGGAGAACCGGGTGCGACTGCTCGGCGGCATGATCGACGCGGACCTCGACATTCGCGGCCTCACTGTGGAGGACGGCGTCTGCACCGGAGCGTGGGGACTGAACGGCGCTGGAAAACCCGTTGCCATCCGAGCCCGGAGCGTGGTTATGGCCCTCGGCGGTTCGGCCCCGCTTTACGAACACCGCGTCTGCGGTCCGGCAAACCGGGGAATATCGCTGGCCCTGCTCCATGGCGCGGGCTGTGATATTGCCAACGCGGGATACATGCAGTTCCTCTGGCATGATCGGCACGGTGCCTATATCAATCCAGCCGGTCTGACCAAGAACGGACGGACGATTCTGCACCAGGGCAAGGAACACCAGCCCGACTTTGCCCCGGAACTGCTCACGACCAGATACGGGCACTGCCCGACTTTTCCGTTCCATGAGGATGCCGTCATTGACCGCTGGCTGCTGGAGCGCGCGGAAGATGACGGCTTCGTCAGGGTTCGCACACATGAAGGCATGGTGGAGGCCGCGCCCATGGCCCATGCCGGAAACGGCGGTGCCGTCGTGGACGAGCGCGGCGCCACCACGGTTCCGAATCTTTTCGCTGCCGGGGAATGCGCCACCGGAATGCACGGCGCACAGCGTATTGGCGGGGCCATGGTGCTCGCGTGCCTCGTGTTCGGCAGGCGCGCAGGGATTGCGGCGGCCCAACAGGCTCGCAAAAACGAAATGCCGCAGGGGCTGCCGTCCGTACAGCTGCCGGATCAGGACCGGGACGAAGCCGCGGAGCGCGCGGTTCGCGAAGTGATGCGCCGTCATCTGGGACCTTTCCCGGACAAGCTGCGAGAGCTGCTGGATACGTTCGACAACGTCCGCGCTTCGGGCGGCCTGCTGCCGAGGCTCATGGCCCGGTCATCCCAGATCATGGCAAAAACCTACTTGACCGATCCGGTATAGTTCGGGTATCGCTCAGGAATGGCAACCAACGAGTCCCGCAGTCTCCGGTTCAGCACCTTCCAGCTACCCGAATTTTTCGGTTTCTTTTTCTTTTTTTTCTTTACCGGCACCTGCGGACCGGAGGTTGCGACTCAGGCATAGAGACCTGAACACGACGCAAACAACGGGCCGCAGGCGACAAGCCGGCGGCCCGTTTCTTTTTGCCCCCGGCACCGCCAAGGCCCTCAAAGTACGAGGAGACTCCGATGCTGGGATTCGACACCTTTGAACCCGCCGCCGCTCTCTGGCTGTGCCTTGCCGCATCCGTCTGGTGCGTGGGCTACGGACTCAGAAACTGGAACAACAAGGGGTATGAAGCCAAACCCCGCAAGCAGGAGGATTAGCATGATCTCCAAAGTCATCGCCATCCTGCTCTATCTGGCCGTGGTCATGTACCTCGGCTACAAGGGGTGGAAAACCACGCAGCGACCCACCGACTACATGCTTGCAGGCCGCCGCATGTCCCCGTGGGTCATGGCCCTGTCCTACGGGGCGACCTTCGTCTCCACCTCCGCCATCGTCGGCTTTGGCGGCGCGGCAGGACTGTTCGGCTTTCCGCTGCTCTGGCTGACCTTCCTGACCATCTTCGTGGGCGTGTTCATCGCCATGGTCGGCTTCGGCAAACGCACGCGGCGCATGGGGCTGTCCCTGAACAGCCATACCTTCCCCGAGCTGCTCGGTAGGCGCTACCGCTCCAGCTTCATCCAGCGCTTCGCGGGTGGAATCATCTTTCTTTTCATTCCGATCTACGCCGCAGCCGTGCTCATCGGCATCTCCCGGATTCTGGAAATCTCCCTCGGCGTGCCCTATGAAGCCGCGCTGGTATTCATGACCCTGCTGCTGGCGGCCTACGTCATCACCGGCGGCCTGAAGGCGGTCATGTACACGGATGCGTTTCAGGCGCTCATCATGGGAATGATGATGCTGATGCTGCTGGGCGGCACCTACTACATGCTCGGCGGCGTGACCGAGGCCCACTCCACGCTGGCCTCCATGGCGCACCTCATGCCCTCCAAGCTCCAGCTGGGCGGCATGGAAGGCTGGACGCAGGGTGCGCGCTTCGGCACCCCGTTGTGGCTGGTGATCTACACCACCATCGTCTACGGAGTGGGCATCGGCGTGCTGGCCCAGCCGCAGCTCGCGGTCCGGTTCATGACCGTGCACAGCGACAGGGAACTGAACCGCGCCGTGCTGGTGGGCGGTATCTTCATCCCCATCATGACCGGCGTGGCTTTCACCGTGGGCGCGCTGTCCAACGCCGTGTTCATGGAAAAGTTCGGCAAGATCTCCATCGCCATGGCCGCCGGAAACATGGACAAAATCATACCGCTGTACATTGAGAAGATCATGCCGCCGTGGTTCGCGGGACTTTTCCTGCTGGGCATGTTCGCCGCGGCCATGAGCACGCTCTCCTCGCAGTACCATGTGGGCGGGACCTCGCTCTCACGCGACATATGGGAGAACATCAAGGGACGCGAGGCATCTGTGGCCGCCTCCCGCTTCGGCGTGGCCGCCACCGTTCTCGCGGCGCTGATCTGGGCATGGGTGCTGCCGCCCTCCGTCATCGCACGGGCCACGGCCTTCTTTTTCGGCCTGTGTGCAGCCTCGTTCCTGCCCGCCTACCTGCTGGGCCTCTATTGGAAGCGCATGACCAAAGGTGCGGCCGTCATCTCCATGGTGGGCGGTTTCGCCACCTCCATGTTCTGGCTGCTCTTCGTGCACCTCAAGGAGGCCAAGGTCATCGGCCTGAGCAAGGCCCTGTTCGGCGTGGATTCGCTGGCATCGCTGGCACCCAAGGGCTCGGCCATGTGGCTCATGCAGTGGGTTGACCCGAACGTGATCGCCCTGCCCGTGGCCATGCTGCTGGCCGTGGGCGCGGCCTATGCTACGCAGACCATGCAGCGAGAGCACGTGGAATTGTGTTTCGAGAATATCCGCTAGTCGCGGAGCCCGCATCGGAGGGGCCGGGGTCGAAAGATCCCGGCCTTTTTCGGCTGCGCTGTCGGTTAGGGCCTGATGCCCTTGGCGCGGTTCAGAGCCGCGACCCGCGCCAGAATGCCGAACCCGGCCAGCAGGCACAGAGCCAGCACCGCACGCGTCCACAGGGCCCACACGCTGAAGAACGCCCCGACGACCAGCCCGGAAAGAATCAACCACTTGCGCCAGCCACGCGGCATGGCGCGAAAGGAATCTTCGAGTTCGAGCCCGGCCTGCGCCAGTTTGGTGAAGGCGTTGTCCGCCCCGGCCGGAAGGTGCAGGTTGAGAAGCCCGATGCCGCCAAGGCCGATGGCCAGCCCGAACAGCGTCGAGGAATGGAACAGCAACGCCAGAAGAAAAAAAACGAGCCCGAGCAGGTGCAGCAGCCAGTTCCAGGGATTCCGGCGGTTGGCAAGGGCTTTATTCAATAACTGACGCGGCGTGAACATGTGTGGGAATGTATCGGCACCCCGTGCGTATTGCAACAGCGCGCTCCATTTTGTAGAGCATGGAAAACGCGGAGGATTTGATGGACAAGACACTGATTTTACGGGCCGTGTCCGAAGTGGGCGAACTGCTCGGCCTTGAAGGCGATACGCTGGCCACTGCCGAGTCCTGCACCGGCGGCCTGCTCTCCAGCACGCTGACGGATGTTTCCGGCAGCTCCCAATGGTTTCGGGGCGGCGTGGTTGCCTATGCCAACGAGGTCAAGCGCGACCTGCTCGGCGTTCCCGAGGACGTACTGGATGCCCACGGCGCGGTCAGCGAAGAAGTTGTGAAGATCATGGCGCAGGGCGTGCAGAAGGCCATCGGCGCCAATGTCTCGGTCGCTGTTTCCGGAGTGGCCGGACCTACTGGCGGCACGCCGGACAAGCCTGTCGGAACCGTCTGGATGGCGTGGTGCATCAACGGCACCGTGGTGCGCACCAAGCTCAACCAGTTCGAAGGCTCGCGCGACGAAGTCAAGGAACAGACCGTCATGCATGCGGTCAACGGCCTCATGGCCATCCTGAGGTAGCCGTGTCCGGTCAGCGAGCGTTCGTGGCCGTGGAGGTCGCCGAAAAGTGCCGGGCGAGGCTGGAAAAGCTTTTGCCGGGCCTTGGACGGGAAGTGAAGTCGCGCATGACATGGGCCCGGCCCGAGAACTGGCATCTCACCCTGAAATTTCTCGGCCAGCTGGAACCGGACCGGGTCACCGCCGCAAAGGACGCGCTCAAGGGCGTTCCCTTCGAGCCGTTCACGATCCAGCCCGGCGGGGGCGGCGTGTTTCCGGGCATGAAGAAGCCCAACGTCCTGTGGGTCGGGCTCAATGCGGGCGGCCCCGAATGCGCCGCACTGGCCCGAGGCATCAACGAGGCACTTGCTCCGCTGGGATTCCCCGAGGGAAGACCCTTTCTGCCGCACCTCACGCTGGGCCGCGTCAAGCTGGAGAAAGGCGACGACTGGCGCAAGCTGCTCAAGGAGTTGCGCAAGGTGGAATGGCCCTCCTTCACGGTACGCCGCTTTTGCCTGTTCCGCAGCACGCTGCGCTCAAACGGCCCGCTATATACCGAGTTGGCGGCCTACGGTCCGGGAGCCCGCGGATGAACGCTGCGCGTCTGGACGACTACGAACGTCTCGCGCTGCTTGAGCACTGCTGCCAGTGGCAACATGAACGCTACGGCGTCCGGCGCGTTCCGGCCACCATCGAACAGATTCATTTCTACGAACACCCCGTGCCCGATCTGCTGGAAGACAACGTGGACTGCCTGCGAGGTCCCGGCGCAGGCGAGTGCGCGCTTCGCAGCCTGATTGCCGGAGCGCTCTGGACCTTGCTGCTTGCCCTGTGGGCCGACTCGTTCGATCCGTGGCTCATGTTCTGGGTGGGGCTTTGCGTGGCGTTTCTGCTGGTCTTTCCCATCGCCCTGATCTTTCATCGCAGGAAGATCGTGGAAGTGCGCGAAACGGACGGCTCTCCCGAAATCGCCGCGGCGCTGGGCATGGCCTGCTTCGACTCGGGCCTGCTCCGGGCCGGGCTGCACCGGCTGACGGACCTGATCCTGCTGCCCGTATGGATGTCCTACGGCGGCGCGCTGCGGCTACGCCTTGAGCGTGAATATGCAGAGGCCCACGGCATGACACCGCGGCCGGAGACTGCATTGCCGCTGCGCTGGAGACGCGGCGCGGAGCTGATACGATTTCTGGAACAACGGCTCGGAGCGGACGGCCTGAGCATCATTGTGCGGCGACTCTAACCTCAAATGAGCAATCCCGGCCGGGCTTTCGCCGAGCCGGGATTTACTGCGCCCGCTGGGGCGACTGCTACTGGTAGTCGCCCCGGTTGAATTTGAACTGCTCCGTCGCGGCCAGGGCGTCCATCTCGTCCACCACGGCACTGAGGCCGGGTGCTTTTTCGCCCAGGTCCGGGAGCTGCTCCCTGATCCGGTCCACGCCTTGCGAGAGCTGCTCCAGTTCGCCGTACGCATCCTTCAGGGAGGCGGACGGGTCGCCGAGAGTCGCTGCGTAGCGCTCCATCTGGTCCACCAGTCCGTCCACTTGTCTGGCGGCGGTCTGGTCTACAGCGGAAACGGAGGACACGGGAGCTGCCTGACCGACTCCGAACAGGGGATTCATGATGGGGGGCGCCGTGGCCTGCGACTTCTGCGCCTGCTCGGGCCCCTGCATCTCCTTGTTCAGAATATCCCCGAAATCGGTGCCGGGCTTCCTGATCCGGTTCGTCTTGTCCTGCTGGTCCTGACGAACCCCGTCGATCATGTCGGGACGGATCTTCATGGTATCACTCCTCAACGCTGCGGTTTGCCTTTTTGATGCAAACCGTTTGCCAACTCGGCGACAAAGCGCTTTTATTCATTTTTAACAGTCACTTATAGAGAAATCCATCGCGGAAAATTCTTCCTACTGCTCCTCTTCGTCTTTCATAAGGTAAGAAATCACAAAACCCTTGTCCATACCCGGCATGTTTGGCATAAAATGTAATTGGAATACCCGTTCGCAGGGGTGCGAACATAATATTAAGTCAGGAGGTAGCATCATGGCGGAAATCAAGAAGATTCTCTGCGCTGTAGACTTTTCCGATTATAGTTCGGTCGTGGCCGATTACGCCAAGACCGTGGCCAAGTGCTCGGGAGCGAAAATTCTGTGCCTGTACGTGGCGCCGTCCATGAGCCAGTACGTCGGATTCCACGTGCCGCCGAGTTCCATCGAGAACTTCGTGGGCGAGATCGTCACCGGCGCCGAGGACACCATGAACGACTTCATCAACACCAACTTCGGCGACCTTGAAACCGAAGGGCGCGTGGTGACCGGTTATCCTGCCGAAGAAGTGCTGGAAGCCGCCAAGGACGAGAATGTGGACATGATCGTCATGGGCACCCACGGGCGAAAGGGCATCGACCGCATCCTCTTCGGCTCCGTGGCCGAAAAGGTGGTCAAGACCGCCAAGTGCCCCGTGCTGACGGTGCGCCCGGAATAACCCTTTACCTCCGTCAGGCGAGACAGTACAAAGAACGGCCTTAAGGCCGTTCTTTTTTTCAGAAAAGCACAGGAGACCTGTTCATGCGCGAATTCTCCATGCGTCCGGAAATCCTCGAATTCGACCCCTACAAGCCGGGACTCTCGGTGGAGGAGATCAAGGAGCGCTACGGCATCGCCAACGTCGTCAAGCTCGCCAGCAACGAGAACCCCCTCGGCACGTCCCCGAGGGTCCAGAAGGTCATCGCCCGCGAAGGTGCGCGCACTTTCCGGTATCCCCAGAACCACACCCCGCGGCTCACCACCGCCCTCGCCAAGCATCTGGGCGTGCCGGAAGCCAACATCGTCACCGGCCACGGCTCCGACGAGATCATCGACATGCTCATCCGCATGCGCTGCGTGCCGGGCAGGGACAACATCCTGTGCTACTCCAACTGCTTCAGCATGTATCGCCACACCGCCAAGCTCTGCGGCGTGGAATACCGCGAGGTGAAACGCGGCGAAAACTTCGAACTGCCGCTGGACAGGCTCGCCGAAGCCGCTGACGAGAACACGCGCTTCGTGTTCGTCACCAGCCCGGACAATCCCACCGGCCTCGCCGCGGGGGTGGAGGAACTCTCCGTGCTCGCCGGTGTGCTGCCCAAGGACTGCCTGCTCGTGGTGGACGAGGCCTATATCGACTTCGTCTGGCCGCCCGAGTCCTATACGCCCCTTCAGGCCTTTGAAAAATTCGAGAACCTTGTCGTGCTGCGGACCTTCTCCAAGGCCTACGGTCTGGCCGGGCTGCGCGTTGGATACGGCGTCATGCCCGAAAAGATTGCCGAATACCTGCGTCGGGCGCGCATTCCCTTCACGGTGAACCTGCTGGCCGAGGAAGCGGCCATCACCGCTTTGGAAGATGAGGATTTCTACAACGCCACCCTCGCCACGGTCATGTCCGGTCGTGATTACGTTCGCGCGGAGCTGGAGAAACTTGGCTGCGAGGTGCTGCCGAGTCAGGCCAACTTCCTGATGTTTCTGCCGCCCACTTCGGCCCAGCGCCTGTTCCGTGAGCTGCTGCGGCGCGGCATCATCGTACGCCCGCTGGCCAGCTTCGGCTTCGGCCGCTACATCCGCGTGAACATGGGAACGGAAAAGGAAAACGAAATCTTCATCAGGACCATGCGGGAGATCATCGATGGCGCCTAACCGAATCGTGACCATCGACGGCCCCGCCGGGGTCGGCAAATCCACCATGGCCAAACTGCTGGCAGCGAAACTGGATATCGCCTATCTGGACACCGGCGCCATGTTTCGCGCAACAGCATTGTTTCTGGGTGAAAACGGCTGGAAACTGCCCGCCGAGGAAATCGAACAAAAGCTCAAAGGCCTGCGCTTCGCCCTCTCCGGCTCCGGCAGCGAGACCGTGCTGCACATGAACGATCGCCCGATCGGTGACGAGATTCGCACCGAGAAGGTGGGCATGTGGGCCTCGAACGTGGCCGTGCTGCCGGTGATCCGTACCTTCTTGAAGCAATCCCAGCAGGATCTCGGCGCGCGCTTCGACCTCGTGGCAGAGGGCCGCGACATGGGTACCGTGGTTTTTCCCGAAGCCACCGACAAGTTTTTCCTCGACGCCACCGTGGCCGTTCGTGCCAAACGCCGTTACGACCAGCTCGTGGAGATGAATTCTCCCGCAGACCTTGAAGAACTCAAGGAACAGATCGCCGCACGCGACGAACAGGACCGCAACCGGCCCGTCGCCCCCCTGCGTCCGGCCGAAGACGCCGTGGTGGTGGACACTTCCGACCTTAGCCGTGAAGACGTGTTTCAGGTCATGCTGGACAGCCTGAAATAACTCCACCCAGCGTCTTGCCCACCCTATCCCCTACTCGAAGCAGGCCATCCAGAGACCTTCCATGAGCAGGTCCGGGCGGACTTCGCGGATCTCGGAACACACGCGGGCGATGCCGGGAGCGAGCCCTCCGGTGGCCATCACATAGGGAGTGTCGTCCATCTGCTTGCCGAGCTTGCGGCAAAGCCCGGAGGTCATTTCGGCAAAGCCGAACACGAGGCCCTGATTAAGGCATTCCGAGGTGGTCCTTCCCCATGAGAGTTCATCCGAGGCCACTTCGAGTTCCACGGCAGGCAGTTTGGCGGTTCCTTCATGCAAAGAACGCATGGAGGAGAGCACGCCGGGACAGATCAGGCCGCCCATGAAAGCGTCGTCCACGATGCAGGCCAGCGTGGTGGCGGTGCCGTAATCCACGACAATGATGCAGCGCTCCTCGCGCAGGCGTCTTGCCGCGAGGGCGGTGACCAGCACGTCTGCTCCGACCTGTTCGGGGCGCGCGTAGCGATTTTCTATGGCCAGCGGCAGGTCCCTGGGGACGAACCGGGCGCGCACGTTCAGGAAACGTTTGCTCATTTCCGAAAGCAGCGGGTCCAGCGGCGGCACCACCGACGAAACGGCGCACATCTCCACGTCCTCCGGGTTCAGTGCTTCCCGGCGAAGTATCTCTATGAGCTTGAAGCCCCAGTCGTCGGCCGTGTTTCGTGGTCGCGTGGGCAGGGTGTAGCTGGACTTGAGACCGGTCTCGTCTGCAATGCAGAGCTTGGTGTTGGTGTTCCCGGCATCGATGAGCAGTGCGGTGGACATGGATTCGCCTCCTTGAAAATATCGAATGGGGCAAGTGTGTACCCCTTCTGCCGGGAAAGGCAAGCGGTGCCTGAACGTAAAATAATCGGATCCGGGTGACTTTTTCCGAAAAATCGGGTTATCGTATCCGGCACTGGAGGTGACTTATGAATCCGAGCTCCCTGATTCCTGTGGCGCAGACCATTCCCGTGAGCTGGGTCTGGTTCGACGTGCTGCTCGTTCTGGGCTTCTGGGCCCATATTCTTATGATGAACGCCGTTTTTGGCGGCGGTGTCATTTCCCTTTTGAATTCCGGAGGGAAAACCGAACCGCTTGCCCGCGGCATGTCCAAGAAGATTCCTACAATGCTGGCGCTCACCATCAACTTCGGTGTAGCGCCGCTGCTGTTTCTGCAGGTCAACTACGGTCAGTTCGACTATGCCGGAACGGTGCTCATGGGCGGCTGGTGGCTGGCGGTCATCCCGTTCCTGCTCATCGCGTATTACGGCTTCTACATATGGGACTTCAAATACAAGTCCCTTGGAACGTCCCGCAACATTTTCCTCGCCTTGTCCCTTGGGTGCATGCTGTTCATCGGATTCATGTTCGTGAACAACATGACGCTCATGCTCGTGCCCGGCGAGTGGACGGCCTATCTCAAGAACGGCGGCGAGACCATGCTGAACTTCGGTGATCCCACGCTGCTGCCCCGCTATCTGCATTTCATGACGGGTGCGCTCGCCATCGGCGGCGTGGCCGTCGCCATTGTCGGCAAACGGGCCGGAAAGGAATCCCAGGTGACAACAGGCCTCAAGTGGTTCGCCAGAGCGACGGTAATCAACATCGGTTTCGGCTTCTGGTTTCTCGTGGCCCTGCCGGAGCGCGTCATGCTGGCCTTCATGGGTGGCGACGCGCTTGCCACCGGCTCGCTGCTGGCAGCCCTTTTCGGCGCCGGGCTCATCATTCATGCGGCCGGACGCCGAAACCTCAGGCTCTCCATCCTGTGGGCCGCGCTCACGGTTCTGGCCATGGCACTGGCCCGCCACGCGGTGCGCAAGCTCATGCTTGAACCGTATTACAGCGTGACGGACCTCGAAGTGACGGGGCAGGCCTCGCCTCTCGTCATGTTCCTCGTAGCCCTCGTGCTTGGCATGTGCGTCATCGCATGGATGATCCGCCTGTACCTGAAATCCGGCAAGGAGGCCTAAGCCATGGAATTTCCCGTATGGCAACTGACGACCCTCGGCGGAGGGTTCTGGATAGCGCTTATTTCCGTGGTTCACGTCTACGTGGCGCAATTCGCCGTGGGCGGCGGACTGTTCCTCGTGGTCATCGAGCGCATGGCGCGCAAGTCCGGTTCGAAGGAGTTCATGGACTACGCCAAGCGCAACTCCAAATTCTTCCTTTTGTTGACCATGGTCTTCGGCGCCGTCACCGGCGTGGCGATCTGGTTCACCATCGCCCTGCTCGCACCGGATGCGGCCCTGACATTGATTCATCAATTCGTTTTCGGCTGGGCTACAGAATGGGTCTTCTTCCTGGCGGAGATCGTTTCCCTGCTCGTCTATTATTACGGTTGGGAACGCCTCAGCGCGCGTGACCACCAGATCGTCGGCGGGCTGTACTTCTTCTTCGGCTGGATGTCGCTGTTCATGATCAACGGCATCATCGGCTACATGCTCACCCCCGGCGAATGGCTGGAGACCGGCAACTTCTGGGACGGGTTCTTCAACCCGACATTCTGGCCGCAGCTGGTATTCCGCACAGCTCTTTCCGTAACCTTTGCCGGACTGTTCGGCTTTGTCACCGGAACACTCATCAAGGAAGAAAAATCACGCGGAACCGTGGTTCGCACCTGCGCGGCATGGACCGTTGCGGGCATGGCCCTCGTGGCGCTCACGGGCATGTGGTACATTCACTCCCTGCCCCCCGCGCAGTACCAGCTCGCCATGGAAGAATCCGCCCGTGTGGAATGGTTCATGAACAGCTTCTGGTGGGTCGGCATCGCGGTTCTGGTGGGCGGCCTGCTGCTCGGCATCCGTATGCCCCGCAGCCTCGGCTTTCCTGTCGCGCTCGTGGTGCTGCTTCTGGGCCTCGGGCTCACCGGCAGTTTCGAATCCATCCGCGAGGCAGCGCGCAAGCCCTACATCATCTGGGGCGAACGCTATTCCAACAGCATCCTCCCGGAACAGATGCCCGAAATCAACGAAAAGGGGTTCCTCAAGGCCGCCAAATGGATCCCCGCCGACCTGCGTGACGTCACTGCCGAGAACGAGCTTGAGGCCGGACGCTGGCTTTTCCAGTATCAGTGTGCCTCCTGCCACTCCATCGGCGGCCCCATGAACGACATTCTTCCCCACACCGACAAGTACACCGAGGCAGGCTTTGACGCCTTCCTTTCCGGCATGGGCAAGATCAGCCGCTACATGCCGCCCTTTGCCGGAACGCCGGATGAACGCGCCGCACTTTCGGCGTACATAGTGCGCGACCTGCACGGCCTTGAGCCCGGCGAACTGGCCTTTGCCGAACCCGGTGAAGCCGACGTGCCGGAATATGATCCCGAAGAGGCCGAGTTCGTCCTGTTCGCCTGGGCGGACAAAGGCCTGCGGTTCGTCTCCGAATCCGGCATCATCCGCCTGCGCCCCAGCGGCGAAACCCTCAATGCCTCGCTCATCTATCGCGGCATGCTGCCCGAGATCGTCTCCGAGGGCATGAGCGTGGAGTATGAACTGGAGCAAGGATATCCCGAAGCCTCGGGCACCATGACGCCCGGCGATTATGGCGGATTCAAGGCCGAAGGAATCAAGGTCGAGCCGTACTCCGATGAAGGCTACTCGCCCTACCCCATCGCAACCGTCACCGCAAAGGATGAAACCGGTGAGGTGGTCGCGCAGACCAAGGCCGTCCTGCCGGTGGGCATGCGCATGGGATGCAACAACTGTCACGGCGGCGGTTGGCAGAACAATGAGGAAGAGGCCGGAATGTCCGCAGATACGGCCATGGACATCCTCATGGTGCATGACCGCATCAACGACACCGCCCTCACCGAGAAAGCCAAGTCCGGCGAGGTGGTGGACTGCGCCGCCTGTCACGCCGATCCGGACATTGGCGAAGAAGGTAGGGACGACATGCTCAACCTGTCCGCAGCCATGCACGGGTTCCACTCGGTCTATCTGAAGGACCGCGGACAGGACGCCTGCAACTTCTGTCACGAGACGCCCATGTATCGAGGCATTCACGCCGACATGGGGCTTGAGTGCGTTGCCTGCCACGGCGATATGACCACCCACGCAGGCTCGCTGTTGCTTGCCGAGCGGGAAGCGGGCATCGAGGCTGCCGACAAACTGCTTGCAGTTCTCGAACCCGATGAAGAGTTCGTTCAGCCGCGCAAACCGTGGCATCAGGAACCTGACTGCCTGTCCTGCCACGAAGAGTTTGCCGCTCCCTACAATGTGGACGCGGCCAACCAGTGGACCGAGGAAAAAGCCCAGCTCTACAGCCAGCGCTACGGTGACGTTGGCGCCGTGCGTTGCGCCGCCTGCCACGGCTCCCCGCACGCTGTCTATCCCGCCATGTACGACCGCGACAACATGCAGCCCTTGCAGTATCAGGACAATCGCCGTCCCATCGGCGCCGGAAACTGCTCGGTCTGTCACACCATGGAGATGGACTACCCGGCCCACCATCCCGGCATGGGACTGGAATAGTAGAAACCAAATGCAAAGCCCCCCGCGACTCCTGTCGCGGGGGGCTTTTTGGTGCGGCAAGACTTGGTCGGCAGTTGCTAACCGAGCAGGTCCTTCTTTCCTTCCACGAGGTCGGTGATGACACCGGGATCCGCCAGCGTGGAGGTGTCGCCGAAGTCGTCCTGATCCGCAGCGATCTTGCGGAGCACGCGGCGCATGATCTTGCCTGAGCGGGTCTTGGGAAGCCCGTCGGCGAACTGGATGACTTCCGGCGTGGCGATGGGGCCGATCTCGCTGCGAACCCACTTCTTGAGCTCGGCGCGGATTTCGTCGGATTCCTCTTCATCGGACTTGAGCGTGACATAGGCGTAGATTGACTGGCCCTTGACCTGATGCGGCATACCCACAACCGCGGCTTCGGAGACCGCCGAGTGCGCAACCAGCGCCGATTCGATCTCTGCCGTGCCCAGCCTGTGACCGGAGACGTTGATCACGTCGTCAAGGCGACCCATGATCCACATGTACCCATCCTTGTCGCAACGTGCGCCGTCACCGGATTCGTACATGCCGGGAAACCGCTGGAAATAGGTTGATTTGAACCGCTCCGGGTCGCCAAAGACGCCGCGAAGCATTCCGGGCCACGGCTTGTCCACCACGAGGTGTCCGCCCTCGTCCGGATCGGCGGGCGACCCGTCGGCGCGAACAACTTTGGCGGAGACGCCCGGCATGGGGCGCGTGGCAGAACCCGGCTTGAGCGGTGTTGCATACGGCAGCGGCGAAATCATGAATCCGCCGGTTTCCGTCTGCCACCACGTGTCCACAATGGGAAGCTTACCGTTTCCGATGTTCTGATGGTACCACCGCCACGCTTCCGGGTTGATCGGCTCACCCACGGAACCGAGGATGCGCAGTGTGGAGAGGTCATAATTCTGCGTCCACGCCTCACCTTCGCGCATCAGAGCACGAATGACGGTGGGAGCGGTATAGAACAGGTTGACCTTGAATTTCTCGACGATCTGCCAGAAGCGATCCGGCTTGGGATAGCTTGGAACGCCCTCGAACATCAGCGAGGTGGCCCCGAGGCACAGCGGACCGTACAGAATGTATGAATGCCCGGTGATCCAACCGATATCGGCAGTGCACCAGTATACGTCGTCTTCCTGAAGATCGAAAACCCATTGCAGGGTATGAGCCGCGTAGGTCAGGTATCCACCGGTGGTGTGGACAACACCCTTGGGTTTGCCCGTGGATCCGGAAGTATACAGAATGAAAAGAATGTCTTCCGCGTCCATTTCCTCGGGCGGACAGTCGCCGCGCACGTCATCCTCGCCGACAACCTCATGCCACCAGCGATCGCGGCCTTCGACCATTTCCACGTCGTTTCCACCGCGCTGGACCACCACGACCTGCTCGACCGACGGGCAGTTCTTGCATGCTTCGTCCGCGTTGGGCTTGAGCGGAATGGTTTTTCCGGCACGAATGACCGCATCAGCAGTGACAAGGACCTTCGCTTCGCAGTCCTGAATTCGCGACTGCAACGAAATGGCGGAGAAGCCGGCGAAAACCACGGAATGCATGGCTCCGATGCGGGCACAGGCCAGCATGGCAATGGAAAGCTCCGGGACCATAGGCAGGTAGAGCGCCACGCGGTCACCCTTGCGAACGCCCATTTTCTTCAGCGCATTGGCGAACTTACAGACCTCGGTGTAGAGCATCTGATAGGTGAAGACCTTGACGTCCTCGTCCGGCTCGCCCTGCCAGATAAGCGCGGCCTTGTTGCGCCGGCCGTTTTCGATGTGCTTGTCGAGACAGTTGTAGGAAACGTTCAGCTTCCCGCCTTTGAACCAGTTGATTTCAGGCTTGTGGAAATCATAGTCCAGCACCTTGTCCCAGGGTTTGAACCATGAGACCAGCTCCTCGGCCCTTTCGGCCCAGAAGCCTTCCGGGTCTTCTTCCGCCCGCTTTTCCAGTTCAACCAGCTTGTCGTACCCTTGCACGTGGGCGGTTTCGGATTTCGGCGGCTGAAAGGTTTTCCCTTCCTTCATCATGCTCTCAATGGTGCGTTCTTCACTCATTGCAACTCCTCAAGTCTTGCCGTTATGAAAACCGGCCCGAACGGTGGACCGCAATCCCTCCAGTCATGACGCCACGGGGCATCATTGCTGACTCTACTTCTATATGAAGGTTTTTCAAAGCCATGACTGTTATTAGGTGAACGGTTCAAAATCATGGGGTGAACGGTCCCGGTCTAGCCGAACGGCACCTCACAGCCATGAATCAAACCGCGGACAACAAAAAACGGCGGCCTTCAACAAGACCGCCGCGATGGCTCAAATCTATCATATCAAGCTAGGTCAGGCTGTTGCCCATTCCTTCGGCACGAGTGCCTCCGCCTTTTGCCATGCCTGCCCTGCTCTGAATCTCTTCAAGCTGATGCTGCAGTTCTGCTATCTCGGACTGCTTGGCTTGAATCTGCTGCTGCTTTTGCTTTTCGGGAAGATTGCTCTGTTCAAGCTCTTCTATCTCTTTTCTGAGCTTTTCGATGCGCTCCTTGATACGTTCAACCATGGGATCACCGCCAGTATCATACTGCTCGCCCTGCTTGGCAAGGCGTCTGCCTTCCTCGGAAAGACTGACACGGTCAATACCAAGAGGATTGGTCTTGTCCGCATTTTCCTCGCTGCCATATCCGGTGGAGCCCACGTGCAGTTTTGACGTGGATTCGACTTCCTGCATGAGATTGTTGCTCAGACTGTTTTCGATTTTCATTGTTTCCTCCGTCAAGTTAACGCAAATCATATCGGCGGAGATTCGGTTTTCTTTAGAAAAGAGTCGTTACAACGCAGTTATTATCACCAGGCAGATGTCATCGGGCGTATCAAAAAAATGGGGCTGTCATGGAAGTCCATGACAGCCCCATCAAAAAGCCCCGCCATGAAGCGGGGCTTTGAATCGGTCTAGTTATTGTCGCCGAGCGAGACCTGAAAGGCCAGAGAGTAGAGATGGTCAAAGAAATCGACATACTCGACAGGGATGTGCGGCGGCACCTGAATCCGGGCGGGAGCAAAGTTGATGATGCCTCGGATATTCGCCTCCACCAGATGGTTGGCCGCGCGCTGGGCGCGGTCGGGCGGAGTGGTGATGATGCCGATTTCCAGCCCCAATTCGGGAGCCCGCTCTTTGAGATGCGTCGGGCAGACGATCTCCATACCGGTAATTTCCTTACCGATCTTGTCAGGATCACAGTCAAAGGCAGCCTTCACATGGAAGCCGCGTCGAGCGAAATCCTGATGCTTGAGCAGGGCCGTACCGAGATTTCCCACGCCGATCAGCGCGCAATTCCATGCGCGGTCGATGCCTAGCGACTCTTTGATGGAAGAGATGAGTTCCTGCACATAATACCCCACCCCACGAACGCCAAACTCGCCAAAATAGGCGAGGTCTTTGCGGATCTGGGAAGAGTTGACGGAACAGGCCCGGGCCAGTTTCTCGGATGAGATGACCTCGACCCCGTCTCGCAGGAGGTTTTCCAGTACCTGAATATATACGGCAAGTCTGCCGATAGTCGCTTTGGGTATGTGTTCGCTTTTCATTATCTCGTATTGCCTACGCAAGCATGTGAAACATGTAACAAGTCTATATTGAAAAAAGGGAGGCCGAAGCCTCCCTTCGATAATCCGTTTTCCGAGTCCCGTTATGCGAACGGGTTGAGGAAGAGGAGGATCAGGCAGACAACGAGGGCGTAAATTGCCAGGGACTCGATGAACGCCAGACCGAGAATCAGGGTGGTGGTCAGCTTGGAGCCGGCTTCCGGGTTGCGGGCGGTGCCTTCAACGGCGCCCTTGAGGCCCATGCCCTGACCGATGCCGCAGAGACCGGCGGCCAGGCCCATGCCCAGAGCGGTGGCGTATGCGACGGAAGAGCCGAGAGCGGCGCCGTCAGCAGCGAAGGCAGCGGTAGCAACCAGGGTCATGGCCACGGTGGCGAAGAGAGTCTTGAGAGCTTTCATTTTAGTCCTCCAAAAGATTATTATTGATTGTGGTCAAATGACCGTTTCCCCAAATTTGGATGAAATCCTTGTTCCTAATGCGCGTGGTCCAGAGCGCCTTGCAGGTAGATCATGCCGAGCATGAAGAAGATGAAGGCCTGAATGGTCTTCGCGAGCAGGAACAGGAAGTACATGGGCAGTGTGCTGTAGATGGGCGCCAGCATGAAGAGCAGCACCAGCACGATTTCCTCACCACGGATGTTGCCGAACAGACGCAGCGTGAGCGAAAGCGGACGGACGAGGTGGGAGATAAGTTCGAGAATCAGCATCAGGGGAGCCATGGCGGGCATGGGGCCCATGAAGTGCTTGATGTATCCAGGACCCCATTTACGCAGGCCGTGGAAGTTGTAGTAAGCGAAAAGGAAAATAGCCAACGCAGCGTTGGTCTGCAGGTTTGCCGTAGGCGCGTCGCAGCCCGGAACCAGCCCGATGTAGTTCATAGTGAGAATGAACAGGAACAGGGTGATCAGCACGGGGAAAACGCGACGACCTTCCTCGCCGATGTTGGCGACGACAAAGTCCTCAAGACCGCCGATGATGACTTCGAAAACGTTCTGCAGGCCGCCGGGGACCAACTGCAGACGACCGCGAACGAGCAGCGCAAGGGTGAACAGGATGAGCATTGCAAGCCAGGTGTACCAGACGTGCAGCTCAATGAACTCCAAATGCAGCGCGTTGCGCAGGATTTCCATGTACAAAAGGGGATGCGGAAGTCCGCCACCTATTGCCATATCCTTTGCCTCCTTAAAAACTAGCCTTTAGTTCGCCCGAAATGCACCAGCCCCCAGGCGGTGATGGTCACCACCACGGTGGAAAGCCCAAGCAGCAGGCTCCAGATGGGCACCTGCCAGATTCCGATCAGCACATACAGGGCGATGCCGCTCAGAATCAGCTTTCCGTAGAATATCAAAAGCAGGGTCAGCGTCGCTCCGCTGCGAACATGCACCAAGATCTGACCCACTCGGGCAAGGGCCCAGAAATTGAGCGTGGCAATCACGGCTCCCGCCATGAAGGCCAGCGACCATACCGAAAACATGCCCATAACAAGCAGAGCCAGTGATGACGTTGTCGCCACCATCAGTTGACTTCTCATGAGACCGCGGACTTCCGCATGCTGAAATCCGTGCCTGAACAAGAATCGATCAAGCGCCCGGATCATCCGCGTCCCCGTCTTCGGTTTCCCGCTTTTGCAGGCTCTCACGGCCACGTTCCTCTTGCCTCTCGATCTTCTTCAAGTCCTGAAAGACCATCCTGAAACCGGCAACGATGCCGAGGATCAGAAAAATAATGATCATCCAGGGCCTGACCCCCCAGCCGAACGTTTCGTCCAGCCAGTCGCCGAGGAAGTATCCCATGGCCAGCCCGACAAATGTCGAGGACACTATATGAAACCCGAGCACCCCTGCGGGGCCCCCCACTTTCATCATGTCCTGCAATCTGTCTTTTTTAAAGAACATGTCGTCTTGCCCGACCTTCACCTTTCACCGGCGCGAACCCGACCGGAGAAAAACCGGTTCGTGCAATCCTTCACAAGTTGACTGGAACTACCACAGGCAACCGATTCGCGTCAATGCGTTTTTTCGTTTCACACAGGCATTTATCGAATGCATCCGAGCCGATGCGATTGGCGCCGCTTCTGCATCGAAACTATTGAGAAAATTTTCACGATCCACCCGTGGCACTTGAAAATCCTTCCGCGGAAGCATACTCTAAAGAAAATTTAGACTCGGCAAGGAGACATTCAATGGCTTTTCGAATTCTCATGGCATCATTTTTTTTCTGTCTGGCATTCGGCTGCGCCCGCCAGCACATTTACTCCAGCGGGCCCGGACAGGCAAGCCCCGTTCCTACGGAAAAATCCATGGGTCATGCCGACGAGGCTGCTACCACCGATGCGCCCACAATTCAGACAGGCAGCGATGAAGCAGACGCGGTCGAATCCGACGAGCCCGCCTTCACCGAATCCAGCATAGAGGAAGAGGTCGCAATCGTTGAGAAAGATGAGACAAAGCCTTCTGGCCAGATGGTCGCCGTCGATACGGAGGAAAGCTCATCCGCCCCCTTGCTCGAAGCCAAGACGAAAGAAGAGCCCGACGCCGGTGAATCGATCACAGGCGAAGGACTCTATTTCATTCAGGTCGGCGCGTTTGAAGACCCGGCAAAAGCTCGCAGAATCCTCGCCGCCCTCATGTCGGACGGCTATACCGGATCACGCATGATCAAGGACGCTGGCCTTTACAAGGTTCAGGCCGGAGGCTTTACCGACGAGCAGAGCGCCAGAGACGGTCTGCAACGGTTCCGGAAACAGTATCCGGGAAGCTTCCTTACCCGTTGAGTTCAGCGCGGAACTTGCGGGAGAGCCTGAAGACCACGACCTTGCGGGGCGGCAGGGTGATGGTCTCATTGGTCTGCGGGTTGCGACCCTTGCGCGCCTTTTTGGCGTAGGCCTCGAACTTTCCGAACCCGCTGACCAGCAGCGCGTGGTCCTTCTTGATGGACAGCTTCATGATGTCCAGAATGGATTCCACGAGATCCTTGATCTCGGCCCGGTTCTTGTCCGTGCGCTCGTAGATGTAGTCGACGATGCCGGCTTTGGTGAGCGTCTGCCCGGTCATGGGGTGGCCTCCGTTTCTTGTGGTTTATTTGGCACGTGCGGCAATGCGCTCGGCAAGCTGCCGCATCTCCGCTTCGTCCCCGTAGGGCTTCTGCGGCCACAGTTTCAGTCCGTCGTCGTCAAAGCGCGGGATCAAGTGAAAATGCACGTGAGGCACCAGCTGACCCGCCGCTTCATAGTTGTTCTGCATGAGATTGAGGCCCTGAGCCCCGGTCTCGACTTTCACGGCGTCCGCGACAGACTTCACGGCCCTGAGCAAATCCTCGCCGAGTTCGGCGGGCAGGTCCCACAGCGTTTCGTAGTGCGCCTTGGGAAGAACGAGGGCGTGCCCCGCGTTCACCGGTGCGATGTCCAGAAAGGCCAGCACCGTCTCCGATTCGTACACCTTTGCGCTGGGGATTTCCCCGGCCGCTATGCGGCAGAAAATGCAGTCTTGGGCCATGATGCTCCTCGCTTCCGCCCTTCGCTCAAAACGAGAGAAAATAGGCAGTTAATCAAGGTGTTAACCGACCGGGCTGTTTTTAGCAAGCCCGTGTGGAAAATTTTCCGGAATAATCACAAACACTCGCAGCCGCACGAAACATGATCACATATCGTTTGCGCCGAGGCGAGAGCGTTCTATAATGGTCTGGATAAACTGGAACTATTCCGGAGTCAACCATTTAGGTGTCCGGACCGGGCTTTGCGCTTTGCGATCAGAAAAGCGGGCGGTATTCGGGAACGATTTTTCGCAGGACGCTACGAATGGCCTGGGCGTCGTGGTCTCTGGCCGCATCCGCGAGACAGGAGAGGTGATCGAGCAACGCGTCGGGCGCGATGTGCCGATCCGTATCAAGCACCATGATTTTCTCATGCTCGGTGCGGACCACGTCCTCCCCTTCGGTTATGAGCTCCTCGTAGAGCTTCTCCCCTTCGCGAAGGCCCGTGTACTCTATCCGCACGTCCTTCTCCGGCTCCATGCCGTAGAGACGGATCAGGTCGCGGGCCATGTCGGCGATACGAACCGGGTTGCCCATTTCAAGCACGAAAATTTCACCACCGCGCCCATTTTCCACCATGCTCCCAGCCTGAAGGATCAGCTGCGCCGCTTCGGCGATGCTCATGAAATAGCGCGTCACGTCGGGATGCGTGACCGTCACGGGGCCGCCCTGCTCTATCTGCTTGCGAAACAGCGGAACCACGGAACCGCTGGAACCCAGCACGTTGCCGAAGCGCACCGCCATGAATTTGGTGTCGCGGCCCTGATAATGCCGCATAAGGTGCTCGGTGACGCGCTTGGTGGCACCCATGACGTTGGTGGGACGTACCGCCTTGTCCGTGGATACCACCACGAAGCGGTCAACGCCGTGCTCCACGGCGGCCTCCATGGCGCAGCGCGAGCCGACCACGTTGTTGTGCACCGCCTGCCACGGGCAACGCTCCAGCATGGGCACATGCTTGTACGCGGCCGCGTGAAACACGACGGAAGGCCGGTGCGTTCCGAAGACCGCATCCATGAGCGAACGGTCTGCGATGTTGCCCAGCACCGTGGAATATCGGGTGAACCGGAATTCGTGCCGCAGCTCCATTTCGATAGAGTGCAGATTGTACTCCGAGGCGTCCACCAGCACCATGTGGGCGGGGCCGAATCGAACGATCTGGCGGCATAGCTCCGAACCGATGCTACCACCGCAGCCCGTCACCAACACCACGCGGTCTTCGATGTAGCCGCGGATGCGCCCGGTCTCAAGGCGCACTTCCGTGCGGCCGAGCAGGTCGCGGTAGTTCACTTCACGCAGACTGCCGAGGCTGACCTTGCCGTCCACGATTTCGCTCATGGGCGGCAGCACCTTGTGCGGCAGGCCGGTGGCCTTGCACATATCCACCAGTCGCCGCATCCGCTCGGCGGAAAGATTGTTGG
The DNA here is from genome assembly GCF_000375485.1 of Desulfovibrio oxyclinae DSM 11498. NCBI lineage: Bacteria > Pseudomonadati > Thermodesulfobacteriota > Desulfovibrionia > Desulfovibrionales > Desulfovibrionaceae > Desulfovibrio > Desulfovibrio oxyclinae. The sequence goes on along the minus strand of NZ_AQXE01000004.1, from coordinate 199,739 downwards.
AAACCGTTATGAAGATTTCGTCGGGATCGTGCGACCGCACCATTTCCGGCAGGTCGTCCACGGTACCCAGCACGGAAACGCCGTGGATGGTTCGGCTGAGCTTGGAGCGGTCATCGTCGAGAAAACCGATGACCACGCCCACGGACGGATCGGACTGAATGTCTCGCAGGATGCGCTCCCCTGAATCGCCGGCCCCGATGAGCAGCAGGCGTCGGGGGGTGGCCTTGGGCAGACGCAGAGACTCACCCCGGGCATACATAGCCCGGATGCCGAGGCGCAGGCTACTCGCCATGGCCATGGTCAGCCCCCAGTCCAGCAGGAAGACGCTGCGGGGATACCCCTCAAAATTCTGCCCGAACGCGGCGGCCGCGATCACGAGGCCGCTTTGCAGGACCGTAACCCGGATCAGCCGCCAGAAATCGTCGAGACTGGTATAACGCCACATGCCCCGATACATGCCGAAGAAGAGAAAAAGCAGTGACTTGAGGGGAACGCCAAAGGCGATCATCTGGAACATGCGCTCGGCATACTGCGGCGGGATGTCGAAATCGAACCGCAGGGAGAACGCCAGCAGCACGGACAGGGTGAAGACCACCATGTCCCCGGCCAGCATGAGCCAGAAGTTCATGTTCCCGAAGTTCGCCAGCCGCCTCATGCAGCGCACCCCTTGATGACCTCGACGATCAGCGCAAGGTCGTCCTCGCTCATGGCGGTGCCGGAGGGCAGGCAAAGCCCCCTTCGGAACAGATCCTCGGACACGCCGCCGCCATAGATGCGCGACGAAGCGAAGAGCGGCTGCATGTGCATGGGCTTCCAGACCGGACGCGACTCGATGTTGAACTCTTCCAGCGCCAGCCGGACGTCTTCGGGCTGCACGCCGAACGAACCGTCCAACGTCATGACGGTCAGCCAGCGCGTAGCGGTGCTCCACTCCGGCTCGGGCATGAAGTCCACGCCGGGCAGCTCACCCAGTTCGGCCCTGTAGAAATCGAAAATCTCGCGCTTGCGCCGCACCCGCTCCGGCAGGACGTCCAGCTGACCGAGGCCGATGCCCGCCAGCACGTTGCTCAGGCGGTAATTGTAGCCGAAGGTGTTGTGTTCGTAGTGCGGCTCAGGCTCGCGGGCCTGCTGGGAAAACCAGCGCACCCGTTCTGCCAGCGGCTCGTCGTCAGTGCAGAGCATGCCACCGCCCGAGGTGGTGATAATCTTGTTGCCGTTGAAGGAATAAGCCGCGGCCAGCGCGCCCTTTCCAGCGTGCCGCCCCTTGTAGAGCGCGCCCACGGCCTCTGCGGAATCACAGACCACGGGGACACCGTGGCGCCCCGACACTTCAAGGATGGCATCCAGATCACAGCTCTGACCGTAGATATCCGTGGGAATCACGGCGGCCACCCTACGGCCCTCGGCAGCAAGGCGGTCAAGCGCCTGTTCGAGCAGCGCGGGGTCCATGTTCCATGATTCGGTATCGGAGTCCACGAATACGGGCTCGGCACCAAGGAACAGCGCCGGGGTGACGGATCCGATGAACGTCAACGTGGAGAAGATCACCGCATCGCCCTCTCCGGCTCCGAGGCAGCGAAGCGCCAGATGCAGCGCGCCGGTCCCGCTGCTCAGGCCCACCGCGTGGCCAAAGCCGGACAGGTCCGAAAAGCGCTGCTCGAATTCCGCAAGCTGCGGACCGAGCGGCGCGATGAAGTTGGAGTCAAAGGCGCGGTGCACCTGATCGAGTTCCGTGCCGCCCATGTGCGGCGGCGAAAGATATATACGCTTGCGTTCCATTCTCTGCCTATTCCTGCGGGCGGGCCGGGACGCCGACAACGGTGGTTTCAGCGGGCACGTCGCGAATCACTGCGGCTCCGGCTCCGACGGTGGCCCAGTCGCCAACGCTGACGCCCTGCACAGCGCATGCGCCGATGCCGAAGAACACTCCCTCGCCCAGCCGCACATCCCCTGCAAGACGGACGCCGGGGGCCACGTGGGCGAACGCGCCTATTTCATTATGATGGTCCACGGAGCAGCCGGTGTTCAGGATGGCGTGCGCGCCCACCCTCGTTCCGGGGTTGATGACGACGCCTGCGCAGACCATGCAGCCGGGCTCCAGCACACACTCACGACCGACCACGGCCCGGGGGTGCACAGCGGCGGTGAAAGGCCAGCCACCTTCGGCCAGACGCCGGACAGCCTCGCTTCGCACCCGGTTGTCCCCCACGGCCACCACAAGGGCGTCGTGCTGCTTGGGATCAAGGGCGTCCTCGTCGCCGAGGACGGGCAGGCCGAGCAGTTCGCGGCCGTGATCCCTGCGGGAAATGTATCCGCACGGCTCGACGGCATCTCCCGCCGCCTGCATGGCGAGCAGGATGTCCGCACAGACCTGCGCATGGCCTCCGCTGCCCACGATCACGATCCGCATGTGGAGCCTCCGGCGCAAGGGAGACGCCCGAAACGGCCAGTCTTCCTCGCATAAATATTCATGAACGAACAAACAGGTACCAGAACAGGGTGAATCAGGCAACGAACTTGCCGCCCGGAGCCCCGCGATGGAAGCGTGCGCCCCCTCATCCGCGCAGCACGGGACGGCCCGAGGCGCTGAAGCACCGCCTGAAGACAAGACGCGTCACCAGCACGGAACCGATGGCCGTGGCTGCCACCAGCATGAGCATGACCACAATCTGATAGCGGATGGACACCAGCGGATCCGCGCCCGCAAGGATTTGTCCGGTCATCATGCCCGGCAGGAAGACCAGCCCAACCCCCATGAGCGAGTTGATGGACGGGATCATCCCGGCGCGAATGGCATCGGCCATGATGCCGCGCGACGCCTCGTACGGAGTGGCCCCGAGGCACAACTGCATCTCGATGACCTGCCGGCGCGCCTTGAGCTCGGAGAACATGCGTTCCAACGACAGGGCAATGGCGGACATGGAGTTACCCACGATCATGCCCGCCAGCGGTATGAAATACTGCGGCGTCCACCATGGCTTTGCGCCCACGATGACACCCACCACCAGAAACGAGACCAGTCCATAGGAGATGAACATGGACAGGAAGGTCGGGATGGCCACGGGCACGGCATATCCCTTCACCCTCCCCCGCACCAGATGCGCGGCGGTGGCGGTCATGATCAGGAACAGGCCGATGACCGGCCCGGCCATGTCCAGCGCGAACACGAATTTGAGCACGTAGCCCATGGCAAAGAGCTGGGCCACGGCCCGCACGGTCCCCACCAGCAGATCCTTCCCCAGTCCGAGGCGGTACCACAGGGACGCGGCCCCGGCCGTGAGCACGAATACGAGGCACAGGGCCAGTTGCCACAGCCCGATGTCGATGACCTGCGTGCTCATGACGAAAGCTCCGTGCGCCCTTCGGCGATGGTCAGCCGATGGGTGGTTTGCGCAGGCTCGCGCTCGGAGTGGGAAATCGTGATTACCGTTCGATCAGAACTGAAGAATCGTTCGATCACCTCATACACCACCTCCGCGCTGTCCGCATCCAGCGACGCCGTGGGCTCGTCCAGCAAAAGCACGTCCGGCACGGTCATCAGGGTACGGGCAAGGCAGAGGCGCTGCGCCTGCCCCACGGACAGGCCCGATGCTTCTGCGTCCAGTGAAATATCGTCCAGGAGCAGGGAATCCAGCATGGAACGCAGGCTCTCGCCGTCCGGCACCGGGATGTCGGCATTGGCCCGGAACCCGTAAGGCAGCAGCAGATTCTCGCGCACCGTCCCCGGAACCATGTTCGGGGTCTGATGCACATAGGCCACGGAGCGGCGCAATGCGGTTGGCTTCATGTCGGGATACGGGGTCTCGCGGAAAAGGATGCGTCCGAATTCGGGTTCCTCAAGGCGGCAGAGCAGGCGCAACAGGGTGGATTTCCCTGCCCCGGACGGACCGCGGACCACCACGTACGCGCCCTGCGGGATGGACAGCTCGGCATGATCCAGCACGGGACGCCCGCCGGGATAGGCGAACGAGACGTCCTCCAGCCGGATCACGCTAGGCACCCTGTGCGGCCTCCATGCGCTTCTCTATGAAGTCAAGAAATTTGGCAGCTTCCTCGTGGTCGGGATTGATGAGCAACGCCTGCTGGAGCTGGTCCTTGCATTCCTCGGCCTGCCCTTTTTCGAAAAAGGCACGGGCCATATTGTAGTGCAGGTTCTCATCGGAATCCGTCATTTCCACGGCGCGGGTGTAATAGTCCACGGCCTGATCGTAGAGTTTGGATTTCCTGAGGTTGATGCCGAACTCGTTGAACAGATGCTTGTGCTCCGGCGAGAAGGCGGCATCGAGGGTGACGAGGCGCTTGAATATGTCGTTGGCCCTGTTGGTGTCGCCGCGTTCCATGTAGGTCAGGCCGAGGCCGAAGTTGGCGCGCACGTTGTCCTCGTCGATGTCCAGCGCCTGCTCGTACTCGAACTGCGCGCTGTAGAGTGCGCCGTCCTTGCGCTGCTGCTCGGCGCGCTCCAGCGTGGCGTCCAGCTCGCGCATGCAGGGGTAGACTTCCTTCTGATAATATTCCGGCTCCGGGCTGAACCGTTCGAGAAAGTCTTCCTTGGGCACCTCCGTCTTGGGGCCGGAAGGGATGTTGTGCTTGTTGAGCGGCTGCACTTCCACCGTCTCGCCGTCGGGGCGCTCGATGGCGTACCAGTACATCTTGCTGATGGTTTTACGCGAGGTGGTGCCCGTGCCCACCTTCTCCACGTTCTGCGTGGAGAAGAGGCCGGAGATCATGCGCTGACCACCGTTTTCGGATGTCGCTTCCATGCTCGCGGCGTCATCGCCGGCAACGTTTTCCCTGCCCACTGGTGCTCTCCTGAGTATGCCGTGAAGTGCGGTCTTGCAGGGTCGGATTATACGCAATCCGACCGCCCGTTCAAGCATGGTAAAGTAACAATTCGTCCCCGGCAAGAGGGGTTGCCCCCTCGTGACTTTTGCCACGGATTCGGGTAAACGCCCTGCTTACGGTAGAGGTTTCACTGATAAACGCCGGCAGGTGCCGGTCACCGGGCGGGGCCCGGTGGAAAAGGAGGATCCGTACATGGATAGCAAGATTGGCGACCGTATCAAGTCGTTCAGGGAAAAGCAGGACATCAGCGTTGATGAGCTTGCCGAACGCACGGGACTCGAAGCCGAGTTCCTCAAGGCCGTTGAAAGCGACGACATGTACCCCTCCCTAGGACCGCTACTCAAGATCGCCCGCGCCCTCGGCGTGCGGCTGGGCACCTTCCTCGACGACCAAGTCAGCCGCGACCCGCTGGTGGTCCGTCTGGACGAGCGCGAGGAAGAGCTGACCATGCACCGCCACAAGGACGTGGCCGAATTCAAGTACTACTCCCTCGGAAAGGGAAAGAGCGACCGCCACATGGAGCCGTTCTTCGTTGAAATACTTCCGGAATCCGGCGAGGACAAGACCCTGTCCTCCCACGAGGGCGAAGAGTTCATCATCGTCCACTCCGGACAGCTCTCCGTGACCTACGGCAAGGAGGAATCCGTGCTCGGTCCCGGTGACAGCATCTATTTCAACTCCATAGTGCCGCACAACGTCTCGGCCCACGGCGATGAAAAGGTCGAGATATACGCCGTGCTCTATTTCCCCGAATAGCCGAAGGAGCAGCAATGCATCGAGAACAACCGCTTCGCGAAATAACGCTCGGCCAGATTCTGGACGAGACCGTCGAGCAGTATCCCGATCAGGAGGCCGTGGTCTACGTGGACCGCGAGTTCCGCCTGACGTGGAAAGAGTTCGGCGAACTGGTGGACGACCTCGCCAAGGGCCTGATGGCACTCGGCGTGAAAAAGGGCGAAAAGGTCGCCGTCTGGGCCAACAACGTGCCCTACTGGGTGGCGCTTCAGTTCGCCACGGCCAAGATCGGCGCCGTGCTGCTGACCGTGAACACGCACTACCGCACCCACGAGCTGGAGTACCTGCTCCAGAACTCGGAGTGCGAGAACCTGTTCATCATCGGGCAGTACCGCGACCACGACTACCTCTCCACCACCTACGAGCTCATCCCCGAACTGCGCTCGCAGGAACGCGGCAGGCTCAGCACCAACCGCTTCCCGCACCTCAAGCGCGTCTTCTATCTCGGCCTTGAGAAGCACCGGGGCATGTACAACATCCCCGAGGTCATCGGCATGTCCGCCGTGGTCTCCGACGAGGAGTACTTCGAACGGCAGGAGTCGCTTGACCCGCACGACGTGGTCAACATGCAGTACACCTCGGGAACCACGGGCTTCCCCAAGGGCGTGCAGCTCACGCACTACAACATCGGCAACAACGGCTACTGGATCGGCGCGAACATGAACTATTCCGCCGAGGACAGGCTGTGCCTGACCGTGCCTCTGTTCCACTGCTTCGGCTGTGTTCTTGGCGTGCTGGCCTGCGTGAACCACGGGGTGACCATGGTCATCCTCGAAGACTTCGATCCCTTGCAGGTCATGGTGGCCGTGGAGCAGGAAAAGTGTACCGCCCTTTACGGCGTGCCCACCATGTTCATCGCCATCCTGCAGCACAAGATATTCGACAAGTTCGACTACTCCTCGCTGCGCACCGGCATCATGGCCGGCTCCCCCTGCCCGGTTGAAGTCATGAAGCAGGTGATCGACCGCATGAACATGAGCGAAATCACCATCTGCTACGGCCTGACCGAGACCAGCCCCGTCATGACCCAGACCCGCATCGGCGACACCATGCGCCAGATGACCGAGACCGTGGGCCGCTCCATGCCCGAGATCGAGGTCAGCATCGTGGACCCCGAGACCGGCGGGAAATGTCCGGCCGGGGTGCAGGGCGAGGTCTGCTGCCGGGGCTACAACGTCATGCGCGGCTACTACAATAATGAAAAGGCCACGGAAGAGACCATTGATCAGGATGGCTGGCTGCACTCCGGCGACCTCGGCGTCATGGACGAAGACGGCTTCCTGTCCATCACCGGCCGCCTCAAGGACATGATCATCCGCGGCGGGGAGAACATCTACCCGCGCGAGATCGAGGAATTCCTGTACACCATGCCGGGCGTGCAGGACGTTCAGGTGGCTGGCGTTCCGAGCGAACGTTTCGGCGAAGAGGTGGGAGCGTTCATCATCCTGCAGGAAAACGCCGACATGCAGCCGGAGGACGTCAAGGACTACTGCCGCGGCAAGATCGCGCGGTACAAGACGCCCCGGTACGTGGCCTTCGTGGACGAATATCCCATGACAGCCAGCGGCAAGATCCAGAAATACAAACTCAGGGAAATCGCCGGGGACCTGTTCCCCGATGCATAGCCCGCGGGACCGCTCCGGCACGCGCGCAGAAAAGCGCACCCAGCGTCCGGCCCGCATTTGAAAAGAGACGATACCGCCGCCCCGGGACCCTCCGGGGCGGCGTTTCACGGCAACGGCATCCGGGCCACATGGCCCGGCACAGGAACCCGAACCGCTCAAAAGGAGCGACCATGGCCGAACAGCAATACAAGGAGATCGCCGCGAGACTCTCGGGCCTGCGCGACGACATGGGCTGGACCGTCGGCGAAATGGCCGAGAAGCTCGGCAGAAGCGAAGGCGACGTCACGCGCTTCGAATCCGGCACCGAGGAAATCCCGGTGGGCTACATGCTCGACGTGTCCCGGCTGTGCAAGGTGGATCTGACCACCCTGATCTCCGGCCGCGAACCGCACCTCAAATCCTATGCGGTGGTCCGCAAGGGAGAGGGCTTCGCAGTGGACCGGCGCGAGGACTACGACTACAAGAGCCTCGGCTACAAGTTCGTGGGCCGCGAAATGGAACCCTTCCACATCCGCGTGCCGCCCAAGTCCGAAGCCGAGATGAACGAAGTCAGCCACAAGGGGCAGGAGTTCATCTACATGCTCGAAGGACGCCTTGAAATTCGCATCAACGGCGAGTCCATCGCGCTGGAACCGGGCGACAGCCTGTACTTCAACTCCGAATCCCCGCACGCCCTGCGTGGACTCGACGACGCCGACGCCGTTTTCCTCGACGTGATTCTATAGGGCTGGCCGCTAGGTCCGCCCGCACCAAGCCCCGCAACCATTGGTACGACTGCGACCCGACAATGAGTCAACCCTACGGAATCACGGAGAGAAACGATGAATAAGAACGAATACGCCGACTACAGGGACTTCTGCGAAAACTACACGCTCGAAGCGCCCGAGAACTTCAACTTTTCCTACGACTTCCTCGACAAGACCGCCGAGGCCGACCCGACGCGCACCGCGCTGGTGCACGTGGACGACGCGGGCAACCGCACCGAATACGATTTCGCCTTTTTCCGCGACCAGTCCATGCGGCTGGCGGACGCGCTGGTCAAACGCGGCGTGAAAAGGGGCGACCGGGTCATGATCATCCTTTACCGCCGCGTGGAGTACTGGACCACCATGCTCGCCCTGCACCGCATAGGCGCGCTGCCCATCCCCTCCCCCTCGCTGCTGACCACCAAAGACATCGTCACCCGCGTCAATTACGCGAACATTTCCTGCGTGATCTGCGAGGACACCGTGGCCGACCGCGTGGAGGCCGCTCGGGACGAATGTCCGGACCTGAACCTGCTGCTGCAGCTCGACGGCCAGCCCGCCGACGGATGGGAATCCTTCGGCAAGGTCGTCACCGAGGGCACGCCGGACTTCCCGCGTACCGAGGATGCGCCCGGCGGAGACGATCCCATGGTCATCTTCTTCAGCTCCGGCACCACCGGGCTGCCCAAGATGGTCCTGCACCGCTTCGACTATCCGGTGAGCCACTTCACCACCGGCGCGCACTGGCACGACCTCGAACCCGGCGACCTGCACCTGACCCTGTCCGACACCGGCTGGGCCAAATCGGTCTGGGGCAAGTTCTACGGCCAGTGGATGGCCGGGGCCGCCGTTTTCGTCTGGGACTTTCGCGGCAAGTTCGAACCTTCGGACCTGTTGGACATCCTGAGCGAGAACAAGATCACCACCTTCTGCGCGCCGCCCACGGTCTACCGTTTCCTCGTGCGCGAGGACCTGAGCGGCTGGGATCTCTCCGAGCTGCGCCACTGCACCACTGCGGGCGAACTGCTCAACGAGTCCGTATTCCACAACTGGAAGGAGGCCACCGGCCTGCCCATCTATGAAGGATACGGCCAGACCGAGACCACCCTGCAAATCGCCACCTTCAAGTTCATGGAACCCAAGCCCGGCTCCATCGGCCGTCCGGTTCCCGGCTGGGAGATCGCTTTGCTCGACGAGACCGGCGCACCCGTGCCGCGCGGCGAAGAAGGCGAAATCTGCATCCGCATTGACAAACCGGTACTCGGCCTGTTCGACAGCTACATGGACGAGCCAGAAAAGACCGCCTCGGTGAAATTCGACGGCTGGTACCACACCGGCGACAAGGCATGGGAGGACGAGGACGGCTTCATGTGGTTCATGGGCCGCACCGACGACCTCATCAAGAGCTCCGGCTACCGCATCGGCCCCTTTGAGGTGGAATCCGCGCTCATCACCCATGAGGCCGTGGTGGAGGCCGCCGTCACCGGCGTTCCCGATCCGGTCCGGGGCATGGCGGTCAAGGCCACCGTGGTGCTCGCCAAGGGCTTCGAGGGTTCGGATGAGCTGACCAAGAGCATTCAGGCTCACGTGAAGTCCGTGACCGCACCGTACAAGTATCCACGCATCGTGGAATATGTTAAGGACCTGCCCAAGACCATCTCGGGCAAGATCAAGCGCAAGGAGATCCGCGAGGCGGATCTGAAGAAATATCAGTAGCGGCGTCACCCGGGACCGGAGCGATCCGGTCCCGGGAAAACCGCGGAGGCAAGCATGGCCGACAACATTCTCATCCTCGACGACGAGAAGAACTACCTTCTGATCCTGGAAAGCCTGCTCGAAGACGAGGGCTACTCCGTGACCGCGCTCTCGGACCCGGAAACGGGTCTGGCCTACCTCGAAGACTCCGAGGTGGACGTGGTGCTCACGGACATGAAGATGCCCAAGCTCACGGGACAGGACGTGCTGGAGCACGTCAAGAAGCGCTATCCGCACATTCCGGTGATCATCATGACCGCGTTCGGCTCCATCGAGTCGGCGGTGGAGGCCATGCGCATCGGCGCCTTCGACTACATCACCAAGCCCTTTGCCAATGAAGAGCTGCTGCTCACCCTGTCCAAGGCCGCGTCCTACGCACGCACCCAGCAGGAGAACGTCCGCCTGCGCCAGCAGATCAAGGAACGCTTCGGCTCGGGCAACATCATCGCCCGCGGCCGGGGTATGCAGCAGGTGTTGGAGATGGTGCACCGCGCCGCGCCGAGCAAGAGCACCGTGCTCATTCAGGGCGAGTCCGGCACGGGCAAGGAGCTCATCGCCCGCGCCATCCACGAGTCCAGCCCGCGTGCGGACAAGCCGTTCGTCTCCGTGAACTGCATGGCGCTCAACGCCGGCGTTCTGGAGTCCGAGCTGTTCGGACATGAGAAAGGCTCCTTCACCGGGGCCACCTCCATGCGTAAGGGCCGCTTCGAGCAGGCTTCCGGCGGCACCCTGTTCCTCGACGAGATCGGCGAACTGAGCCAGGAGGTGCAGGTCAAGCTGTTGCGCGTGCTGCAGGAGCATCAGATCGAGCGCGTGGGTGGTGCCGAGACCATTGATGTGGACGTGCGTGTGGTGGCCGCCACCAACAAGAACCTTCAGGAGGCCGTGACCAAGGGCGAGTTCCGCGAGGACCTCTTCTACCGCCTGAACGTAGTCTCCCTTTTCCTGCCGCCGCTTCGGGAGCGCCGCGAGGACATCCCGTTTCTGGCCCAGCATTTTCTCGACAAATATTCCAAGGAAAACCAGATCGAGTTTTCCGGATTCTCCGGCTCGGCCATGGACTATCTCACCGCTTACGAATGGCCCGGCAACGTGCGTCAGCTCGAAAATGTGGTGGAACGGTGCACGGTTCTGGCGCGCGGCGATATCATCGAGGCCGATGACCTGCCCCCGGAGATCAAGGACGAGGAGTCCCAGTTCAAGAGCGCCGTGGACCTGCTTCCCGCGCGATTGAACCTTGCCGAAACCATGGACAAGATAGAGGGTGCTCTGGTAAGGCGCGCCCTCGTCCGGGCCGACTTCGTGCAGGTCAAGGCAGCCGAGATGCTCGGCCTGTCCAAATCCAACCTGCAGTATAAACTGAAAAAATACGGCCTGGCAGGCAAGAGTAAATGATCATACTGGACAAGCCCTACGTCTCGAATTTTCTGAAATGCAGCGCGTCGCGTCAGAACCTGCCGGTGCTCGACACCGCGCAGGCCCGCGCCATGGCGGGCGACGCCGACCTGCGTTTCACGCCCAAATCCTCCTTCTTCCCGGAGGCGCGAACCTCTCGCATCTACGCCAACTCCGAAAACAGCCTCGACCTCATCATGCGCGAGCTGGGCGACAGCCCGGTGGCGGAGATGATCGAGACCTGCAAGGACAAGGCGCTGTTCCGCGACACCATCGCGGACATGTACCCCGACTATCAGTACACCCGCCTCGACGTGGACGAGCTGGACGACTTCGATCCCTCCAGCATGCCGTTGCCGTTCATCATCAAGCCTGCACGCGGCTTCTTCAGCCTCGGCGTACACCGCGTGGAAGATGATGACGACTGGCCCGAGGTGAAGGAAGCCATTCTGCGCGAGCAGGACCGGCTGAACGACCAATACCCGTCGGAAGTTGTCAATGCGGGCACCTACATTGTTGAAGAGGCCGCAGGCGGCGAGGAGTACGCCGTTGACGTCTACTGGGACGACGGCGGCTGGCCCGTGATCATCAACATTCTGCACCACCCCTTCGGCTCGGACGACGACGTGAGCGACCGCCTCTACTACACGTCCGACGAAGTGATGCACCGTATGCTCGGCCCGGTGACGGAGTTCACGGCCCAGCTCGGCAAGACCTGCGGTTTCCGCAACTTTCCGGCGCATGTGGAGTTCCGGCGCAAAAAGAATTCCATGCTGCCCATCGAGGCCAACCCGCTGCGCTTCGCCGGCTGGTGCGTGGCGGACATCACCCGGCACGCATGGGGTTTCGACCCGTACGAGTTCTACTTCACCAACCAGCGCCCGGACTGGCCCCGGCTGCTGGAGACCCGCGCGGGCGTGACCACCGCCATGACCATCGGTGACGTGCCCGAGGACGTGGACCGCAAGGCCATGACAGGCTACGATCACGACGCCTTTGCCGCGCTGTTCGACAAGGTGCTGGAACTGCGGGACATCGACTGGAAAAAATATCCAGTCTTCGCGCTGGCCTTCTCCCAGACCGCCAACGCCAACGTGCCCGAGCTGTTCAACATCCTCAGGGAAGACTTCCGCAAGCTGTTGCTGTAGACTGCGCAGCCATGCAGTCGCCGGTTCAGGAATACGTCAGCGCCCTGCTCGACTCCGAGCGGCTGGGCCACCAGGTGGCGCACCACCGCGTCCTTCCGGGCGGTGATGCGCACTTTGAAAAGCCGCGCGAACCGTGGCCCCGGCCCATCGTGGACGCGCTCGGCCGGATGGGCATCGACGACCTGTATTCGCATCAGGTGCAGGCGCACGATCATATCCGCGCGGGCAGGCATGTGGTGGTGGCGACACCCACGGCAAGCGGCAAGACCCTGACCTACACCCTGCCCATTCTGGAACAGGTGCTGCGCGATCCCGACTCGCGGTCCATCTTCCTGTTCCCGCTCAAGGCGCTGGCGCAGGATCAGCTCAAGAATTTCAATGACCTGGCCACGTACATGCCCGAGCATCGGCGGCCCACCGCCGCCACCTACGACGGCGACACCACTCCGCATTTCCGCAAGAAAATCCGCACCAGTCCGCCAAACGCCCTGCTGACCAACCCGGAGATGCTGCACCTCTCCGTGCTGCCGCATCACGATTCTTGGGCCGAGCTGCTCGGCAACCTGACGCACATTGTGGTGGACGAGGTTCACACCTATCGCGGCGTGCTCGGCTCGCACATGGCCATGGTCTTTCGACGGCTCATCCGGCTGTGCCGCCATTACGGCTCCAACCCGACGTTCATCTTCTGCTCCGCCACCGTTGGCAACCCGGCCGAACTGTGCACCATGCTCACCGGGCTGGACGTCAAGGAAATCCGCGAATCCGGCGCACCAACCGGCCAGCGGCACATGGTCTTCCTCAACCCCGAGGCAGGCCCCTCCCAATCCGCCATCCAACTCTTGCAGGCCGCGCTGGCCCGCGAGATGCGAACCATCGTCTACTGCCAGTCACGCAAACTCACGGAGCTCATCTCCCTGTGGTGCGCGGAACGCTCCGGCAAGTATCGCGACCGCATCTCCGCATACCGCGCCGGATTTCTGCCCGAGGAACGGCGTGACATCGAGCACCGCATGGCAGAGGGCGACCTGCTGGCCGTGATCTCCACCAGCGCCCTGGAGCTTGGCATCGACATCGGCGGGCTCGACCTGTGCATCCTCGTGGGCTACCCGGGCACGGTCATGGCCACCCAGCAACGCGGCGGACGCGTGGGGCGCGCCCGGCAGGACTCCGCCGTCTGCCTCGTGGCGCAGGAGGACGCGCTGGACCAGTATTTCATGCGCCACCCCGACGATTTCTTCTCCCGTCCGCCCGAATCCGTCATGCTCAATCCGTTCAACCCTGCGGTGATGGACCGGCATCTGGTCTGCGCCGCCGCAGAACTCAGCCTGTATCGTAGCGACGAATTCCTCGCCGAGCCGCAGGTGCTGGAGCGCGTGGAGACCATGATCGAACAGGGCGCGCTCTTTGAGGCGGAGCCGGACGCGCCGGGACTCCCGGCCGGTATCGTCACCAGCCGCAAGCGCCCGCACCGCGAGGTGGACCTGCGCAGCTCCGGCAAGACGCTGCACATCGAGGACATCACGCGCGGTGCGGAAAAGGCGCCGGTCATCGGCACCACCGACAACCACCGCGCATGGCTGGAAACGCATCCGGGCGCGGTGTATCTGCATCGCGGCAATACCTACGTCATTCAGGAAGTGGATGACGCCCACGGCACGGTGCGCGCCCTCAAGCGCAAGGTCGGCTACTACACCCGCGTGCGACGGGAGAAATCCACCGAAATCCTCGAAGTGCTCGACCAGCGCGTCTGCTTCGGTACGCGGGTCTTTCTTGGCAAGCTGCGCGTCACCGAACAGGTCACGGGCTACGAGAAGCGCAGCGTGCGCGGCAGCAAGCTCATGGGCGTCATCCCGCTGGACGCGCCGCCGAGCGTCTTCACCACCGAGGGCATCTGGTTCGACATCCCCGAGGAAATCCGGCGTCGCTGCGAGGAGGATTACCGCCACTTCATGGGCGGCATCCACGCTTTCGAGCACGCGGCAATCGGCATCATGCCCCTTCTGGTCATGACTGACCGCAACGACCTCGGCGGCATCTCCACGCCGTATCACGAGCAGGCCGGAGGTGCGGCAGTCTTCGTCTACGACGGCGTTCCCGGCGGTGCCGGACTGACGCGTCAGGCGTTCCACAAGGCAGATGAGCTGGTGGAGACCACTCTCAAGGCAGTTCGCGACTGTCCCTGCGATCTGGGCTGCCCATCCTGCGTCCATTCGCCCAAGTGCGGATCGGGCAACCGCCCCATCGACAAAAGCGCGGCCATCTTCACCCTTGAAGCAATCCGCAGCGGCGACCCCGACTCGGTGCAGCTGCGGGAGATCGAAGTCGGCGAGACCGTTTCCGAAACACCCGCGCCCAAGCGCTACGGCGTGCTGGACATTGAAACCCGCTTTTCCGCCCAGGAGGTGGGCGGCTGGGGCCGTGCCGACCGCATGGGCGTCTCCATCGCCTGTCTCTACGACCAGAAGCACGACAGGATTTTCGACTACGAGCAGCACCAGATGGGCGAACTGGTGGAGCATCTGCGCAAGTTCGATCTGGTCATCGGCTACAACCACATCAAGTTCGACTACGCCGTGCTGGGCGGGCTGCACCCGTTCCGCTTCCGGCAGCTGCCTTCGCTGGACCTGTGCGCGGACATCAGGAACCGGCTCGGCTACGCCATCAAACTGGACAACGCGGCACAGGCCACCCTCGACGCCGCCAAGTCTGCGGACGGGCTTCAGGCCCTCAAGTGGTGGCAGGAAGGCAGGCTCGACCTGATCACCGAATACTGTCGGCAGGACGTGGCGGTGACGCGCGACCTGTACCTCTTCGGCCGCGAGCACGGGCACGTCTTCTTCACCAACAAGGCGGGCCAGAAGGTCAAGCTGCCGGTCCAGTGGTAGCGGCCCGATTTGCCATTATGCAACAGCCCCTGTAAGGTTCCTTCATGATTCAGGATCAGGAACGCAAAACACTGGCCATGCTCCTGCGCCACGCCGCTTTCGAACAAGCCCGCGTGCTGGAGATCGGCTGCGGCGGCGGTCGTGTCACCGCCATGTATGAGCCAATTCCCGCCCTCACGGTGGGTATCGAACCCGATGAAATCGCTGCTGGCGACGCCTCGCGCATCTTGAGAAAAACCCACATTCTTTGCGGTTCCGGCATGGATGCGCCCTTCGCGGACGCCTCTTTCGACATCGTCCTTTTCACACTCTCACTGCATCACCACCCGGATTCGGACCATGCGCTCGCAGAAGCCTGCAGGCTGCTTCGGCCCGGAGGAAGGATTCTGGTACTGGAACCTTGCGCCGAGAGCGAAATCCAGCGGCTCTGCAACATTTTCGAAAACGAGAACCATCGGCTTGAGCGCGCGCTGGGCACGCTTGCAGGCAGGAAGGACCACTGCATCGCAACCGAACACTTTGAAACCGACTGGACATTCAAGGACTTCGAGGATGTGGCCGACTATGCCTTTGGGTATTACGGCGTCAAGGACAACGAATCCCAACGAAGGGCAATGCGCGACTTTCTCGGCCAGAAAGGCAACGACTCCCCGCTGGGCATGACGGACACCCTGCGCCTGAACGTGCTCGTGCCCTGAATCACACCCCTTTTTCGCAACCAAAAAGAAGGTTGCTCC
This sequence comes from Desulfovibrio oxyclinae DSM 11498, assembly GCF_000375485.1. Classification (NCBI taxonomy): domain Bacteria; kingdom Pseudomonadati; phylum Thermodesulfobacteriota; class Desulfovibrionia; order Desulfovibrionales; family Desulfovibrionaceae; genus Desulfovibrio; species Desulfovibrio oxyclinae. The sequence goes on along the minus strand of NZ_AQXE01000004.1, from coordinate 183,808 downwards.
ACCGGGTGCGATGCGATAAATCTGCACCCGGTTCCGCGCGCCCGGCTCAGGCTGGCGGCGGCCGCCAATCTTATCACAGAATGAGGAGCATCCTCTTGTCGCAATACGATCTCAAGAACATAGAAAACCTCGGTAACCGACACCTGCTGAAACGGTGCGTCGCCTATTTCTGGCCGTACCGCTGGCGCATTCTGGTGGCCTTCCTTTCGGCCATCGTGGTTTCCGGAACCACCGGCGCCACAGCGTATCTGGTCAAGCCCGCCATGGACGACATCTTCGTCAAGGGCGACAAGGACGCGCTGATACTCATCCCGCTGGCCTACTTCTGTGTCATCACCCTCAAGAACATCGCGCGCTTCACCCAGACGTACATCATGAACGTCACGGGCTTCAAAGTGCTGCACCAGCTGCGAAGCGAGCTGTTCTCCAAGCTGATGACGCTCTCCATACGCTTTTTCGAGGAAAGCCGCGTCGGCATGCTCATGTCGCGCGTGCTGGGCGACGTCAACGGCATCCGCCAGAGCGTCCCGGCCATGATCATGGTCATCCGCGAGTTCTTCACCTGCATCGGCCTCATCGGCGTTGTCATCTATCAGGACTGGAAGATGGCCATCATCGCGCTTCTGGTACTACCGATGCTCTGCTATCCGGTCATTCTCTTCGGCAAGCGGCTGCGGAAGATCGGGCGCAAATTGCAGGTGCAGGCCGCTGACATCAACTCCGTCGCCGAGGAATGCCTCAGCAACATCCGGCTCATCAAGGCGTTCCACGCAGAAAAAGATGAAATTAAATCCTTTTCCAAGGAAAGCAGCGGCATACTGCGTCTTTCAAAGAAACAGGTGCTGGCGAGCGAACTCTCTTCTCGCATTATGGAAATGGTGGGGGGCGTCGCGGTCAGCTTCGTGCTCTGGTACGGCGGCTCCCGTGTCCTGAGCGGCGAATCCACCCCGGGAACGTTCTTCTCCTTCGTGGCAGCGCTCATCATGCTTTACGAGCCCATCAAGAAGATCAACGACGCCAACAAGACCATCCAGCGGTCCCTCGCAAGCGGCGAGCGCGTCTTCGGCCTTCTCGACTCCGAGACCATCCTGCCCGAAGAAGGCGGGGACACACCCTTTGAAACACCGCTCAAGAGCCTTGAGATCGAGAACATCAGCTTCTCCTATCCCACGGGCTCGGAACCCGCCATCAAGGAGCTCACGCTGCATGTGCGCGGCGGCGAGCGCGTGGCCATTGTTGGTCCCAGCGGATCGGGCAAGACCACCCTCGTGAACCTGCTGCCCCGCTTCTATGATGCGGACGAAGGAACCATCCGCCTCAACGGCGTGAACGTGGAAGAATACGAACTGGGTTCGCTCAGACGCAACATCGGCATGGTTTCGCAGGACGCCATGCTCTTTAACACGACCATCCGGGCCAACATCGCCTACGGTCAGGACGACATCACCGATGAACAGGTACAGGAGGCCGCAAAGGCGGCGTACGCGCACGAATTCATCGAGGGTCTGCCGGCAGGCTACGACACGGTCTGCGGTGTACGCGGCGTCAAGCTCTCAGGCGGCCAGAAGCAGCGCCTGACCATTGCCCGCGCCCTGCTCAAGAATCCGGCGCTGCTCATCCTCGACGAAGCCACCAGCGCACTGGACACGCAGGCAGAACGCATCGTCCAGAAGGCGCTGGACAACCTCATGGAAAGCCGCACGAGCATCGTCATCGCGCACCGGCTTTCCACGGTGCTGAACGCCGACAAGATCGTTGTCATGAGCAAGGGCGAAGTGGTGGCCACCGGCCGACACGAAGAACTCATCGAGTCCTGCTCGCTCTACCAGACACTGCACCGGCTTCAGTTCCAGACGGAATTGACGGAAACAGAGGCGCGTGGCATGGAGCATGAGGGGTAAGCATGAAACAGTTCGCAATGACTGAACAATAACGCTCTTGCGACATCCTAACACGTCGAATTCTACGGATAGATATCATGTGACAGCTCGATATGCGAGACGGTTCAATTGGAGCTGAGGACTTCTGGTTTCCGGTTAATAGAGGACTAGCATTGCAAGACTGCTTGCTCTGGCAGATTATAACAGGAACTTTGAAACAGTTACTCTTTCCCCGCCTGAGTATAAGCACTTATGTCTACACCTGAAGCCTTATGCTCAGTTTACTTCGGATCGACATTGCCAGTCATATGGCATTCAAGGAATCTCCCCACAGTGCCAATATATCTGATCGCTTGAATCTTTTGGACATAATCCATTGTGCTTGAAAAATTGAATAAGATAGATTTTGCATATAATCATCCAATATAAAGGGATTTTTCATGACAGACGCTGGACAGGCTTTGAATGGCAAAAAAATTCTCGTTTCCGGAGCCTGCGGGACTATTGGTAACGAACTTGTACATCAGCTGTTGAATCACTACTCTCCGGCTGAAGTGCTGTGTATCGACAACAATGAAACCGAGTTGTTTTTTCTCGAACAACGTTTCAAACAATTTGAGAATGCACGGTTTCTTCTTGTTGATGTGAGAGACTTCAATAGCCTCTCCATGATCATGGATGGCATTGATGTGGTTTTCCACGCAGCAGCGTTCAAGCACGTCACGCTTTGCGAACGTTCTCCGTACGAAGCGGTTCAAAACAATATCATCGGAGTTCAGAACATTACCCGAACCGCAATCGAAAATGGTGTATCCAAAGTCGTCTTCACCAGCTCCGACAAAGCGGTTAACCCCACCAACGTGATGGGCACCTCCAAGCTCATGGGAGAGCGGCTGGTAACGGCAGCCAACGCCTTCCAGCGCGAGCACAGCACAATTCTCGTATCTACTCGCTTCGGCAACGTCATGGGGTCCCGGGGGTCGGTCATTCCCATTTTTCACGAGCAGATTCGCCAGGGCAAACCCATCACTCTGACCGACAACGACATGACTCGGTTCGTCATGAGCATCAAGCGAGCCGTTCAGCTCGTCATTGATTCCGCATTCCACGCTTGCGGCGGAGAAGTGTTCATCACCAAGATGCCAGTCTTGCGCATTCGCGATCTGGCTGAAGTGATGGTCAAGGCCGTCGCGCCCATGTATGGGCATTCTCCGGACTCGATCCCCATAGATGTTATAGGGGTCAAGCCGGGCGAAAAGATGTACGAAGAACTCATGACCGGCGAGGAAACGAGGAGAGCCATTGAACTACAGGAATATTTCGTTGTCCCGCCCGCCTTCAGGGGGCTCTATAAAGACATCAGCTTCGATTACCCGAAAGTGGTCTCTGACAAGGTAGACAACCCATACCATTCAGGCAATGAGCCGCACATGAGCCATGATGAAATTCTCGACTTCCTTAACGAGATAGATGTGTTGCCGCAATATTAAACTTCTGCCGAGGCCTCAACTACAAAACATGACCTCCCATCATCATTAAACCAAGAGTTTTCGGTTGGTTTTTTAAAGTGATCAAATCATCTTGGTCTCTAGCCACTTCTACTTTATTATTAATTGAGGTTTCGAATGCTATACATAGTTCTTGGCATGCATAAATCAGGGACGACACTCGTATCACGCATTCTGCACGAGAGCGGTGTCAAAATGGGTACGTTCGACTCTGGCATAACTTATGATAAAGGTAACAAATTCGAACGAGCAGAGACCTTAGCTGCCAATAAAACGCTTCTCAACGCTTGGGGAGTGTTCAGTGTCGATGTCTTTCATCCGTTATATCCGGAGGATCTTGCCAACAAGGACAAAAACACTATAGAAAATGCAATCGACTTCATACAGGAAGGAGACCAAGGCTTCAAAGACCCGCGAACCTGTTTGACATACTTTGCATGGCTCCCATATCTCCCAGAAAATCATCGCATCATAGCTGTTTATCGAGACCCTGTTGAACTTTGGCTTCGTTACAAACGCGACTTTCTTTCTGGTCGAAGCTTTTTCAGTGGCATTATCAAAGGATACAGGCTCATTCCCCTTTGTTGGAAAGTCCTGAGAGCTTGGGCCTTTTACAATGCTAATATTTATGACATTTTGGCAACACGACAGCCGGAACAAGTGATCGTTTTCGAGTACAGCATGTTCATGAACGGATGCGAAGAGTTCAACCGCCTGCAAAAATTTATGGGCCGCCAATTGACAGATGCGAGAGACCCCGGAATGTTTCGGTCTCGCCAAAGAAAAAGCTTCTTATGTTCTCTTATGAGGTGTTTGCTCGGCTTTTTGTACCCGGCAGAAAACAGTAAGGCATACAGCCTCTTAAAGTACGTTCGCCTTTCAAAGCATTCTCAGGGTTAGCCATAATTATCCATCTTCATTTACTAAAAATTTTCGTTAACACGAGCAAGACTCATACAGTCCTTTGCGAAGCCCGCCAAGGCGGAAGAAAGGTTGAACAGCTTATGCATATTGTAATTCTTGGTGGAGACGGCTATCTGGGCTGGCCCACCGCCATGTACCTTTCAAGAAAAGGGCATCAAGTAACCGTGGTTGACAACTACTTCCGACGCGAAAGCTGCCGCGAGCTGGATGTTGCCATGCTTTACGACGTCCCCTCGCTGCCTGAGCGCGCACGTATTTGGCACGAACTTACCGGGCTTGAAATCAAGGTGGTTCTGGCCGATTTGGCCCAGCCCGAGAATGTTCGCAACCTCTTTTCCGGCGACGTTTCCTACGACTGGGCTGTAAACGAAAACTTTACAGGCGTGCCCGAGGCGGTTGTCCACTATGCGGAGCAGCCTTCCGCTCCTTATTCGCTGATAGATCACAATCACGCGAACACCACGATCACCAACAACCTTCTCGTCACCAACAACCTGATGTTCGCCGTCAAGGACATGGCCCCCGATGTGCACATTGTCAAACTCGGTACCATGGGCGAATACGGCACTCCGAATATTGATATTGAGGAAGGCTGGATTGACATCAGCCACAAGGGACGTGAAGACAAATTTCTTTTCCCGAGACAGGCCGGGTCGATCTATCACACGAGCAAAATCATGGACACCGATCTGCTCTGGTTCGGCGTTCGTATGTGGGACCTGAAGGTGACCGACCTCATGCAGGGTCCGGTATACGGCGTGGATACCGACGAGTCCCTGCTGGATCCCAGATTAAGAACAATCTTCAACTATGATGAAGTCTTCGGAACCGTGGTGAACCGCTTCATCGTTCAAGCTGTTGTAGGGTATCCTCTCACCGTCTACGGAAAAGGCGGCCAGACTCGCGGATACCTCAACATCAAGGATACCCTTCAGTGCGTCCACAAAGCGCTGGAGACTCCAGCTGAGGCTGGCGAACTGCGCATTTTCAACCAGATCATGGAAACACTGAGCGTCAACCAGATTGCCGACCTTATCGCAACCGTAGGAAAAACCCGAGGGCACGCGGTAGAAGTCAAGCAACTTGAAAACCCAAGAAAAGAAGCCGAAGAGCACTACTACAACCCAGTATATCAAGGCCTTCTCGATCTTGGCGTCATCCCGCACTACCTTACCGAAAAGGTGGTCAGGGAGATGTTTGAAGTGGTGGAAAAGCATAAATCCACCATCAGAAAAGCGATTATCTTCAAAGGGATTAAGTGGTGATTATCACCTTCTAATACAAAAGAAGCTCAAACCTAACTCTGCCCTTGCGTAACCCTTATTTTGTAAGCCCCAAAACAACCTCCACAGAGACATCAGTATGCAATCATAATTCTCTATTCACTGGTAATTCCATTTGCAGCAGTAACTACAAGTTTTTCAAACGCATAAAAAGGGTACCCATCTCCTTTACCAATTCGTTTATCCAAACTATGTTTCCATTTCACTGGGGCTGGTAAGTTTTTAGTCAGCACACAAAAATTAATATCTTCAACATGGAAACCCGCAGTGGTTAAGGTCTTGCACAGATTGAATGGTGTAAAACTGAATCTATGGTCACTGTTTATTGATTCTTTATAGTCAAACATCAATTGGTAGTTTTTGATATTTAGCAGGTTCGGCACAGTAACAAGAACTCGCTTAATAGAATCATATCTCTTGAATGACTTAAGAAAACTTACGGGATTATGGACATGTTCCAACACTTCGCCGAGTAGAGCATAATCCCATTGTCCGTCGGCGATTTCCTGACAGTGATCTTTTTCCACATCAATACAAACTGCGTCACCTATATCATGCTCGTTTCTTAACCACTCCACACCTTCACAGTTAATATCAACCCCCATGCACCTCTCTGTCACCTCTAAAAGTTGCCCATGAAGCCATGAACCTTTAGCTATTCGCTCTGGTAGATTCTTTTGTGCCACATATCCAACATGGAGAACTTTCTTACCGCTTAGAGTTTTTCGCAGAAAAGAATCTCTTTCCATCTTTGGAAATTTCTTCTGTGGAAGGTCCACATTAAGAGGAGAGTGGAAAAGCTCACCAGTAAGATACGGTCTTATTTTTTTTAAATGCATTTTTTACACCTAGTATCTATCGTTAGAAAGGGTAATTAGAAGCATCACCCGACAAATGTCGCATTTTCCAAACACCAATACGGTTCTTGATGGCATTCTTTAATTTTCGATCCCACTTTACCGCATCATCACCCGTCGTATAAACGTAGTCATCACCCATATATTTAGGAAGTATGCTTTTAGCTCTATGGCTAAACTCTGTCTCTCCGTAAAGGCGTTCAAATTCATAGGTGAACTCATGCAATCTTTCCACTTTACTTCCTTTATTTGCGTGCCATATCACGCCACTGGGAACACGCAACATGTCAATGTATTTTTCGGGCATTTCACGAAATTCAGGTTTGACCAATTGAATAGCATTGTGCAAATAAAACTGACCTGCTCCTCTTTTGCCTTCAGCAAAAATATCATTATAATCAGGCATAATTGCAAAGTAGGTATCAAACATATCCAATGTTTTTTGAGTACTACGGAATAAAAGTGTTCCCGCAGCAACTTTCATTACCTTCTCAAAGGTTCTCGTAAAGACACACATATCCACGCCATCAACCATTTCATACAACGGATCAAGGGTGTCACGAATCAAAGCATCAACATCTAAGTACAACAGACTATTAACTTCGGACTCAAGCAACTCCCGAGCAGCCTGCATTCTTAGCATCAGCATTTCGCCCTTAAACTGAGCTCTGGTCCAACTGCTCATGTCCACAGATCTGTATAAACAGACTACATTCGGATTGACCTCCTGCAGTTCACGCGCATGTTTCGCTTTAAAATTTATACCATTCATATATATAATCGCCTGCGGATGATGCACCTTGATGCTGTGTATGAGCATCTTAGTCCAAAGCCAATACATTTCAGCGAAACTGCACTCATGGTCTTCATACCCATAGGCTATATTCGAGTCCCTATCCAAAGAAAGAAGTATATTCATCAGGTCTCCTTTACGCAATTATCGTCATCAAGCAACCAAGATTGTCATAAAGAGCTATCTCTAGCTTTTACAAAACCACTCCAAAGTCTTTGCCAAACCTTCCTCAAGAGTTGTTTCTGCCTTCCACTTCAAAAGAGTGTTTGCCTTAGTTACATCAGAATAGTTTCGCATCACATCTCCCTTCCTTGGAGAGTGATATTGAACCTCGGCCCCTTTGTATCCATGGCGGACCATTTCCATAGATAGTTTTTCCAGCATAGCCTGTACAGACACTTCTACACCGGTTGCGATTTGGAAGACCTCTCCTCCAACATCATCCACTGTGGTGGCCTGAACTATCGCCTGAACCAAGTCATCTATATAAAGAAAATCTCGAGTCTGTGACCCGTCTCCATAAACAATCCATGGAGAATTTTGAATGGCCTCATTAATAAATTTAGCAACAACGCTTGTCTTATGCCCCGACAATGGCCCATAGACATTGCTGAATCTTAAAGCAACTGTTTCTATACCATAAGAACCATAGTATGCGGAGCAATACCCTTCTCCAGCTAGCTTGCTTGCCCCGTAAGGCGATATAGGGCGAGGGGGCATTTGTTCTGTAATCGGTGGAACACAAATCCCGGCAGGGGCTCCACTAGAAGCAAAAATAAATCTTTTTACTTTATTATAACGAGCCGCCTCAAGAGTAACAAAAGTACCTTCTACATTTTGATAAAAATCCATCTGAGGGTCATCAACGGACTTGGGCACCCCAGTGTTCGCCGCAAGGTGAACAACGACATCCGTTTCTCTTGTAATATTTTTCATCCTCTCCATATCAGTCACATCACCAACGACAAGCTGAACACTTCCAGCTGGACCATATTCTTCGTCTGGTTCTGCATTAGAATACTCAACGACCTGCCGTAACCTCTCCCTAGAACCAACAGAAAGGTTGTCCACAATGCGGATGGTCACACCACCTTGTTTTATAAGATGCTTAATAAGGTTTAAACCGATAAAACCACATCCGCCAGTAATAAGCCATTTTTCCATATCTTCACCTTCATTGGATTCAAATTGATTATTGAGCTTGTGTCAAAACTTACCATGTTCTCAGCTTCTCATAATGCGCCAGATATCGTCCTGCAACCGTGGGCCAGTCCATTCCGTTGGCATACTGCCGGGCACTTTCCCCCAGACTGAATCTTAGTTCCGATGAATCCAGTAGGGCATTCATCCGCTCAGCAAGCTTATCCACATCGTCTTTTGGAGCAACAAGACCGTGTACACCGTTCTCCAGCACCTCGCCGCACCCTGGAGCATCAGTTGTCACCACCGGCAGGCCGGCACCCATGGATTCGGCAATGACACGTGAAAAGCCCTCCAGCCGAGAAGGCAGCACCATCACGTCCGAAGACACGAACCAATCGATCAGTGCCTGAGGCGGCATCTGGCTGCGCCCTTGGCTGATTTCATGATCGTCGTTCTTCAACTCGGGAATAAAACGGAACTGCTCTGCCAGCCCTTTTTGCTCAAGCTCGTCGAGTATGCCGTCTCCCCTGTCTCCGACCACAACCCATTTCCAGCCCCTGCCTTTCAGACGGGCGGCAATCTCGGGAATCAGATCATAGCCCTTTTTGGGGTGGTTTCTGCCCACTGTCAAAAAAACCGTTTCGTTCTCGCCAATATTGTTCCGATGCCGCAATTCCGCATCGGATGTGGATTGGAGTCGGGGAAAATCAATGGCGTTGGGAATCAGCTCGATGCGGTCCCTATGGGCCCCCATTGCTTCTGCATCCTTCGCAAGAGACGGAGTCATAGCCACGATGCCCGCTAAACTTGGCAAAGAAGATCGTATTCTTGCGGCACTTTTCAGATCAAGCCGAATGCCGTAGTTCAACTCCTGGCAAATCTGAATGTCCTCTCCGTAAAACCTGACAGTACTCGGGCAACTCACGTATGAAGCGAGAAATGCCTCAGGATATGCTCCCATTGCCTGCCAGACATCAAACCTGTGTCGCTGCTGCTCAAGATTCAGCCAACGTCCTAGCAATGATGGAAACCTGGTGAAGGATAGCTTCTGCCACCGCGGGAAAAAGCGAACCTCAAACGGCAGACTTTCATAAAGCGCCTTTCGTTTTCTGCCTTCTCTTTCGGGGACATAGAGGGTGACATCATGCCCCATTTCTGCAAAACGGCTGAAAAGGTTCAGCGTGAAGACCTCGCGCCCCCCCGCTTTGAACAGGTTATCCCACAAGACTCCGGCAATCTTCAAAACAGCCTCCGAAAGATGGTCGCTTGCCAGTTGATCAAGTGCCTACGCCGCTCCATCCCCGCCAACCAACTCGCGGTAAACGGCAACCAGCTCGTCAACGTGCGGTTCGATGGTCAACTGCTCCGCCACCGTGACGGCTTGGGCACTCATGCGGTCATAGAGTTCGGCGTCCGTCAGGATGGTCTCAAGACTTGCGGCGACGGATGCTTCATCAATCGGCACCACTCTGGCTGCTTCTCCGGTCACCTCACGGTTGGGCACGTGCTCACTGATCACCGCAGGGATGCCGCAGTACATGGCCTCGGTCAGCGCATTGGAAAAGCCCTCGTAGTCGGAGACCATGGCGAAAACCGCCTTTCTCGCCGCAGCGGCACGAAGCAACGCGGGCGCGTCCTGGCGGAATCCGGCAAAGGCCACCTTGTCCGCGACGCCCTCGCCGACCGCCAACGCCGTGAGTGCATCCCGCTCGGAACCGTCACCCATGACGAGCATCCGCATGTCCGGCACCGCATCAAGAGCCCGCACGAACGCCCGGATAATCACATCCACGTTCTTCTGCTTTACCAGACGCGAGCAGACGACCACCAGCGGCCCCTGTCCCTCCAGTTGAGGAAATTCACTCAAGTCCGCCGGCTCGACGTTCATTTTCTCACTCGAAATGGCGTTGTACAACACCTGAACCGGCCTGCCCGTCACGTTGTGATCCTGTTGCACCACCTCGGCCACGGCTTTCGATACGGCAAGGTATTTCGTGGTGACACGGGAAAGGACTTTGTCCGCAAAGCGGCGGAACGACTTCATCCGCTTGATGTTTCGGCAGTGCATGATGACCGGGATGCCGAGTCCCACCGCGCCGATGCGCACGTGATAGTTGGCGGAAAAATGCGCGGTATGAATGATGTCCGGGTTCAGGTCGCGTAAAATCCTGCGAAGCCGCAGCGCCGTGTCGAGGCGGCTCGTCTTGAGTACCTTCTTGCTCTCCCCGGCATGGATGGGGTCGAAGCCGTATTCCCTGTAAACCGATTCGTACTCGCCTGTGCCGGAAACATTGATGATAACCGGCTCATGCCCCAGCTCTCGCAGCCTTCTCGCCACGAGCAGAAACGAAGTCTCCACGCCGCCGTAAGGCAACCCGCCTATGACGAGCGCGACCTTCAGTCTCCGTTCCGTAGCCGGTTTACCCATCAGTCTGCTCCGCCTGTGCATCAAGCGAGTTGCGCACCAGCTTCAGTGCCTGCGGCAGACATTCGGCAGGCGTCAGCTCCTTCAGGCAGGAAATATGGCTGCATTCGTTTTCGTTGCAGGGCTGGCACGGCAGCTTCTTGATAACGCCGACATGATCTTCGGACGGGAACCGCCAGGCGAACCCGGTGGCACCGTGCACCACCAGCGATGGGGTGCCGACCGCCACCGCCATATGGCGCGGGGCCGAACAGTTGCCCATATGCAGTAAGGCGCGCTGCTGGACCGCGGCCATCTGCCGGAGCGACAGCATGTCTTCGGGAATCACGGCCCCCTCGCCCGCCAGATCGGCCACTTTGCGGCAGACGTCTACTTCGCCCGGTCCATAGAGCAGAACGAATTTCAGGCCGGGGTGCTCCTCGCGGATGCCACGGATCAAGCCCGCGAAATGCTCTTCGGGCCATTTGCGCGTTTTGCGACGGTGGCTCGGATCCACGGTGACGACACCTTCGGTTGCCCCGATGCGTTTCAGAAAATCGTCGGCAAAGGCCTTTTCCTCATCGGAAAGAAAGATTTCCGGCGGATGTCGGTCCCATTCTATGCCGAGCAGCTTGAGGATGCTCGCCTTGCATTTGGCTGCATAGCCGTCATCGTTGCGGCGATAATGCGTGTAAACGAACTTGTTGTACCACGGAGGCGTGAAGGTCAGGCGCACGGGTGCACCAGAGAGCATGGCCACCCAGCGGGTTCTCGGCAGCTGCTGGAAATCGATGATCAGATCCTTGCCTCGCCCGACGCGGGCATAATACCCGAGAGCCTTCAGCGGAGAGGCAACCTCGTTTTTGTCCAGCGCCCACACCTTGGATATGTGCGGATTGTTCTCCAGCACGGGCGCGCACTTCTTTTCCGTGAAGACTTCAATCTCCGCGTTCGGGAAACGCTCTTTCAGCAACCTAATGGAAGGCGTGGCAAGCAGCACATCACCGATCTGACGCAACTGACAGACCAGGATTCGCTCGGGATTCAGGGAGGATATATCTTTCATGTGCTTGTGGTACGGGTTAGGCGGGCGGCTTATGGGTACGGACCGCTGCGGGAACAGCGTCTGCAAAGCCCGAACCGGCTCCCAAAAGGCGGACAGGCAGGACACGCACGACGCAGGGCTTCAATTACCCGCCGCTTTGTTGCAGGTCAAGACGAGTCGCGCAAACGAAAAAGACCCCGCTCATCGAACGGGGCCTTTGTGTGTCGTATCGTACCGTCAGGATGCTACTTGCCCGTCTCCACGGGGTATTCGGCGCCCTTCCATGCGAAGATGCCGCCGGGGTGCCGCTTCACGTTGGTGTAGCCGAGCTTGCGGGCCCAAGCCGCGCCGTTGTGGGAGCGGGTGCACTTCACGAATCCGCAATAGACCACAATGAGCTTGTCCTTGTCCGGGCCGAGGAGCTTCTCATAGTCGGCCTTGGTCTTGCCTGCGGTTTCGTCGGTGTTCCAGGTCTTCATGTCGGGGATCGGGAACAGGAACTGGACGGCGCCGGGGATGTGGTTCTTTTCGTAGCTGGCTTCCAGCGGCATGGTATCCACGATAACCATTTCCTCTTTGGCGTCGATGAGCTGCTTGAGCTCTGCGGTGGTGATCACGTCGTAATCGCCGCGCTGCACCTCGCGCACCAGTTTGACGGCTCCGGCTTCCTTCTCAACTTCCTGCTTGAACTTGTCTTCGCCGAGGCAGCCGGTGAGCATACCCATCACGAGAATGGCCGCAAGGGCCGCGAAAATTCCTTTCAACTTCATCGCCTCACTCCTCCGAATGGTTTCAGGATAACGGCCATGGAGCGTGGCGGCTCCTGCATCGCCTTTCGGCGCCAGTACACCGCGGCAAGGGCTGCAAGCATGATCAGGTCGCGAATCATCGAATCGCCCATGCCCGAATATGCCTGCCCTTCCGGATCGCCGGGGCCGAAACAGCCGCAATCGACGTCCAACCCGAGGTACATGCCGTAGGCAAGAACCCCGACGAACAGCAACAGCTGCGCTGCCACCAACTCCAATGTCCATCTGATGTTGAAGATGAGGCCCGCCCCACTGACGACCTCAAGGATCGGCAACCCATACGCAAGCGGCAGATCGGCCCAGCCGGGGGTCAGCCCGTACCCGTCTATGACCATGGCGAACGCCCACGGGTCCTGCAGCTTGATGACGCCCGCGACGATGAATGCGCCGCCGACCGCAAGCCGCAATGCCATTTGAACGGGTTTGCTGAGGACAATCTTCTTCACCGGACACTCCTTTTCAACATCAACACATAATCGAAACCACGATTACCCGAGGCCATGAAACGAATCCAATCGTTACATGCAATGCGCAACCTTCAAAACCATTGCGTTGCTCTATCCTATTCCCGATGCGACTTCCACCATCAGAATTAAGATTTTCTCTAGAGAAATCCACCGCTTCAACCACAACTCGTCCACCGTTTCGACGCTTGAAATATAACACAACAATTCGGCAGGTTATAATTGCTTATAGCTTGATTACCATCCGCAAGCGTAGTACTCCAATGAAAACCAACAACCTCCCGGGGGCTGCATGACAGGCAAGAAGCTTCTTTCCGTTGCGGAAATCGCCCGCGAACTCGATATTCCCGAGTCCACGGTCCACTACTGGAAAAATCGGTTCGCCCAGCATCTTCCCAGTGTGGGCAAGGGGCGACAGAAGCGCTTCAAGCCGGAAGCGGTAGAGGTTTTCTCCACCATCTCCCGAATGCTCAAGGAAGGGCACACCGCCCGCGACGTCATGGACAGCCTGAGCCAGTCCTACCCCATGCAGGCCGATGCGCTGGCCGAGACCCCTGACAGCGATTCCCCCGTCCAGCAATACGGCATGGAAACCGCAGTTAAGATGGCCGCCGCCATGGGCGCCGAGATGGCCCGGTCCATCAGCGAGGGCATCCGCACCGCGCTGGCTGCGCCCGAACAGGCCGCCCTACCCGAAGACTTCACCAAGGCTACCGAACAGATCGCCGCCAACGCCGCGGAAGTCCAGCTCCTGCGCGACGAGAACGCCCAGCTCAAGGAAAAGCTCTCCATCATGGAAGCGGAAATGGTCCGCCTGCGCAAGGATCGCCGCGAAATGGAAAAGTACCTTCTTGACAAGATCAAAAGCGTGACTAGTTAGAATCCACCCCATGGTAACGGGTCCCTCAACCCGCCGCCATCACGGAGCATTTCGGCCATTCCCGATCATCCGTGGCTCCCCGCCGGGACACGCCCCCTCGTCCCGGCGGGGCATTTTTCCATTCATCAAGGAGGTTCGCCAACAATGGGCAAAAAAAGCACGCACAAATTCAAGGCTGAAATAAACCAGCTCCTGGAAATACTGGTTCATTCCCTTTACACCAACAAAGAGATTTTCCTGAGGGAGCTCGTGTCCAACGCTTCGGACGCGCTAGACAAATACCGCTTCAAAACCCAGACGGGCGACATGGAAGCGGATGACACGCCGCTGGAAATCCGCATCTCCCACGACAAGGAAGCGGGCACCCTCACCGTCACCGATACCGGCGTGGGCATGACCCGCGAAGAAGTGCGCGAGAACATCGGCACCATCGCCCACTCCGGAACCGCCCAACTCACCAAGCTCGCATCCGAAGGCAAGGAATCCCTCGACACCCTCATTGGCCGCTTCGGCGTCGGGTTCTATTCCGTCTACATGGTGGCCGACGAAGTCACCCTCGTAACCCGCTCCGCCGATCCCGAGGCGGCTCCGGTGGAATGGACCTCCGACGGCCGCAACGACTACAAGATCCGTGAACTGGACGAAGACGTTGCCCGCGGCACCAACATCACCCTGAAGCTCAAGGAAGACCTGGTTTCCCAGTTCGCCAACACCGAGCACCTCAAGCACGTCGTTAAAAAACACTCCAATTTCGTCAACTTCCCCATCTTCGTGGAAGACGAACGCGTGAACACGGTGCCCGCCCTGTGGCGCGAACCCAAGTTTCAGGTCAAGCCGGAACAGTACAAGGAATTCTACACTTTCCTGACCAATGACGACACGGACCCGCTGGACAAGATCCACGTTTCGGTGGACGCTCCGGTGCAGTACAACGCCCTCGTCTTCATCCCGGCCATCGACGATGACATGTTCGGTCTCGGCACGCAGGACAACCGCGGTCTCGACCTCTACGTGCGCCGCGTGCTCATTCAGCACAAGAACAAGGATCTGCTGCCCGAATATCTCGGATTCTGCAAAGGCGTGGTGGACACCGAGGACCTGCCCCTGAACATCTCCCGCGAGACGCTTCAGGACAACGTGCTTATCCGCAAGATCAGCTCCAACCTCACCAAGCAGGTCTACAGCGCTCTTGAGAAGATGGCCGAGAACGACAAGGAAAAGTACGAGACCTTCTGGCGCGTGCACGGCAAGCTGTTCCGCGCCGGCTACATGGACTTCATCCACAAAGATCGCTTTGTGGAGTTGTTGCGGTTCAACTCTTCCGCCTGCGAAAACGCGGACGAGCTCATTTCGCTGGCCGATTACGCCGGACGCCTCAAGGAGGGCCAGAAGGAAATCTTCTACGCCTACGGACCGAGCCGCGAGGCCCTTTCCCTGAGCCCGCACCTCGAAATCTTCCGCAAGAAGGGCGTTGAGGTCCTGTACCTGTACGAGCCCATCGACGAGTTCGTCATGGACGCGCTCCAGCAGTACGGCGACTACCAGCTGGTTCCCGCCGAGCACGCGGACCTTTCCGGCATTGAAGGAGAGCAGGAAGTCGAAGACAAGCCCGAAGAGCTTTCCGAACCGGAACAGAGCACCCTCGACGGACTGCTTGGGCACATCAAGACCCTGCTTGGCGACGCCGTCACTGACGTGCGCACCACGGATCGCCTCTCCGACAGCCCGGCCTGCCTCGCCAACCCGGACGGCGCCATGACCAGCAGCATGGACAAGGTCATGCGACACATCCAGAAGGACACCTCCATCCCGGCCAAGGTCATGGAGATCAACCCGGACCACCCGCTGACACGCAACCTGATCCGCATCTACGAGGCGGACGCACAGGATCCCTTCGTGGAACAGGCCGCACGCCAGCTCTACGAATCCGCTCTGCTGCTCGAAGGGTACCTGCAGGATCCGCACGCTCTCGTGGGCCGCATCCAGTCCCTGCTGACGCAGGCCAGCGGCTGGTACAAGAAATAACCTTCCACAACACTGCCACGAAACAGCCACAGGCCGCCCGACACGTCGGGCGGCCTTTTTTCATGCCGTCAACAGGGAATGATCTCCCCAAAACACCCGCTGAGATGCCGAAAACGCTTTATGGCGTAATGTCGATGTATGGCGATTCTGCTTCCCTGCATGAAGTCGGGAACGAAGCAGTTCAACAGGGACACCATCATGAGCAAGTTGTATGAGATTTCATTGCAGCACGATGCGAAGGGCCGCATTGTCCGCAAAGAAGAAAAAATCAACGGAAGACCAATCGTGTGGGAGTACGACTACGACCAAAACAGCAGACTGACCCGGTCTCAACGGGATGTGTGGTGCGGAGGAATACATATACGACCGATTGGGACATCCGCTTGCCATGCGAAGCAGCGACCTGCATTTCAACTTATGCACCGATCAAATCGTCGTCCAGTGGTCCGAGGAACCGAGGCCACTTCTTTCACGGAAAACGGAGTCCTATTGAACAAGGTTTTCTGGCGCAAATTCGTTCCTTACAGCAACGTAAAAAGAGCCCATTATCTACAATGTTACTTTTGCATCAATCTTCTGAGGTGCTAATCACCCTTAATGAAAACTCTTTCTTCGGCCGGCATGAAATTATTGCAACCTATGTCAACAACGCCAGAGAAGAACTCTTCAAAGGAGGCCTCCTTAGAGACATCTGATCCAGCAGGATTCGAGGCCACACAATCGACATATCCATCAATACCGCCGCGCCAACACGGAGCGAGGCGGAGACCCTGACTCGCCAATCATGACTCCTTGCACTTCCCGCAAGCAGATTTGCGACCCACCAAACAACCGCACGGACTGCCCTATGCGACCCTGCTGGGTTTGATATTCCAAGAGCACACAAACTGATTAGACAAAAAAAGCCCCCGCTGATGCGGGGGCTTCGAATCTTCATCGTCGGCCGACTTAGAAGCTGTAGCCGAGGGCGGCGCGCATTTCAGCGGGCACCCAGGCGTCCGGGCCGGGCTCAAGGTCCTTCCACGGAGCGCCGGCTTCCTTGCGGGCCTGCTTCACTTCGTCGAGGGTGAAGCCGTAGCGCGGAATTTCGAACTGCTGGCCGGGGTAGATCAGGTCCGGATTGTCGATCTGACCGCGGTTGGCCTTGAAGATGAGGGGCCACATGAAGGGATCGTTGTACACCTGCTTGTACTCGGCGATCCACCACAGGCACTCACCCTTGGTCACGGTGTGGGTGGTCGGCAGGCTGTCGTACTGGGATTTGTACACGGCCATCGGATCCACGACCACTTCTTCTTCGACAATTGTGGTTTCTTCTTCAACCACGACCACTTCCGGCTCGGGGTTGACCTTTTTGGAACAGCCCCATGCAAAAATCATCATGCAGGCGACTGCAAGCAGCAGCAGTTTCTTCATCGACGGCCTCCTCTCAAGTATTGTTCTTTCGTCATTTAGAATTCACTCTTCAATGTAGGCTCAGGACTTGATCCTACTGGCCCAATTATCAATTATTTTTTTTTCTTGCAACACCAATTTCCCGTCGGGACGCTCCTGGAGTGCGGCCTCAATGGCGCGGTTTGCCTCAGCGAACCAGCCGCCCATGCGCAGGCTCCGGCAGGCAAGAACATACATCCGCTCAGGCTCGTCTTTGTAGACACCCTCCATCAACATCCCGTAATCGCTGCCGAAAGCATTCCGGACCAAATCTTCGTGCGAGAAGATGAAGCGGGCCAGCAGCGTATTATCCCGGTGACGCACGAGGTAGACCGGCAGCAAGGTGCGGCAGTTGTTCATGAAAAAACGGATACGGTCAATTTCGCGACGCATACTTTCGCGCGTCTGGGTCAGCACTTCCACGAGCCGACCGGAAACTTCCTGCTGCGGTCCGTGCGCGTCTTCTTCCATGATCTCCTGCAGCCAGGGGCCGTAGTTCTGGAGCTGATACGCGTCCTCGCGCAGCTTCACGGTCTCGTGAAAGATGTAGCCCAACGCCCAGTCAAGAAACTGCCCTTCCGCTGGTTTCTCCGGATCATTGCGGAACACGTGGTGCGCCGTGTCCTTCATGCGCCACAGCAGGCCCTTGTCCATCTCCGTACCCACAAGGTCCCGCAGGCACTCGAAGCAGACCACGCCTTCCTCGTCAAAACTCTCGAACTCCCGGTTCAGCGCCACGGAAGAGTGGCAGAACATGCGAAACAGGTCGCGCACGAACTCCGGCAGTTTTTCTCGAATCCAGCTGCGGGACATGGAGCCTCCCTACTTGCTTTTCTTCTTGGCGAGATCCGCCAGCTCGGCCAGCCTGTCGTCCACCATGCGGTAGAGCGTGCCCTTGGGGAACCGGCCCTGTGTGTTGCGAACGCCGGTCTTCATTCCCGTGAGGACATACATGGCCTGCTCGATGGTGGAAACCGGATAGATGCGGAACCGCCCCTCACGCACGTCGCGCACCACGTCATCGTTGACCATGAGGTTGACCGCGTTGTCAGCCGGAATCAGCACGCCCTGCTCTCCGGTCAGCCCCCGCCGTGAGCAGACCCTGTGAAATCCTTCAACCTTCTCGTTCACGCCGCCCACCGCCATGATGCAACCGCTCTGGCTCACCGCTCCGGTGAAGGCATAGGACAGGTTGATTGGCGCGCCCGAGAGTGCGGAAAGCAGCGCGGCGAGCTCGGCCCCGGAAGCGGAGTCGCCCTCGATGCCCGCGTAAGACTGCTCGAAGCACAGGCTGCCGGTCATGACCAGCGGCTTGTCCTGCGCGAACAGGCCCACCAGATAGCTCTTGAGGATCATCATGCCCTTGGTATGGATGGGGCCGCCCAGCTGTGCTTCGCGCTCAAGGTCGATGATGCCGCCGTGCCCCACGCCCACCTTGCAGGCAATGCGATGCGGCAGACCGAACTCGTGATCCCCGAACTGGGTTACCGAAAGCCCGTTGGCTTCGCCCACCGCCGAGCCGCCGGTGGCCACCTTGATGACTTCACGGTCGTAATCGGACATGAACTCGGTCTGATACAGGTCGGAGCGGTAGTCCCGATCTTCGATGGCCTGCGCCAGATCGGAATACTCCACCGTTTCCCCGCCCCGAATCCGGGTCAGGGCCGCGGCCTCCACCATGCGCTCGCGAATCAGCGGGAAGTACAGCGACAGCCGCTTCTGATCCTCGGACAGCCGGGAACCGAGGTCCACCAGCCCGGCCAGCGCCTCGCGGCTGAACGGCGGCATCTTCTCCTGCCTTGCGATGCGCCCCAGGGCGCGCAAATACCGCTTTACGTTCTTGGCGTCGCGGTCACACGTTGGCTGCAGATGGGCCTTGAGCTTGAAATACTTGGAAAATCGGTCATCATTATACAGCAACAGCTCATAGTTGATGTCCGTGCCGATAAGGATGACGCGCAGCTCGATGGGGATCGGCTGCGGTTCGATGGTCCGCGCACGGACCTGATCCGGCTCCACCGGGTCCTCGATCTTGGCATGTCCGGCGCGCAGGGCGCGGAGCAGGCCTTCCCACGAGTGCGGATTGCTCAGCAGGTCTTCCACGTTGAGCAGCAGGAAGCCATGGTTGGCGCGATGCAGCGCCCCGGCCTTGACCAGCGTGAAGTCCGTGTAGAGCGCGCCCATTTCCGACTCGCGCTCGATGGACCCGAGCAGGTTGAAGGCGGTGGGGTGATCTTCGTTCACCACCGGTGCGCCCTGCGTCTTGCCGTTGTCCACGAACAGGTTGACTTCGAAACGGGTGAAGAAGTCTTCGCCGGAGCTCTGGGTGTCCATGAACAGCGACGGCATGGCGGTCTCCTTGCCGGTGAACTGATCCACGTTGTCCACCACGCACTCTTCGACCGCCTCGAAGTATTCCTTGAGACCTTCGATGTGACCGAACTCCTCGCGCAGGGGCTGCAGTTCGGCCTTGGCCTCGTCGCGCGCCGTGTCCCGGTGCAGGTCGTCTTCGCTCTTCTTCAGACCCTGTTCGTTGCGGTTGATGCTGCGCAGGTCATCCGAAAGTTCTTCCAGCAACTTCTCGCCCTTGTTCTTCAACTCCTTGCGCAGTTTGGGATCAAGGGTGTCGTAGTCGCTGTCGGTCAGGGGCTTGCCGTCCACGATGGGGGCAAGCGTGATGACCGAATCCTCGTCGATGGACAGCCGAAAACCGGTCTTTTCGGCCTCTTCCTCCATGCGCGCGAACAGTTCGTCGCGGCGCTGCGTGAATTTCTTGAGCAGCCGCTCATGCGTCTTCTGAAAGGACTCCTCCTCGAACCGGGCCGGGATGCGCGAACGCAGGCGCGAAACCGCCTTCTGCTGGGCGTTCTTGTACTTTCGCCCCACTCCCGCGGGCAGGGACAGGGCCACTGGGCGGTCCTCGTCCTCGAAGTTGTACAGGTAGACCCAGTCCGGCGGCGTGGGAGCCTTGCGGGCGCGCTTGCCGAGGAAACTGCCGATGAAGTGGCTGCGGCCCATGTTGGGCTCGCCCGCCACGTAAACGTTGTATTCGTTTCCGCTCACGGCCAGCGACAGTTCAAGGGCCTTGATGGCGCGGGGCTGAAACGACGGGGTCGGATCGCTGTCCGGTATGGCGTCGCTGTTTTCGAAAGGAACCTTCGCGGGGTCCAGCGCGGCGCGCAGCCGGGAAACGGCCAGCGGGCGCGGCATACGTGTATTGCTCATGCGTCCTCGTATCAGTGTGTTCGTGTCCCGTTCCAACATGGTCGCCGCATGGGCGCACCGGGGGTTCCGGCGGGACCTTGTCCGCAGAGGGTAGCCGGAACGGCTCCGGCATTCAAGAACCCCCTGCCGAGACGGCCATGATACCCGGCGTCGCCGGTTCGGGCAATGCCTGCCGCTTGTTCTTTCCCCCGGCTGCTGATACCACTTCGGTAACCATGATGAAACGCTTTTTCAGCCTGCTCATTCCGCTGATTCTGCTGACGACCGCACTCCCGGCCCGGGCACAGGTCATCAGTCTGGAATCGGTCTCGGCCACCCGCGTTGGGGACACTCTCTCCGCGCAGTTCGGCGTAGCCCTTCAGGGAGTGGACGAAATCGCGGACACCCTGCGCAACGGCGTGGGCATCAAGCTGGCCTGCCGCGCCTCCATCTCCCTGAACCGCAGGTTCTTTTTCAGCTCCACCCTTGGCGAAAGCGCCCTTGAGGGAGCCATCCAATACGACGCCCTGACCAAGGAATTCGCGCTCATGCTGCCCGGGCAGGAGCAGGCCATGCGCAACGAAGATCTCGCCGCACTGCTTGCCGAAGGCTGGGAATCGTTCTCCATACCCCTTTGCCCGTGGGGCAGTCTCGAACGAGGCAAAAACTACCGGCTGGAAGTCGAGGCCGCGCTCATGCCCATGGACGTGCCAGACTGGTTCACCCGAACCTTCCTTTTCTGGTCATGGCAGGGCGGACCGAGCGTAACCTCCACTCTGGACTTCCGGTACTGACGCCATGACTTCGCGCTACATCAAGATAGACGAGGTGGGACAGCGGGAGCGCCGCCGCCGCAAACGCGAACTCATCGCGGCCGGACTCTGCTTCGCCCTCATCGCCGTCCTGACGTGGGTCGAACTCAAATATCTCGGGGGCAACTCCTATCTTTTC
This sequence comes from Desulfovibrio oxyclinae DSM 11498, assembly GCF_000375485.1. Classification (NCBI taxonomy): domain Bacteria; kingdom Pseudomonadati; phylum Thermodesulfobacteriota; class Desulfovibrionia; order Desulfovibrionales; family Desulfovibrionaceae; genus Desulfovibrio; species Desulfovibrio oxyclinae. Next base: position 162,204 of record NZ_AQXE01000004.1, on the reverse strand, counting down.
CTCGGCCTGCTGAACCTGAACTTCATCCTGCTGCTGGTGGTGCTGTTCATCGTCACCAGAAACGGGGTGAAGCTGCTGCTGGAACGTCGCCGCAGGGTGCTGGGCTCCAAGCTGCGAACGCGGCTGGTGCTCGCCTTCATCTCCCTGTCGCTCATTCCCACCGTGCTCATGTTCCTTGTGAGTGTGAAGTTCGTGCAGACGTCCGTGGACTACTGGTTCAAGGGGCAGGTGGAGGAATCCATGGAGCAGGCTCTTGAGCTTGGCCGGGCCTTCTACGGCTCGTCGCAGGACAGGCTCCAGCGGCGCGGCAAAAACATGATCGACGAGATCGTGGACCGCCGCTTCGCGTGGGGCGGCAAGGGTATGAACGATTTTCTGGGTGAGAAATTCGAGGAATACGACCTGAGCCTCGTAGGGGTCATCACGCCAAAAGGCTCGGTGCAGAACACCCACTACTCCGCCCAGTGGGAAAAGGCATGGCCCGAGATTCAGGAAAAGATCGACTGGGAGGGCCTGCGCTCCGATCCCCGCCAGTGGTCCACCATCATCCCCACCCCCCAGAGCGACCTCATCGTCGGGGTGACGCCCGTGGACGACGGCACCACCGGCTTCCTCGTCCTGGGTGAGACCGTGGGCCGCGGCCTGTTGCACAAGCTGGACCGCATCGTGCGCGGCCTTGACGAATACAAAAAGCTCAAGACCCTGAAATATCCATGGAAGATGACGCTGTACCTGACCCTCGGGGTCATGACCATGCTCATCATCCTCGGCTCCATCTGGTTCGGCTTCCGGTTGGCGAAGGAACTCTCCGCCCCGGTGCAGGCGCTGGCGGCGGGGACCGAACGCATCGCGCGCGGCGACCTGTCCGTACGCCTTGAGGACCGCTCCGATGACGAGCTGGGCTTCCTCGTGCGCTCGTTCAACCGCATGACCGAAGACCTCGAACTGGCGCGTCAGAACGAGCTGAAGGCCGGCGAACGGCTGGCGAGGCAGAATCAGGAACTGGAACGTCGCGGCCGCTACATCGAGGCGGTTCTGGACAATATCACCTCCGGCGTCATCTCCATGGACGCATCCGGCCGCATCGGAACCGTCAACCGCTCGGCGGAACAGATTCTTGGAACACCCGGAGAATTCCTCATCGGCAAGAAGCCGCACACCCTGCTCTCCGGCGAGTTCGCGGACATCATGCGCGAGGCGCTGGAAGCGGTGGGCAGCAATCCCGGCGAGCAGTGGCAGAAGCAGCTGGACATCCAGACGCCGGAGCGGGTGCGCAAACTGCTTATCAACGTGGTGGCCCTGCCCGGCATCCCCGGCGCGGAGGTCGGCACCGTGGCCGTCTTTGAAGACATTACCGAGCTGGAAAAAATTCAGCGGCTGGCCGCATGGCGCGAAGTGGCCCGGCGAATCGCCCACGAAATCAAGAACCCGCTCACGCCCATCAAGCTCTCTGCCCAGCGCCTGCAGCGCAAGTTCGGCGAAGGCGTGGACGACAAGGTCTTTGACGACTGCACCGGCCTTATCGTGAGTCAGGTGGAACGGCTTCAGCAGATGGTCTCCGAATTCTCCGCCTACGCCAAGCTGCCCGAAGTCCAGCCCCGGCCCGGCGATCTGGGCCCCCTGCTTGAAGAGACCGTGGGCATGTTCGAAAACACGCACCGCAACATCGACTGGCACCTGCAACTGCCCGAAAATTTGCCCGAAATGTCCTTTGACCGCGAAGCCCTCGGCAAGGTCTTCATCAATCTGCTGACCAACTCCGAGGAAGCCCTCAAGGATCAGGAAGACGGCAGCGTGGTGGTCAGGGCGGTACATGAACGGAAGAAGAATCGCGTGGTTGTGAGCGTTGCCGACAACGGTTCCGGACTGCCCAGAGACGGGGCATCGCGCATGTTTGAGCCCTACTTCTCCCGCAAAAAAGGCGGCACCGGCCTCGGCCTGACCATCGTCCGTTCCATCGTGGCGGACCACCACGGCAAGGTCACGGCCCACGCGAACAAGCCTCGCGGCACCGTGGTTCGTGTAGAGCTGCCGCTCGCCTGACGCACCTTATTTTTTTCGAGCAATGTGGCGAGGATGCCCCGGACGTGCTATGCTTGGCATCACACGGAGGTACACCATGCGAGTCATCATTGCCGGCGGGACCGGCTTCATAGGCAGGTCGCTCGCCGCCACCCTCATGGCGGCCGGGCATGAAATCATCGTTCTGTCACGCTCCGTGGCCTCGGTCGAGCGGGTCTTCGGACAGAGCGTTTCTGGCTTTACCTGGGATGGCGGTGAGTGGCCGTCGCTCATCGACCCGTCCACGGCCATCGTCAACCTCGCTGGCTCCAGCATTGCCGGAGGCCGCTGGACGCCCAAGGTCAAGGAAAGAATCCTCCAGAGCCGCCTCAAGTCCGGCCAGCGCCTCATTGAAGGCATCCGCAAGGCCAATGATGCTCCCCGCGTTTTCGTGCAGGGATCGGCGGTGGGCTACTACGGGCACCACAAGAGCACTCCGGTAACCGAGGACACCCCCTCGGGCACGGGGTTTCTTGCTGACGTGGCCCGTAAATGGGAAAACTCCACCAAGGAAATCGACGGGATGGGCATCCGCCGCGTCATCATCCGCACCGGGATGGTGCTCGGCCACGGAGGCGCGCTGGAACGGATGCTCCCCGCGTTCCGTTTGTTCGTCGGCGGAGCTCCCGGCACGGGTGATCAGGGCGTCTCGTGGATACATCTCAAGGACGAAGTCGGGGCCATCAAGTTTCTGATGGAACACTCCGAGACCTGCGGCCCCTACAACCTGACGGCTCCCACGCCGGTAACCTTCAGCAGATTCGCCCGCGTACTCGGAGAAACCCTGCACAGGCCGCACAAACTGAATCCGCCCGCCTTCATGCTGCGGCTCATATTCGGTCAGATGGCCGACGAAGTGCTTCTCAACGGCCAGTTCGCCCTGCCCGAAAGGCTTCAGAAGGCCGGATACGAGTTCCGCTTCCCCATGCTCAAGGACGCCCTGCCGGATATTCTGAACCGATCTTGAAGCCCGGCCCGGCTTGCCTTACACTACGCGGCGGCGTCAGCTTATCACGGAGGGATTCATGGCGGGCAAAGTACTGATCATAGACGACGAAGAGAGCATCCGTTTCTCGCTCAGGGGCATTCTGGAAGACGAAGGCCTCGACGTGGTGGACGCGGAAAACGCCGAGGACGGCCTTGAACTGCTGAAGACCGAGAACCCGGACATCCTGTTTCTGGATATCTGGCTTCCGGGCATGGACGGCCTCGAAGCACTGGAAATCCTTGGACGCGATTACGCCCATATTCCCGTGGTCATGATCTCAGGGCACGGCAACATCGAGACGGCGGTCAAGGCCCTCAAGAACGGCGCCTTCGATTTCATCGAAAAACCTCTTTCCCTTGAGAAAGTCGAGGCCGCCAGCCGCAACGCCCTTGAAGTGGCCAGACTCAAACAGGAAAACCGTGAACTGCGCTCACGCATTGACGGCGACCGCACCACCCGGCTCACCGGCGAATCTCCGGCCATAGACCATCTGCGTCAGGTCATCGAACGCGTGGCCCCCACCGACGCGTGGGTGCTCATCACCGGCGAGAACGGTACCGGCAAGGAAATCGTCGCCCGCTCCGTACACTCCCAGTCCATGCGCGCCGACAAGCCCATGGTGGCCGTGAATTGCGCCGCCATCCCCGAAGAGCTCATCGAGTCCGAACTCTTCGGCCACGAGAAAGGCGCCTTCACCGGAGCCGAGACAGCACAGGTCGGCAAATTCGAACTGGCCCACAAGGGCACCCTCTTCCTCGACGAAATCGGCGACATGAGCCTCAAGACGCAGGCCAAGATCCTGCGCATCCTGCAGGAGCAGAGCTTCGAACGCGTGGGGGGCCGCAAGACCATCAAGGTCGATGCCCGTGTCATCGCCGCCACCAACAAGGACCTTGCCGAAGAGATCAAGGTCGGGAATTTCCGCGAGGACCTCTACTACCGCCTGAAAGTTTTTCCACTGGAAGTGCCCCCCCTGCGGGAGCGCGCCGAGGACGTTCCTCTGCTCATACGGGCCTTCATGGACAAGATAGCCAGACAGCACGGCTTCAAGCCGCTGGCATTCGATGACGATGCCATGCAGTGTCTCACAACCTACCGCTGGCCGGGCAATGTCCGGGAACTGAAAAACTTCGTGGAACGTATGTTCATCATGTACGCTGGCGACACCGTCAACGCCGAACGCCTGCCGCCCGAGATATGCCCCGTGCGCACCCAAGCCGCCGAAGGCGAACAGCCCCCTATCCCGAACGGCCCGGAATTCGAACGCGGCCCCGTGGACTTCAAGCAGGCCCGGGCCGACTTCGAAGCTCGTTTTCTGGAATCGAAACTCAGGGAATTCGGCGGCAATGTTTCGCAGCTCGCCAAGGCGGTGGGTATGGAACGAAGCTCGCTCTACCGCAAACTCAAGACTTACGAGATTCAGGCGGAGTAGTCTTCTCCCCGCGAAGCTCCCGCTCGATGCGGTCCGGATCATGCGCGTTGAGTTCCACCATCCTGCGCAGATGGGTAAAACTTTCGGGATCCATGCCGGTGAACCGGATGGCCGTGGACTCACCATCCGAGCGGACCACCAGGCCCTCCACAGCGATCCGAATCCCGCCAGCCACCGGAATGATGAGCTGGCAGGNCTCGCCTTCAATAAACGAATCGGCTCCGGTGCAAAGCGCACCGTTCATGCTCAGATTCTCCGTGGTCACGGGCGTAATGACATCCCCGACCTCGATGAAGGCGGGAAACCCGATGTCCACACGGCTGCGGTTGCGTTTATCCGAGCCGCTCCTTCGCTTGAACCAGCTGCCGATTCTTCTGATCATGCATCCATCCTAGCAAAGCCTTTCCCGTAGCAAAAGACCCGCCCGCATTATTATCCGAGCAAGCCCTAAAGCTCCTTCATCCGCCCAAGCGATTTCATCACGACCTTCCCCGTATCCAGATGCAGAAAAATCGTGCGGGGGATGGAACCACCCACATCCGACGCCTTCAGCTTTATCTCGTTGCGCTCCATGAGTCGCAAAAGGGCCTCGTAATTTTTCTGTCCTGTAAGAAAGGTGTCCTCGTTGCGCATGTTCGCCCCGCCCGCAGCCTTGAACTCCAGCCGCTTGATGTCCGCTCCCTTCATGGCCAGCTTGCGCACCATCATCGCCACTCCGGTGTTCACGAACATGTACGGATTCTGCTGCGCCCGCTTCGGGGAGGTGGACGCACGAGCCAGCAAACAATGAATCAGCCCGCCAATCCGCTTCTTGGGGTCATACGCGGTAACACCGAGACACGACCCAAGCGAATAGGTGACGATAACGTCTTCCGGATTCGTGGAGATCTTCATGTCCGAGATGTTGACGACGAGCAGGCTCATGAACCGGGCACCCCTGATAGTTCCGTGTCGGCATACCATATACCGTTTTTCACGTTTCATCCATTATTTGGATGAAAAACAGGCATCTTTCGAAAGCTGAACACAGAAAAGGGGGATGCCGCCGGCGGCACCATCTCGTTGCTACCGGAGGGCTTTTTGAAAGGCTTGAGCAACGTCTCGCAGATTCTGTTCCCAGTCATAGGCGAGCGGGTCGGCCTTGATGACTTGCCCTTGGATGGCCTTGGCGATGAGTTCGGCGCTTCTGTCCGAGAACTGGGGTTGGACGAATACCACTCGAATGTTCTCTTTTTTGGCGTGTTGAATAAGTTCGCCAAGTTCTTTTGGGCCGGGTTCCTTGCCTTCCAATTCTATGGGAATCTGCGTCAGGCCATAGGTTTGGGCGAAGTAGCCCCATGATGGGTGATAGACCATGAATCGTTTTTGGTTGGATTGGGCGAAGAGAGACTGCAAGTCGCCGTCAAGTTTATTTATTTTGTGTACGAAAGACCCATGATTCTTGCGGTAGGCTGCTTCGTTTTCAGGATCTGCTTCGATCAGTCCTTTGAGAATTGAGGCTGCCATCTGCCTGACTATCGGCGGGGCCGTCCAGATGTGCGGGTCAGGGATTCCGTGATGCTCTCCATTCTCAACGTGCACTTCTTCATGGTGATGATGTCGAGCCATTGGTCGTTTATCAACGCCTGCATCCATTGCGATGAAAGTCGATTGCGGGCTTGCTGACTTCATTCGCTGCAGCCATGCTCTTTCGAAAGGGACTCCTATGGAGAAGTAGAGCTGCGCCCGTGAAAGTTCTGCCATCTGGCGCGGTTTTGGTTCGTATGATGCGGGGCTCGCACCGGGTTGAACCATCACGGAGACATCGACGAGGTCGCCACCGACTTGTTCCACGAAGTATTGCTGCGGAACAATGCTGACGACAACTTTGGTTGCCGCGTGTGCCGTACCGGTCAACAGGATAAGGGCTATCAGGGTGGCAAGAATTCGTTTCATCATTGGCAACTCCGCAGGCGGTTACAGGATTGAAGTCCAGTATTCTCCCAATTAGTTTGAGCATGTCAACTCGAAGGGATCGCATGGCTGGCTTAATATTGATTTTTCGTGCTATTGTCCCTGCGGCTTTTCCGTTCCATTTTGTTCTCTTCCATCCATCTTTTCGGAGCAGACATGCAGTTTGACGCCAACGCCGTATATTTCGCTTTCGGTCTGACCCTTTTTGCCGGCCTTTCCACTGGCGTGGGAAGCGCAATAGCCTTTCTTTGCCGATCCACCAACACGCGATTTCTGTCGCTGGCACTTGGCTTCTCCGCAGGGGTGATGCTCTATGTTTCGTTTGTTGAAATATTCTTCAAAGCAAAGGAATCTCTGATGATGTCTTTGGGAGAGGTGCCGGGGACATGGGCTACTGTGGGCGCGTTCTTTGCCGGCATCATGCTCATCGCTCTCATAGACCAGCTTGTGCCGGGCTATGAAAACCCTCACGAACTCCACTCCATTGAGGAAATGGACCAGCGAATGGAGACGCTGCCCAAAAACGAGTCGCACGACTTCGCCAAGCTGCATCGCACCGGGATCTTCGCGGCTCTGGCCATCGCCATCCACAACTTTCCGGAAGGGCTTGCCACCTTCACCGCAGCGCTGACGGACCCGACTCTCGGGGTCGCCATCGCGGTCGCCATCGCGATCCATAACATACCAGAAGGCATCGCCGTGTCAGTGCCGATCTATTTTGCCACCGGCAGCCGCGCCAAGGCCTTCAAACTTTCCTTCCTGTCCGGGGTCTCGGAGCCTGTCGGGGCTATCGTCGGTTACCTGCTTCTCATGCCCTTTTTTACGCCGACACTGTTCGGCGTTCTCTTCGCCTCCGTGGCGGGCATCATGGTTTACATCAGCCTTGACGAGCTTCTGCCGGCCGCCGAGGAATATGGTGAACATCACTGGTCGATCATCGGCGTGGTCGCCGGGATGGCGGTTATGTCGCTCAGCCTCCTCCTCTTTCTCTAGATTACAATTTTGCAATCAAATACACTTCTGTTTGCAAATTTGGCAGAGCCAAGCTCTCAATTATGTAAAAGTGTACTGTTTTCAGGGGTAAATATTTGGCCTGCGTTTTGCAAAGCCTCATGTCGGAGGTAAACAATGAACGCAACGGACAATGCTTTTATCATCATCTGCTCGGCGCTGGTCATGTTCATGACGCCGGGTCTGGCACTTTTCTATGGCGGGCTGGTCAGGTCCAAAAACGTCCTGTCCACCATCATGCACAGTTTCGTGCTCCTGGGGCTGGCGTCCATCGTCTGGGCGGTGGTCGGCTACACCCTTTCCTTTGGCAGTGACATCGGCGGCCTTATCGGCGGATTCGACTTCGCCTTCCTCAACGGCGTCGGGATGACCACGGAGGGTTCACCGGCGGACAACCTGCCGCACCTGACCTTCATGGCGTTCCAGTGCATGTTTGCGGTCATCACGCCCGCGCTCATTTCTGGCGCGTTTGCCGAACGCATGAAATTTTCCGGATTCCTGCTCTTTTCCACGCTGTGGATCGTGATGGTGTACGCCCCCATGTGCCACTGGGTGTGGGGCGGCGGCTGGATGGGCGAAATGGGCGCGCTGGACTTCGCCGGCGGTGCCGTGGTGCACATGAGTTCCGCTGCAGCGGCTTTGGCCTGTGCTGTCCTGCTCGGCAAGCGCAAGGGATACGGCAAAACTGCCTTTATTCCTCACAACCTTCCCATGACCGTGCTCGGCGCGGGTATCCTGTGGTTCGGCTGGTTCGGCTTCAACGCCGGGTCCGCTCTTGCTGCGGACGGCAATGCTGCAAACGCATTTGTGACAACACACATGGCCACTGCCGCCGCGCTGCTCTCATGGCTTGCCGCGGAGTGGATGCATGAAGGCAAGCCCACCACGCTGGGCGCGGCTTCCGGCGCGGTCGCCGGACTGGTCGCCATCACCCCGGCGGCAGGCTTCGTGAACCCCATGAACGCCATCCTCATCGGCCTCGGCGCAGGCGTGATCTGCTACGGCGGCATCATGCTCAAGAACAAGTTCGGATACGACGATTCGCTGGACGTGGTGGGCATCCACGGCGTCGGCGGTACCTGGGGCGCGCTCGCCACGGGCATCTTCGCCACCGAAGGCGCCAAGGGCCTGCTTTACGGCAACCCCGGTCAGCTCTGGATACAGTTCGTTTCCGTCGTGGCCACCTGGGCCTTCTGCTTCATCATGACCCTGATCATCTTTAAGGTTGTCGATGCGGTCGTGGGACTTCGGGCGAGCGAAGAAGACGAAGTGCGCGGACTTGATGTTTCCCTGCACAGCGAAACCGGGTATCAGATCTAGACAGGAGTATCGCCATGAAGAAAGTGGAAATCATAACGCGAACGTTCAAGCTGGACGACATCAAGGTTGCCCTGACCGATCTGGGCATTCAGGGCATGACCGTCACCGAGGTCAAGGGCTTTGGAAGACAGGGCGGTCACAAGGAAGTGTATCGCGGGGCCGAGTATCAGGTGGATTTCGTCCCCAAGATCAAGATCGAGATAATCATCGACGATGCGCAGGTGCGCGAGGTGGTAGAGGCCGCAAGAGCCGCCGCCTTCACCGGACACGTCGGCGATGGGAAAATATTCGTCTACCCCGTCGATGAGGCAGTGCGGATCCGCACCTCCGAAACCGGCGACGAGGCCATCTAGACGAACCGGACACCTCCCTTTTGGGCGGACCGCACCCCCCATCAGCGGTCCGCCCAAACCGGGAAGGAATCAGTCTCTGGCGGCTTTGACCAGGGCTTGGAACAATCCCTGCTGACGTTTTGACTGCGGCATGTACTCCGGATGCCATTGCACACCCAGCATGAACCTGTTTTCGGAATGCTCCACGGCCTGTATGACCTGATTGAGTTCCCGAGCCGCAACTACGAGCCCCGGAGCCACGTCGTTCACGGCCTGCCGATGCAGCGCATTGACGAAAACCGTCCTTGCCCGCAGCAGCTCGGCAAGGCGCGTCTGCGGTTGAAGCAGGATGCGCTTGCGAGGCAGCACGGATTGAATCTGTGGATGTTCCTCATAGAAATCCCGGAGGTCCTGATGCAGCGAACCGCCAAGATGCACGTTCATCAGCTGACAGCCACGGCAGATGCCCAGCACGGGCATATTCTTGTCCATGGCCCGGGTCAGCAGATGCAGTTCGAGATCGTCGCGGGCAGGGTCGCGCTTGGGGCCGAATTTCAGCCCGAACAGCCAGCGCAAGAGAAGCAGAATAATGGCCAGCCCGAGATCGGTGGGCTTGGGCTTCTCCTTGGGGCCGGGATCAAGGGCTTCCATACCGTAGGTTTCCGGGCTGACGTCGGCGCCGCCGCCGAGTACCAGCCCGTCGAGTTCATGAATCTGTCGCGGGCGCTTTGGAGTGATGCGCACGGGACGACCGCCTGCACGAAACACCGCAAGCGCCGTGAACCACCAGGCGGGGCCACCCCCTTTGTCAGGACCGCAGACCCCTATTACCGGTCGAGCCATTTTGCCACCCTGTCAGGCCATGAATCACCGAGCACGCGCTCCGAAATGCGTCTGGACTCAAACCAGTCCCGCGTCATTGCCGTAAGCAGTTCCGGATCGTTCGCCACCCGCTCCACTTCGAGCCACGATTCCCACTCGAACTCCACGCTCCAGCCGGAATCATCCAGACGACAATCCGGGAGACGGTAATGAAATGCCGGCCGTCCCTGAATGAGATCGTGCTCCACCGGGTGCTCCTCCAGTTCTTCGGGGACCAGCTCGGCGAACATGGGCAGCATGTCCAGCGCACGGTTGCGTGTGGGATTGTATTTCATGTAGTCATCGGCAAAACTTCGTACGTCGGAAGGCCAGTATTTTTCATCAAGTACGTATTTCAGATAACTTGCCGGGAACCTGTCAATATAGGGGGAGATGACGCGGGTGAGGTCCACGCCGCGCTCGCGTATCCAGTCTTCCAGAAGCAGGAAGGAGCGCAGGTACGCCAGCAGCGTCTTCAGGGACGTGTCCGGCGGCTCCACGTTGAAGTGCAGGCCGAAGGCGTAGGTGAAGCTTGCGCGGGTGCCGCGGGCGTGCAACTCATGCAGTCTGCGTCGAAGGGCTTCCGCTTCGGTAAGCACCGAAAACGGCAGCGGCGGAGTGACCACCTCGCACGGCACCAGATCGGAGGCCAGACCAAGAAGCATCTGCTCCAGACGCTGGGCCTCGTCGGAAACGTCAATACCTATGAACTGCAGGTATTCCTCGTACCGCTTTTCCTTGAGCATGGCGGCGTCCATCTCCACCGTGAATTTGCCCACTTCGGTTTCCTCGACGGTGAAGACGAAGCTGTTCTTGCGCTTTATCTCGCCGCCGAAAACCTCGCGAACAGCCTCGGCCGCGGCTTCCGGCCCGAGCTTCGCGAACTCGAATTCCAGTCCGACGCGACGTTCGGACCCGTCTTTCTTATGTTGAATCTGTGGCAGTATCATATCGTTTTCCGTAAGTATGTGGTGCATTCGGCACCGGGGTTCAAGCAATGAGCAACAGCGTATCACAAGCTCCGAGCGGGGCGCCAGCATCAAGCGCGCAGGCGTTGAAACAATCTCGCGAAACACTCTTGAAACGTCTGGAAGCGCGTGTGCCTCCCAGTTTTCCCGAAGCTTTGGCGCATGCCGCCGACACGTACTTCGAAGAGCGCGTCAGGGAGCTTACGAAATCAGGGGCAGCCAGCGCAAAGCCTTTCTGCGTGGTGGCCGTGGGCGGATACGGACGACGCACCCTCTGCCCCGGGTCGGACATTGACGTGCTCGTGATCTACCCCGGCCGCATTCCCGGCGATGCCGAGCCGTTCGCACGCGAACTGTTTCACCCTCTCTGGGACGTGGGCCTCAAGGTGGGCCACGGAGTGCGATCGGTCAAGGATTGCGCTTCATTGGCGGCTTCGGATTTTCAGGTGCTCACCTCCCTGCTGACCGCCCGGTTCCTGTGCGGCAACGAGGAAACCTTCAGCAAACTGTTGCGAACCGTGCATCGCAAGGCGGTGAAGGGACGCGAACGAGAGATTGCGCGAGCCGCGGCATCCGAGGCACGTTCCCGCGAGGAGACTTTCGGGGACTCGGCCAGCCTGCTCGAACCGGACCTGAAAAACGGCATCGGTGGTCTACGGGACATACAGACCGTGGACTGGCTGGTCCGCATAGCCCCGGACCGCAATCCGTTCCTGCCTGAGGAAATGACCCGGCTCCGGCGACAAGAGGAATTTCTGCTCCGGGTACGCACGGCCCTGCATCACGCGGCGGGACGCGGGCTCGACCGTCTGCATTTCGACCTGCAACGACAGGTCGCCACCCTGCTTGGTTATGTGGCACCCGATGACGAGGCCGACAAGGCGGGGCGCGCCGTGGAGTTCTTCCTGACCCGTCTGCACAGTGTCCTCGGCAATGTGGCGGCCATGCGCGAGGCCGCCGTGCTTCATGTGGCCGGACAGCATCACGAGGCGCAGGGACTGCCTCAGGGCATTGCGGCGGAACCGGAAGGGTTGCGTTTTGCGCAAGGCTCGCCTGAGCCCGAGCGGCTGCTGGATATCTTTACTGCCGCCGCGAGCACGGGCATTCCGCTCTCGTGGCGCGCAAGGCGTGCCGTTTCCGCCAGCGTGGCCGGACAGGCGGAGATTCTGGACCATGACCCCGAGCTGTTCCGACGCATTATGGAGCTTTTCACATTGCCGCATGCCAGAAACGCCGTACTGCCGCTGTCACGCACGGGGCTGCTCGGCGCGGTGCTGCCACCCTTCGAGCGAGTCAGGCACTTCGTGCAGTTCGATGACATCCACGTTCACCCGGCGGGGAGGCACACGCTGGCCACCTGCGCCGCCATCGGTGACATGATCGCCGGGCGACGCGGCACCGAAAGCGCGCTTTCCGAACACATCGAGCGCCCCGAACCGCTGCTGCTGGCAGCCATGTTTCACGATCTGGGCAAGGAAGAGCCGGACCACGAACAGGCCGGGGAAATGCTCGCCCGCGATTCTCTCCTGCAACTGGAATACGGCAGGGATGTCATTGAAGACGTGGCGTTTCTGGTTCGCAATCATCTGCTGCTTCCGGCCACCGCAGCCAGACACGACCCGGAGGATCCGGCGGCAGCGGAGGCTGTGGCGAAAACCTGCGTTACCGTGCGACGGCTGGACATGTTGCATCTGCTGACCGCTGCCGATGCTGAAGCGACCGGACCCAAGGTTTCCGGCAGCTGGAACAGGTCGCTCCGGGAGCGGCTCTATCACAGCGCGAGAGCCATACTCGAAAAAGGTGGGCATGGTTCGCCGGATACCGTTTTGCATGCGGACGTTCCTTTCGAATCAGTTCCTGACGTGACTGCGCAGATGCTGGTGCGAATCCCGGAGCAGGCCCGCCGCAGACTCAGTCCGGAGACACTGGCGGAACATGCCGATATGGTGGCGGAACTGGACACTGCCGTGGCGCAAGACAGGGTACGAAAGCCCGGCGGCAAGGGCGGCATCGGCGTGAACGTCATCCGCAGCGCAACCGGTCCTGTGCCGGATGTGCGCGAAGTGACGGTGGCGGCGCACGACTCGCCCGGCCTTTTTTCCACCGTTGCGGGCTGCATGGCCCTGCTCGGGCTTTCCATTCTGTCGGCGGACATCTTTACATGGGAAGGGGAGACCGCCGTGGACGTGTTCACCGTCGGCAGGGAGAACGGCTCCGCACCGGACGAAGGACTGCTGAAACGGCTTTCCTCCAACATCACCTGGGCCATGGCCGGCAAGCTCGACGTGTCAGGACGGCTTGCGGAAAAACGAAGCTCCCTGCTGGCCCCGAGACGCGGCCCCGATTTGCCGCTTTCCGTGCGCATCGACAACGAGGCGGACCCCGGCTTCACCCTGCTGGAGATATCCGCCCCGGACCGCATCGGGCTGCTGCATGATCTCGCCCGGGTGCTCTCCGACCTTGAGCTGGACATCGGTTCGGCCCGGGTTTCGACCATATCCGGCCGCGCGCTCGACGTGTTCCGGGTATGCGAAGCGGACGGCTCCAAGCTCAGCGACGGCTCGCGAATCCGGAACCTGCGACGCGCACTGACACGTGTCGGGGAATTGTATTGAGGCAGCCCTGCAATGCCGGGGACTTGCCAGCGGCGCGGTTCTCTGCCATTGCATCCGCGTAACCAGCGAACACGGAGGCAGGCATGGGCACGCGGCACGGCGTCATCAAGGTATTCTTCACAGGCGGAACCATCGGCATGAGCCCCGGCGAGGGGCATGAAGGCGTTGCTCCCGGCAACAACTTTTCCCGGCTGCTCAACGAACTGGCCTCGCCTCCGGACGGCGTAAGCCTCGAACCCGTACTGTGGTCCGACAAACCAAGCCCGCACATGACGCCAGAGGACATGTTCCGGCTCGCACGCGACGTGCAGCAGGCCGTGGACGCTGACGACTGCCTCGGCGCAGTGGTGCTGCACGGCACCGACGTGCTGGCCGAGACCGCCTACATGTGCGACCTGGTGGTGGACACTCGCAAGACCGTGGTGCTCACCGGAAGCATGCGTTATTATTCGGAAACCGGCTACGACGGCATCCGCAACCTGCTCAACGCGGTCAGAACCGTACTCCTGCCGCTGCCCCCCGGCACCGGGGCGGCCCTGCTTATGACCGACCGTATCTTCCCCGCACGCGAGGCGGTCAAGATCAATTCCTTGAACGTGGACGCCTTCGACTCTCGGGAGGCCGGTATCATCGGCTACGTGGCCGGGGAGGAAGTCATCCTCGCGGGCTGTCCGCTGGCTGCCGAACCGAGGCGCAAGTTCCCCGCCCAACGGCTGGAAAAGGGCGTTCCCCTCATCACCTGTTACAGCGGCATGGACTCCCTGCCGTTCGATCAGGCTCGTAAAAACGGCGCGCGCGGACTGGTGGTGGAAGGCTTCGGGGCGGGCAACATCCCCCCGGGAGCGGTGCCCGGCGTGCAGCGCTGCCTCGACGCCGGAATGCCCGTGGTGCTGGCCACGCGCTGCATCGAGGGCGGCGTCTGGCCCATTTACGGCTATCCCGGCGGCGGAGCGGACCTCAAGTCGAAAGGCGTCATCCTTTCACGGCGCATGGGTGGCCCCAAGGCTCGCATCCGTCTCATGCTGGCACTGGCCATGGCCGAAAACGCCGACGAAGCCAGCCGCCTGTTTGTTGAATGGGAGTAGGCCGCGCCTTGCATTCCGGGGCAAGGATGCTTACATTCCCGGCATGACAAAAACATACGATCCCGATCTCATATACGTTGAATGCGGAAAATGTGGCCAGCCCATCCTGTGGGGGCCGGGACAGACCAAGAAGATTCTGGATGCCGCGGAAATCGCGGACGAGGAAGTGGATGAGCATTGTGCCATCATTTCAGACGGTTGCCCGTCCTGCAAGCCCGGCGAGACTTCCTTCAGCACCCAGATCGTCCGAATGAACGACGAGCAGGAAGACTCCATGCCCAAGGGCGCTGAGGCACATTAGCCCTGCGCCTTTTCTTTTTCCGGGTGAACGCGTACCATCCCCCTCCATCAGAATCGGCCAGAACATGACGGAGGGACCCCATGACCAGACTCTTTCTCGCAGCAGCAGACACCCCTGCCGGACGCGCCGTATCAGAAGGGCTTGCCGGGAGCGGATTCGACATCGCCACTGACTCGCCCGACACCGACCCCGTCGCGGCCATGCGCGAGGCTGACGTTCTCGTGCTCGTTTCCCCGCTGGAGGAAACGCTCGTCAGGCAGGGCTTCGACCTCGTCAACGCCGCCAAGGAAGCCGGAATCGGCCATGTGGTTCGGATTTCGCTTTACGCCTCGGCCAACGACGCCCACTGGCGGCTCGGGCGCGAGCTTGGTCGCGTGGATCTGGCCGTGGAAGAATCCGGGTTGCCGTATACCATCCTGCGGCCCAGCATGCTCATGCAGACCCTGCCCACTCCCGCCGAGCTGAACGGCGTTCTGCGCATTCCAAGCGGTGACGCGGCCGTAAGTTATCTTGACGGTCGCGACCTTGCCGCGTGCGTTGAGGCGGTCCTGTCCGATAAAGAGGCTCACAATGGCCGCACCTACGCCGTCACCGGACCGCAGGGGCTTTCCATGGATGATCTCGTGCAGACGATGGGTGAAGTGTCCGACAAGCTACCGAACGCGGAAGCACTCGAAGAAAATGATTATCTGGCCGTTCTTTCCGAGCAGGGTTTCGACGAGTGGTCCCGCAACATGCTCCTGAGCCTGTCGCGCATCGCCAAGCGGGGCATGGCCGGAAACGTCACCGGTGCGGTCCGTCACATCACCGGCCGCGATCCTCACTCCTACGCCGATTATCTCGCATCCCTCGAACCGGAGTAGAGCCTATGCCCGGTCCTCGCGAAGCCAGAACCCGGCTCATCCGAATCATCCGCGACATTGCAGCGGGCAACTACTCCGAGGAGATTCTCGACCTCACCGGTCCGGAACAGCCTGTGGAGATTCAGGAGATAGCCGAGGCAGTGGCGACCATGATGGTCCGCATCGAGGCCAGAGAACAGCATCTTCAGCAGCTTAACGAGACCATCAAGCACAACGCCCTGCGCACCGTGACCTCCATCGCACAGGCGCTTGGGGCACGAGATCAATATACGGAAGGCCACGGCGAACGCGTCGCCGCCTACTCCATGCGCACCGGCCGTCGCATGGGTCTGCCGCGCAGGGAATGCGAGAATCTTCGCGTGGCCGGCCTATTGCACGACATCGGCAAGATCGGCTTTTCCGACCGCATGTTCCGTGACGATGACATGAGTCCCGACGAGTCCATGATGCTGGAGATCCGCAGCCATCCGCAGTGGGGATTCGACATCCTCGCCGGGCTGGAATTCCTCGGACCGGCGCTCGAATACGTCCACGCCCACCACGAACGGCTCGACGGACAGGGCTACCCGCGCGGGCTTGCTGAAAAGGAAATCCCGCTGGGGGCACGCATCATTGCCGTTGCCGACTGCTTTGACGCCATCACGACGGACCGCCCCTACCAGCGAGGCCGTCCGCCGGAAGACGCCTTCCGAATCCTCGGCGAGAACTCCGGGGGCGCGCTGGACGCCGACGTGGTCGAAGCCTTCATTGCCGAGGTCGAAGAGAACGGGCTCGAATCCTGAGCCGCACCATCCCGGCTTCTAGCGCCGCATGGTGGCACGCAAACGATCCGGCCGCAGCAGCAGGTCGAAGGCGTCGAGCACATCGTTTACCACCACATCCGCAGACATGAGCGCGCGCACCGAAGCCCCTTCGCGCTGGATTACCGCAATGCCGAGGGCAGCCGCCTTGAGCATGGGACCGTCATTGCGGCCGTTGCCGATGGCCACGCACGAAAAATCGCCAATGGATTCGACATAGGCGAGCTTGGCTTCGTCCTCGCCCACTCCTTCGGCCGGTGAAATCACTTCCACCAGAACCGGCAGGTCCGACATTTTGCGGATGCAGTCCCCGTGCGTATCCGCAGTCAGAATCACCACCTGCGCCTCTTTTGCAAGCTGTTCGATGCGCTCACTCACGCCGGGGAGCAGTTCTCCGTCCTGTGCGATGGTCCCGTTGTAATCGAACACCACCGTCTCCGGCTTCAGGTTGCCCATTCCGGGGATGAATATCTCCATGAATTACCTCCAGTCCGATTGACAGGTTATGGTTGCGGCGACTACCAGTATCCCTTTCCGAAATCACTTTGCAGGAGAGGCCATGCCCAGCGCCCTTACCGTCAAGATCGTCACCGCCCTCGCCTACTTCGCCGTCGTCTTCTACCTCGGCTACCGTGGCTGGAAGGAAACCACCGGCTCCGACGACTATATGCTCGCCGGGAGAAAGATGAAATCCTTCGTCATGGCAATGAGCTACGGCGCGACCTTCATCTCCACCAGCGCCATCATCGGCTTCGGCGGCGCGTCTGCCATGTTCGGCCTCGACCTGCTCTGGCTGATGGTGCTCAACATCGTGGTCGGCATCGTCATCGCCATGCTGATCTTCGGCAAGCGGACCCGTCGGATGGGGCTCGCCCTCAACGCCGAAACCTTCCCCGAACTGCTGGGCAGACGCTATAAATCGCGCTTCATTCAGGCCTTCGCGGGCGGAACCATCTTCACGTTCATTCCGCTTTACGCCGCCGCGGTGCTCATCGGCATCTGCCGCATGCTCGAAGTCTCCATGGGCCTGGATTTTCACTTCGCGCTCGTAGGCTTTACGCTGCTGCTTGCCGTCTACGTCATTTCGGGCGGCATGAAGGCCGTCATGTATACCGAGGCGTTTCAGGGCTGCATCATGGTGGGCATGATGCTCGTACTCCTGTATGTGGTCTGGAACATGCTCGGCGGCTTCTCCGAAGGCTTCCAGACGCTCTCCGAAATGGCGCCGCTCATGCCCGAAAAGCTTCAGGCGCTCGGCATGAACGGCTGGACGCAAGGCGCGGAACCCGGCTCACCCATGTGGATGGTCATCTGGACCACGCTTATCTACGGCGTCGGCCTCGGCGTTCTCGCACAGCCGCAGCTCGTGGTGCGCTTCATGACCGTGCCCAACGATCGCGAACTCGAAAAAGGCGTCATCTACGGAACGCTCTTCATATTGCTGATTCCCGGAGTCATCTACTCCGTCGGCGCGTTTACCAACGCCATATTCTATCAGCAATTCGGCAAGATAAGCATCCAGATGGCCGGTGGCAACCTCGACAAGATCATCCCGACCTTCATCGAGACCATCATGCCGCACTGGTACTCCACACTCTTCCTGCTCGCGATGCTTGCCGCCGCCATGAGTACGCTTGCCTCGCAATATCATGTGGGCGGCACCTCCCTTGGCCGGGACGTCTACGAGCAGTATGCCGAAACAAGCTCCAGCGCATCCGTCAAAGTGGCCCGGTACGCGGTGACCGCCACCGTCTTCATCACCCTCGTCTGGGCCTGGGTGCTGCCCGGCTCCATCATCGCACGCGCCACCGCATTCTTCTTCGGCCTGTGCCTCGCCACCTTCCTGCCCGCCTATCTGCTCGGCCTCTTCTGGAAAGGCATGACCCGTGCCGGCGCCATCGCCTCCATGCTCGGCGGCTTCGGCTGTTCCATGTTCTGGATGCTCTTCATCCACGGAAAATCCGCCTCCGGCCTCGGCCTCTGCGAAGCGCTCACCGGAAACCCCACCCTCGTCTCCACCGCCACACCGAACGCCTACCCATGGATGCTTCAATTCATCGACCCCAACGTCATGGCTCTGCCCGCAGCTGCAATCATCGCTATAACAGTCAGCAAATTCAGCAGCCCCTACGAACGGTCGCATATCGATAGGTGCTGGAGTGAGGTGTAGGGGGGAGTTTTTGCCTTGATCGAAGAATCAATCGTTTATACAGATAGGCAGCTACACGTATTATGTAGGCGTTCTTGACTTTTTGATCTGGCTATAACATCAAGAAAACCTCTGCAACTCAGGCGAGGACTATACAGTGAGCACGCTTTACATTCACATCGGGATACCCAAAACAGGATCAACGGCAATTCAGCAGACTCTTTTCGAGAACCCTGAGCCGTTACTTTCCGAAGGTTTCGTATACTATCCTAATGAGCTTGGGGTAGATACACACAACCCCTTAGCCCGAAGCTGGTTTGAGAATTCGGCGGATTCGACTTTTGAAAAATGGCGTTATTTGAAGCGCTACTGCGACAATTCCAAGAACCATGTCATTATCTCATCGGAAATGTTTCCAAAAACGTTTCACAATAAACCGGAGAGCATCGACGACATCGCCACGGCACTTTTCGGAGTGAATGTTTATTTTGTTATTTATCTTCGCCGTCAGGATTCACACATTCAGTCGATGTACAACCAGCGGGTGAAGAAATTCAAAAACCCTGGGACAATACCTGAATTTATAGAAAGCTTTCACCAAGAGTTCCCTTGTGACTACTACGCCTTTGTATCCTCAATCGCTGCACGCTTCGGCAATGAAAAGCTGATTATTCGCCCTTTCGAAAAAGAACAACTTATTGGGAAGGATGTCCGGACCGATTTTCTTTCAGCGCTAGGCGTCAGCAATCCTGAACAGTTCGCTTTCAAATCCGGAAATCCCAATCCTCGACTGAAGGCGGATACCTTTGCTGTCTTCCAGGAAATCGGAAGGATGGATATCCCTTGGTCCAGAAAGTTGGCGGCAGGCAATTTCTTTCGTACATCCTTGGAAACTGGCAGCAGAACAGAGAGCTTCCAAGATCATTCAACCTTTCCTCCTCCTACACGGCTTGAAATATTTACCAGACACGCTCATTCAAATGCAAAAGTTGCTCGCGAGTTTCTTGGCAGAGAGGATGGAAATCTCTTTTATGCACCTCCTCCGAATCCTGATACACATTGGGAACCTTACCCTGGACTGCAGCCCGAAACTGCCATCTGCATGATTACGCAACTCTTCCTTGAAGTCGAAAAGCTTCAGAACTTGAACAACTCATCCGGAAAAGATTCTTTTCAAAAGGCTTAAGCATCTATTCAACCAGTATTTCAATGGAATCAGGAAAAGGGTCTGCAAGAAGACATAACCTGTTTGGCACCTTCTATTCATTCTTAGCTGCCACGGGCTCAACAAACCTAAGCAACCTCTTTTCCAGCCTTTCGGTTTTGTCCCACTCTATCCTTTTGCAGAACAAATCTATGGTCTTTTTTGACAGCTTTTCTTAACCTAGTCTTTTTACCTTCTAAAAGAATTTACCAAGTTTCTAACTCCAGCCCCCTATCTGTCATCTTCGGAGGAAGCCAGACATCATTGGCATGAAACGAGACTGTTATACGGAGAAGGCTGTTTGAAGGCTCATACGATTTTAAGTATAGAGAAGAAGTATGGTTGCCTTGAGGGATCAGCTTCTTCACAAGCACCCCAAAATTGAGTTTGTTACAGGCAGAGCCGCATGACCCCGGCAGCTGCAACCCTGCTGACAACCCAGGGATTTCAAAGGGGGCCCGCCCCTTTGGTCCCCCTGAAAGGGTCCGCCTGAAGGGCCCGCCGGAGGCAAAGGTGCGTCCCTGCCATAGATGACACTCACACAAAAAGGCCGCCCTCCAGATGGAGGGCGGCCTTTTCTATAGTGGAGCGTATTGTTAGACGACTTTGTTGAGCGGATATTCGATGATGCCTTCCGCGCCGAGGTCTTTGAGCTGGGGGATGATGTCGCGCACCACGGCTTCTTCAATGACGATTTCCACCGAAAGCCAGCTGCCGTCCTGGAGTTCGGCCACGGTGGGCGAGGTGACGGCGGGCAGCAGGTCCTGTGCGTCGGCCATCTTGTCCTTGGGCAGGTTCATCTTGAGACCGACCATCTTCTCGGCCCTGAGGGCGCCCTGAAGCAGCATGTTTATCTCTTCGATCTTCTTGCGCTTCCACGGATCGTTCCAGGCGTCCTTGTTGGCGATGAGCTGAGTGTTGGTCTGCATCAGTTCGGCGATGATGCGCAGGCCGTTGGCCTTGATGGTTGTGCCGGTCTCGGTGATCTCCACGATGGCGTCGCAGAGGCCTTCCACCACCTTGGCTTCGGTGGTTCCCCAGGAAAACATGACTTCCACGTTCACCCCGATGGACTCGAAGTAGCTTTTGGTGAAACCGACGAGCTCGGTGGCGATCTTGCAGCCTTCGAGGTCCTCGGGGCGCTTGAAGGGGGAGCTGCCGTTGACGCAGAGCACCCAGCGGGCCGGACGATTGGAGACCTTGGAGTACATGAGGTCGTCCACGACGACCACGTCGGAGCTGTTCTCCATGACCCAGTCCTTACCGGTCAGTCCCACGTCGAAGGTGCCGCGCTCCACGTACATGCCCATCTCCTGCGCGCGAGCGAGGGAGCAGGTCAGTTCGGGGTCATCGATGTCGGGGAAGTAATTCCGGTGGTGCAGACGGATGTTCCAGCCGGCCTTGGCGAACAGTTTGGTCGTTGCTTCCTGAAGGGAACCCTTGGGAACACCGAGTCGAAGATTGTTTCCGGACATTACTTGTAGACCTCCTTGGGATCAAAAACCACGGGGGAGCACTCAGTGACTTCCCCGTCCTTCAATTCACGATAAAAACAGCTGCGGTACCCCTTGTGGCAGGCCGCACCGCCGATCTGTTCGATAAGCAAGAGTATGGTGTCGTCGTCGCAATCCAGACGGATGGAATGAAGCTTCTGTACATGTCCCGAAGTGCCGCCCTTATGCCAAAGCTTCTTGCGCGAGCGAGAGTAGTAATGCACCTCTCCCGTCTCCAGCGTCTTATCCCACGATTCCTCGTTCATGTAAGCCATCATCAGGACTTCGCCGCTTTCGGCGTCCTGTGCGATGGCGGGAACCAAGCCGTTCATCTTCTCGAAGTCTGGTCTCATTTTTACACCTTTGTAAATGTATACTATGCGACCCGGGCGGCGGGTCGGGCCTGATTACATAACGAGTCATGGCGAGTTACGCAATAGCTGATTATCAGCTGCGGGTGTACGGCCTGCAACGATCGAGCAACATTTACCCGTCGAGTCTCCCGAGCGTCCTTTTTAGCGAATCATCACTGCGCTCTCACTCTGCCTCGTTGAAAACGGCAGAAATTCATACTTTATAGCCCCGCAATCCGCATTTCAAACCATGCTTCCAGTCCCATCCGCCACAAAAAAAGGGCCTTCGCATGACGCGAGGCCCTTTTTTATCTTTTTTGCAAACGCTGCTTACATGCCGTGGCGGACCTTGTAGGCCTTGGCAAATGCGATTGCCTGTTCCTCGGTATGCACGTCGTCGGCGATCTGCGCCTTGAGCAGCGCGTCGCGGATGGCGCCAACCTGCGGGCCGGGCTTGAGGCCGGTGGCCTGCATGATCTGGTTGCCGTTAAGCAGCGGTTCGATCTCGTCCTCGGGGATGTCCGCACGTTCGGCCATCTTGAGGTTGTGGTTGAACTCGCGCCAGGAGCCGTCGCGGGCCTTGATGTCGGCGCGGACCATTTCCATGACGCGGGGATACTCGTCCAGCGACTTGAGGCGGCGGATGCCCCGGTCGGTGAGCATGAAATGCGGACGCATGTGGTTCTGCACGAGGTCGCAGATCAGGTCGATGTCTTCGGGCATGAAGCTCAGACGCTTGAGAATCTTGCGGGTGACCTTGGCTCCCACGCGGTGATGCTGGAGGAAGTGCCATTCTTCGTCGTAGTAGTCGGCAGTATAGAGCTTGCCCACGTCGTGGAACATGCAGGCCACGGTGCCGTACCAGTCGTAAGGCAGCTCCTCGGGATAGGCCTTCATGACGTCGATGGTATGTTGCAGGACCGATTCCTCGCCTTCCTCGGCATTCTTGATCTGCTTCACGCGCGACAGGGCCGCGAGTTCCGGCACGAGGCCGTGCAGCAGCATGGACTCGAAGAGCAGCTCAAGGAACTTGTACATGCTCTCGGCCTCGACCTTGCGCCACTCGTCGATGAACTCGCGTGTGGGTACGTAGTCGAGCACGCGACGGGAATTACGCACAATGGCGATCCAACTGTTGGGCTCGATCTCCAGATTGTAGTTGGCCGCAAAACGCAAGGCGCGGTAGGCCAGAGAATAATCCTTTTTCAGGGCCTCGTCGGCGATCCCCTTGAAACGGATGACGCCGGAGGACAGGTCCGCGAAGTCCGCATACATATCCTTGGCCTTAGGGATGTACGGGCAGACCGAGGACAGAGGAATGTCGCCGCGTGCTTCAAGACGCTTGAGCAGACGCGGGGTCATCTTGGAGACCGTGTCTTCCGTATAGGAACTCAACTCCACGTCGGCCGGGTAGAAATAGTAGGTCACTCCGCCTTCGGTGAAGGTTCCCACGATGCCCTTGTCCTGCGAAGGCTGGATGTTCGGGAACATCCGCTGCAGCTCTTCGAGGGTGGCCTCGGTGCAGATGTCCAGTTCCTGCTCGGCCCCGGTCTCTGCGAGGGTCAGTTCCTGAAGGCGCGCATTGATGACATAGGCGTCAAAGCCGTTTCGCATGATGGTTTTGCAAAAACCCACGGCTTCTTTGAAAGGCTGGCTCATATATCTCCTTCCTTGCGGAATAATTTATCCTTAGCGGGAGTCGTCCGGGCGGACGCAGGGTTCCCTATACTATTTTTTTCCCTGCAAGAAAATGAGTTTTCACCCGCCCTTTCAGGGTGGTCCCGGCCAGCGGCGTGTTCTTTCCCTTGGAATGCATGGTGCCTGGGCCGACCACCCACTCCTCTTCGGGATCAAACAGGAAAAAGTCCGCCGTATCGCCCGGCTGGAAACGGTTCACGGGCAAGCCGAACGTCTGCGCCGGACCGGTCACCCACGCACGGTCGAACGCCTCGCGGGAAAGCGTGCCGTCCTGCACCAGCGCCCACGTGGCCGCCAGAGCCGTGTCCAGCCCGGAAATGCCGCAGGGCGCCACATCCATCTCCACTTCCTTCTCATGCATTCCATGCGGCGCATGGTCGGTGGCAAGAAAGTCGATGGTGCCGTCATTGAGCGCCGCGATCATGGCCTGCCGGTCACGTTCCGTGCGAAGCGGCGGATTGACCTTGCCCATGGCGCTGTACTCGTTCTCCGGCTCCGCCAGCCACTCGTCCGTGAGCAGCAGGTAATGCGGACACGTCTCCGCAGTGACCTTCACCCCGCGAGCCTTGGCCTGTCGGATGATCTCAACGGCCTTCTCGCAGGAGACGTGCGCCAGATGAATCGGGATGTCGAGATACTCGGCCAGCAGCACATCACGCGAGACCTGAAGCGCCTCGGCAACGTCCGGCTGACCCGCCAGACCGAGGCGGTCGGACACCTCGCCCTCGTTCACTCCGACACCCACAGCCATATACGGGTCCTCGCAATGGTCGATGACCGTCATGCCGAAGTTGGCCGCGTAATCCATGGCCTTGCGGAAAAGATCGGTGTTCTTCACCGGCACCCCGTCGTTGGAGACCGCAACACACCCCGCGTCACGAAGCTCTGCAACAGGTGCCAGTTCATCGCCCTTCAGCCCCTTGGTCAACGCGCCGATGGGAAAGAGCCTCGGCCCCTCGGGCCAGTAAATATTCGCCTTCTCCTGCATGGCCTCGGTCACCGAAGCCGAATCGTTCACCGGACTGGTGTTCGCCATGCAAAGCACGTTGCCGAATCCGCCCCACGCCGCAGCACCGAGACCGGACCGAATGTCCTCCTTGTACTCGAAACCCGGCTCGCGAAGATGCACATGCACGTCCGTCATGCTCGCCATGAGCTGCAGCCCGTACGCATCCTCCACCTGCTCGAATTCCTCAAGATCGATCTCGGCAGAGCAGTCGCGAATCTCCACGATGCGCCCCTCGTTCACGATCACGTCCACCTCGCGGCCCTCGAACATGGCCCGACGAACCAGCAAATCCATTCTGGACATATCCCCGGTCTCCTATTCTTCCCCGCCCTTGCGGGTCATATACTGGAAAAGCAGCGCCATACGCATGGACACCCCGTTGGCCACCTGATCAAGCACCAATGAGCAGTCCGCGTCCGCCAAGTCGGAAGCGATCTCCACACCCCGGTTCATCGGCCCCGGATGCAGCACCCGCACGTCCCGCGAGGCCTTCTCCAGATGCCGCGCCGAAAGCCCGTACGTCGAAGCATACTCCCGCAGATCCGGCAACAGCCCCTGCTTCTGCCGCTCCAACTGCAACCGCAGGCACATCACCGCATCCACATCACGAACAGCCTCGTCCAGATCATGGAACACCTCGGCCCGCCAAGACTTCACCGTGCGAGGCAAAAGCGTCCGCGGAGCACATATCCGAACCCGGGCACCCATCTTGTTCAAAAGAATCACGTTGGAACGAGCCACCCGCGAGTGCGTCACGTCACCAAGAATCAACACCGTCTTGCCGGAAAGATCGCCCCACTCCTGATACAACGTAAAACCATCCAGCAACGCCTGCGTAGGATGCGCGTGACGCCCGTCACCGGCATTGATGATGCTGCAATCCAACAGGTCCGCCATGAACCGGGCCGCACCCGAACACCAGTGACGAATCACAATGGCGTCCGGAGCCATTGCCTGCAACGTCAACGCCGTGTCCTTCAACGTCTCGCCCTTCGTCAGACTAGAAGAACTCTTGGCCAACGAAAACGTGTCCGCCGACAACCGCTTGCCCGCCACATCGAAACTCGTCTTCGTGCGAGTGCTCGGCTCGGCAAAAAACAACACCACGCTGCGGCCCCGCAACGTCGGAACCTTCTTCACAGGACGCTCGTTGATCTCCTGAAAATGCCGCGCCGTCTCGAAAAGCGACATCACCTCCGATCGCGACAACTGCGAAACGTCCAACAAATCCTTGTGCAACCACTGCATGTCTCTGCCTCCGACGGCCTAGGCCGATATCTCTTCTCTATTACCTTAATACACTATCACAACCCGAACGGTTCGTCGCCCACGGCGACCTGATCCCTCCGGGGGCTTAAGAACCCTTTTGAGAAAGGGTTCTTAAGAATCTCCCAAAACTTTTTGGCCTGCCAAGCCGGGCCTCGGCTCACCGAAAGCCCGAATCCGTAGTCGGCTTGGCGGAACGCTAAAGACGGTGGAGCTACTTCATCCCCCAACCGCTCAAACCATCACCGACTCCAACAAACCACAAAAAACTTCCTGCCCACCCCGTCAGCGGCGAGGCTGCGCAAACGCGACTCTGGCGTCCCCCCACCCCCGGCAGCAGCATCGCCGCTGACAACTCAGGGATTCAAAAGGGGGGCCGCCCCTTTGGCGGGGTGCAGGGGCAGAGCCCCGCCCCCCGGAGGCATGTTCCCTCCGGGGGCTTAAGAACCCTTTTGGGAAAGGGTTCTTAAGAATCTCCCAAAACTTTTTGGCTTGCCAAGCCGGGCCTCGGCTCACCGAAAGCCCGAATCCGTAGTCGGCTTGGCGGAACGCTAAAGACGGACGCACGATTGTAAACATTCCGCAGCCCCAGCCATCACCTACTTCAATAAACCACAAAATCTTCCTGCCCACCCCGTCAGCGGCGAGGCTGCGCAAACGCGACTCTGGCGTCCCCCTACCCCCGGCAGCAGCATCGCCGCTGACAACTCAGGGATTCCAAAGGGGGCCCGCCCCTTTGGCGGGGTGCAGGGGCAGAGCCCCGCCCGCCGGAGGCACCGTTACCGGAAGGCTTCCAGCACGTCCTGCGGCACTTTGGCGAAGCGTGCGGCCTTGCCGGGTTCGATGGTTCCGAGTCGATCCTCGCCGAGGATGCGTGCGGGATTCGGTGCCATCATCTTTAAAATATCTTCTAGTTCCAGTCTGCCTTGCCAGTGTTGCTTGAGATACAGGGCTTCGTTCCAGAGATTGAGATCGTGGTTCGAGGCAATGGAGTCGGTGCCGAGACAGAGTGGGATATTGGCTTGATGCAGTTTTTCCCATGGGGCGCGGCCGACTCCTATGAATCTGTTGGAGCGGGGGCAGAGGCAGACGGTGGCTCCGGTCTTTGCGAGGATTTGGATATCGGCTTCGTCGAGTTGCACGCAGTGAATGGCAAGCGTCTGTTTGTCAAGCAGGCCTAGATCGTTTGCGTGTTGTACTGGGCGTTTGCCGGGTGGATTAAAGTCGAGGAGCCTTCCTCTGGACTGGAGCATGTCGAGAAAATCGCTTTGGTTGCCGAGCATGATGTTGAGTTCGTCTTCATGTTCGGACAGGTGCAGGGAAAACGGCAGGTTGCGGGCTGTGGTTTCCTGTTTGGCGGCTTGCAGGAGCTTGGTGTGGGTGGTGTAGAGGCTGTGTCCTGCGGCTGAGTGTCTGCCGAGTTCGTAGTGGCCGCCGGGGATGGTGGAGTCTGGGATCTGTTCGCCTATGGCTTCGGCGAAGGAGACGAAAAAAAGGCCGGTTTCCTGAAGGATTCCGGCCATTGTTTCTGGAAAACGGGTGGCGATGTCCCCGACCATCGCGGTTCCGGATCGTTTCATTTTTCGGCATGCTTCGCGGACGGTTTCCGGGTCCGGGTCCATGAGGGGGAGCGAGAGCAGGTGTTCGACCCACGGGACGAAGCCGGTGCCGTTTATGGTCTGTCCTTCGAGGTGCGAGAGTTCGAGATGGCAGTGTGCGTTGATCAGCGCGGGGACGAGGGTGGCGTCATGGTGATCGACGGTTCTGCCGGAAAAAGTGCGGGACAGGTCGGCGTAGGTGCCGACCTCTATGATGGTCTCATTGCGGACGAGAATTGCCGCATCAATGATGGGCGGCTGTCCGGGGACCAGCGTCAGTGCGCGTGCAGCGCGGTGCAGTTCGGTCATGTTCCGATTCGTCGGTTTTTTGGCGCAACGGAACCCTCCGCTGCGCGCGGCTGCATGGTGACTAACGGATTTTGTCTTCGGGGTCCACAGTCGTTTGCAGGTTTTCGAGCAGGAAGTCGTCGCGCTCCTCGAAGCGTATGGCGTGGCGCGGCAGGCCGAGGGCTTCATATTTTGGCAACAGTTCGTTGGCGTGACCGAGCAATTCTCCTTGAAGTCGCCTTGGCACTGCGAGGGTGATGGGGGCGGTGAGATTTTCCAGATGCGGCTTGAGATGGCGATACAGGGCGAGAGCCTTGACTGACTGGCCGAAGGCGGGATGCCATGGGCCATCCAGCAGCGAGGCGTTCATTTCCGTTTCCGGGGCCAGTCCCATACGGATGACCGGAATGCTCGCTCCGCGAAATCGGTTCAGGGCATCGGCCAGTTCGTCCACTGCACGGGCAAGGGGCCATGGATGATATTCGCCGTTGCGCCATGTATCGGCAAGCGGCGTGCCTTCCATGACCACGCAGGGATACAGCCGCACGCAGTCCGGGACCAACCGTAGGGCGAGGTCCACGTCATTTCGGAACACGCCGGGCCGATCGCCGGGCAACCCGGGCATGAGCTGAATGCCGAGCCTCAGTCCGGACCGACGCACGTTCTCGCAGGCGTTGCGCGCGGTCTCGCCGTCGTAGCCTCTGCCGGATTTGCAAAGCGCGTCGCCGTCGAAGCTCTGTATGCCGAGTTCGACCGTATCGAGTCCCAGCTTCCTGAGCCGGGCGAGCGTTTCCGGTGATGTCGCGTCCGGGCGAGTGGAGCAGCGGACGCCGGAAACGGTGCCTGTCTCGCGATGACGTGCCGCGACAGCGAGAAACCTTTCGGGCCACGGCTCCGGCAATGCGGTGAAGGTGCCGCCGAAGAATCCCAGTTCATAGGGGCCGCGTCCGGCATTGCGGGCCTCGGCAAGGTCGGTGTCCAGTTGTTGCAGCACCTCGGAGAGCGGTCGCGGCTTCTGTCCTGTCTGGGCGTTCTGCGAACAGAACACGCACCGGTGCGGACACCCTGCGAAGGGGATAAACACCGGGAAAAGCGAATTCTTTCGCCTCTGCATCCTTGGGGCTGGAATCATTAAGTGCATGATTGGTTCGCTTTATCGGTCTTCCCTTTATTTCTTGCCGCGCCATGGCGCGATGAGATGAGGCGCCCCTCCACAAACACCGGGCAAACATTGCCTGCCGGGATATTGACGGACATGGAAAGGTTTTCCCATCCGGGCGTGAGGCATAAAGTCCCTGCAAGAAACCGTCGATGAATCGATCAACAGGTTGATAAACGGTTTTGTTGGCTATACAGTTGCCGAGACTGACCCTGAAGCGGCCCCCGGGCTCACCCGCCGTGGCATGAGCCTTGCTATACATCTTCGACCTCTACCAAACGAAACAGCGAGCGCAAACATGGATCTCAAGGACAAGACAATGCTGGTCATCGGGGGCGCCGGGTTCATCGGCTCCCATCTCGTGGATCAACTTCTGGACGAAGGCGTCAGGGAAGTCCGCGTCTACGACAACCTCACGCGCGGCAGCGAGGAGAACCTCGCCTCGGCCCTGAAAGACCCGCGTGTAAACATCTACGACCTCGGCGGGGAGCTGCTGCACCGCGACATTCTCGATGCCGCCATGAAGGACGTGGACGGGGTGTTCCACCTCGCCGCCCTGTGGCTGCTGCACTGCTACGATTTTCCACGTTCCGCCTTCGAGGTCAACATAGGCGGCACCTTCAACGTCCTCGAAGCCATGCTGAACAACGGCGTCAAAAAGCTGGTCTACTCCTCTTCCGCCTCGGTTTACGGCGACGCGGTTTCCGAGCCCATGAAGGAAGACCACCCCTATAACAACACCAATTTCTACGGCGCCACCAAGATCGCGGGCGAGCACATGTGCCGCTCCCTGCACCACCGCTACAAGGATACGGATCAGGCCTTCGACTACAACGGGCTGCGCTACATGAACGTGTACGGCCCGCGTCAGGACTATCAGGGCACCTACATTGCGGTGATCATGAAGATTCTCGACAGGCTGGACCAGGGGCTTCCGCCGGTGGTCTACGGCGACGGTTCCCAGTCCTACGACTTCGTGTACGTGGGCGACTGCGCCCGCGCCAACATCTGCGCCATGAAATCCGACGCCACCGACAGCTTCTACAACGTCGGCACCGGCATCAAGACCTCCATCAAGCAGCTGGCCGAACTGCTCCTGGAGCTGACCGGCTCCGATCTCGAAATCGAATACAAGCCCGGTGGGCTGACCTTCGTGAAAAACCGCGTGGGCTGCCCGGAAAAAGCCGAGCAGGAGATCGACTTCAAGGCCGAGAAGCAGCTGCGCGAAGGGCTGTCCGAGCTCATCGAGTGGCGCAAGAACCACATCGAGGAAGTGGACCGCAGGCGCAGGAAGGCCAGATAGCATGTACGAGATTCCGCTCATCAAACCGGTGATCACCGACGCCCTCAAGGAGCGCGTCACGCAGGTGCTCGACTCCGGCTATCTCACCGAAGGACCCGTGACCCGCGAATTCGAGCAACGCATCGCCGGATTCTGCGGCGCGGCGCGCTGCCTCGCGGTAACCTCCTGCACCACCGGCCTTGAGCTGGCCCTGCGCGCGCTGGGCATCGGTCCGGGTCACGAGGTTATCGTGCCGGACTACACCTACCCGGCCACCGCGTCCGTGGTGAACATCGTTGGGGCCACCGCCGTCATCGTGGACGTCGATCCCGACACCATGCTCATGGACAGCGATGCGCTGGAAGCCGCCGTCACCGAAAGGACGCGGGCCGTCATCCCGGTCTCCCTGTTCGGCAACCCACTGGACTGGAAGCGGCTGAACGAAATCAGGCAGCGGCACGGACTATACATGGTTGAGGACGCCGCGTGCGCCCTCGGTTCATCCTTTGACGGCATCATGACCGGCGCATTGGCCGACATCTCGGTCTTCAGCCACCACCCGCGCAAGTTCATCACCACGGGCGAAGGCGGCACCGTGACCACGAACAACACCGAATGGGCCGAGTGGATGCATTCCTACAAGCATTTCGGCATGGGCGCGGCCACTTCGAGGGCAGGATCGCAGTTCAGCCGCATCGGCACCAATTACAAGATGAGCAACCTGCTGGCGGCAGTTGGCCTTGAGCAGATGGGCATGGTCAACGACCTGCTCGCCGAACGCCGCAGGCTGGCCGACGTCTACCGGGAAAAGCTCGACGGGGCGGACGGAATCTCCCTGCCCGCCATCACTCCGGACGGCGAACACTCGTGGCAGACCTTCTGCGTGTTCGTCCCCGAGCGCGACCGCGTCATGGCGGACATGCGCGCGGCGGGCATCGAGGTGCAGATCGGCACTTTCTCCCTGCATATGCACGAAGCCTTTGCCGACAATCCCCTTTGCCGCATCGAAGGCGACATGAGCGGCAGCATCCGGGCGTACAACGAGGCTCTCGCCCTGCCCCTGTATCACGGCATGACCGAGGCGGAGCAGGACAAGGTGCTCGAAACACTAAAGAAGGTGCTGTGATGAACCGCGGCAAGACCATCGCCATAGCGGGCAACCAGTCCACCTGCGCAGACACCCTGCGCGCCGTGCGCCAAGCGGGATACGACGTGGCCTGCCTGCTGCACATGGACGCTTCCCACAGCGACGGAATTGCCGACTATCAGGACTTGCGCCCGCTGGCCGAAAGCCTCGGGGTCCCGGTGGTGCACCCCGCCACCTACGCCATGAAGGACGACGCCAGCAGACGCCAGTTCGAGGACATTGGCATCGACCTGCTCATCTCCGCCGGGTGGCAGCGGCTGTTTCCCGAGTGGTTTCTCGAAACCCTGAGCATCGGAGCCTTCGGAATGCACGGCAGCGCGGAACCGCTGCCGAGAGGCCGCGGCCGCTCCCCCATGAACTGGTCCATCATCGAAGGCAGGGACCGCTTCTACACGAACCTTTTCAAGTACGACCCCGGCGTGGATTCCGGCGAGATCGTCGGCACCCAGCGTTTCGACATCACCGAGCGCGACACCATCCGGAGCCTGCGGCACAAGAACACCCTGAGCCAGATCAGGCTGCTTTTGGAGCACCTGCCCGCGCTGCTGGACGGCACCGCGCCAACGCATCCGCAGCCGCAGGACGTGACACCCACCTACTACCCCAAGCGCACGCCCGAAGACGGCGTCATTGACTGGCGTGAACCGGTAGAACGCATCGACAGGCTCGTGCGCGCCGTATCAAGACCGTATCCCGGAGCGTATACCACCTGTGACGGCACCCGCATCAATGTCTGGGGCGGCGCGCCCTTCGACACCAGCCTGCGCTTTGATGATGCAACTCCCGGCACCGTGGTGGGCGCGTTCCACGACGGCACTTTTGCGGTCAAAGCGGGCGATGGGAGCTATTTTGTGTCCGACTGGGACTCCCCGGATGGTTGGACGCCCGCCGAGGACAACGTTTTGCACAGCGAGCACAACCGCAGTCTGGAAAAGCTTGAAGCCATGTATGCCCAGACAGACCACGAAGGGTTCGGCTTCACCCGCAGGCAGTACTCGCAGCTTCTGGACGCCCTTTCGGACGGCGGCTACGAATGCGGCTTCTATGATGAGCCGTTGACGGCCGGGCGCACCCTTTTCCTGCGCCACGACGTGGACAAGAGCCCGGCCATGGCGTTGGAGATGGCCCGCATGGAACATGAAAAGGGTTTTTGCGCAGCATATTTCTTCATGCTCCGGGGCGGACTGTACAATATTCTGGAGCCGGAGACCGCAGCCGCCATCAGGGCCATCGCGCAGTTGGGGCACCGCATCGGCCTGCACTGCGATCCGAGCCGCATCCCGGACGCCCCTGACGACATCGACGCCGCGGTGACTGCCGAGTTGGAGCTTTTCCGCAAGGCGTGCCCGGTGGAGATCGGCAACATGGTCACTTTCCACAACCCGCCTGCCGAGGTGGTCAACCGCGCGCCCCGCACGGACGCCTACGTCAGCGGCTACGATCCGCGCTTCATGCTGCCGGAGACCAAGTACATCAGCGAGAGCAACGCCCACTGGCGCGAGGGGCACCCCGGTGAGATGATCCGCTCAGGCCAGTGGGACAGGCTGCAAATACTCGTGCACCCCATGTGGTGGATGTGGGACGAGCCCGTGAGGACCACGGAGATTCTCGCGCGGATTCTGAAAAAGCGAGGCGCAGAGCAGGACAGCTACCTGCGCTCGTCCAACAGCCTGTGGCAACAATTCCACGAAGGGCCCCGGAGTTAGATCATGTGCGGCATCTGCGGAATACTCGATCTTTCGGGCAGGAACCCGTCGCATGAAGCGTTGCAGGGCATGACCGACGCCATCGCCCATCGCGGCCCGGACGGCGAAGGGGTTTTCGTCAGCGGCCCCGCCGGGCTCGGACACCGGCGGCTGGCCATTCTGGACCTCTCCCCGACCGGAGCGCAGCCTATGCGAACCGGCGACGGCCGGTTCTCCATTTCCTACAATGGCGAACTCTACAATTTCCGGGAACTCCGTCAGGATCTGGAACACCGTGGCCACAGCTTTCGCTCCACATCCGACACCGAGGTGGTGCTCAAGGCCTACGCCGAGTGGGGCGCACGCTGCGTGGAGCGCTTCAACGGCATGTTCGCCTTTGCCGTGTGGGACGACCGCAGGCGCGAACTTTTTCTGGCGCGGGACCGCTACGGCATCAAGCCGCTCTACTACGCCTTCTTCGGCCGCACCTTTCTGTTCGGCTCCGAGCAGAAGGCCATCCTCGCGCACCCCGAGGCGCGACGGGAGATCGACTTCGAAGGGCTGCTCGAATACTTCACCTTCCAGAATTTCTTCACGGACAAGACCCTGTCCAAGGGCGTCAGGCTCTTTCACCCGGGCTGCACCGCCACCCTCGGCGCGGACGCTGTCGGTGGCGAGCTTTCGCTTCGTCGCTACTGGGATTTCGACTTCACGGAGCCGGACACGCATCTGACCGAGGACGAATATCTCGAAGAGCTCGACCACCTCTTCAACAATGCGGTGAAGCGACAGATGGTCAGCGACGTGGAGTTGGGCGCCTACCTCTCCGGCGGCATCGACTCCGGATCCATTTCCGCCGTGGCGGCCGGTGAGCAGTCCTACATCAAGAGCTTCACCTGCGGCTTCGACCTGAGTTCGGCCTCGGGGCTGGAGCTGACCTTTGACGAACGGGCCACGGCAGAGCGCATGTCGTACATGTTCAAGACCGAGCATTACGAGATGGTGCTCAAGGCCGGCGACATGGAACGCTGCCTGCCGGATCTGACCCGGCATCTGGAAGAGCCGCGCGTGGGCCAGAGCTACCCGAATTTCTACGCGGCCAAGCTCGCCTCGCGCTTCGTCAAGGTGGTCCTGAGCGGTTCCGGCGGCGACGAGTTGTTCGGCGGCTATCCGTGGCGCTATTACAGGGCGCTGGTCTGCGACGACTTCGAACACTATGTGGATCAGTATTACGTCTTCTGGCAGCGGCTGATTCCCAACCGACTCATCCAGCAGGTCTTCGCGCCCGTCTGGTCCGAAGTAAAACACGTCTGGACGCGGGACATCTTCTGCGACGTGTTCGGCCAGCGCCGGACCCTGCCCTGCACCCCGGAGCAGGCGGTGAACAACTCCCTGTATTTCGAAGCCAAGACCTTCCTGCACGGCCTGCTGGTGGTGGAAGACAAGCTCTCCATGGCCCACGGGCTGGAGAACCGCGTGCCGTTTCTGGACAACGACCTCGTGGACTTCGCCACCAAGGTGCCCGTGAGCATGAAGCTCAACAACCTGCACCATGTCGTCTCCATGAACGAGAACGAGGTCGGACCCAAGTTCAAGCGGTATTTCCAGAAGACCAACGACGGCAAGCGCCTGCTGCGACGTCTGGCCTCCCGTTTCGTGCCCGAGGACATCACCATGAACATCAAGCAGGGCTTTTCCGCGCCCGACGCGTCATGGTTCAAGGGCGACAGCATCCGCTTCGTGGCCGAAACCCTTATCAAGAACGATGCGGCCATTTATGAGTTCCTCGACCCCGACGCCGTGCGGAAGCTGGTCATGGAGCATCTGGAAGGGACACAGAACCGGCGCCTGCTCATCTGGTCCCTGCTCAACGTCGAGCAGTGGCTGCGGCAGTTCAAGGGGGCGGCATGATCCTTGGTTTCCTCTCGGACTCGCACGGCTGCTTCGAAGCGTTGGAAAAAGGACTTGAGGCTTTGCGTCGACACGGTGCCGAGCAGATTTTTCACCTTGGAGACAGCGTCGGATATTTCCCCGGTTGGAGCGCTGCGGACGCGCTGCGTCGCGAAAGCATCCCCTGCCTGAAGGGCAACCATGAAGCCATGCTGCTTCTGGACGAACAGGATCCAGCAAAAGACCCCATGACGCAGCTGGGAACCACCGCGCGTCAGGCTTCGCCCGTCCAGCTTGAGTGGGTGTCGCAACTTCCGCAGAGCCTTCGCATCGAACAGGACGACGTAAGGATTCTCATGGTGCACGGATCACCAAGAGAACCGCTGCGGGAATACATCTACCCGGACACTTCGCTGGAACCGTTTTTCGACGTGGATGCGGACGTGGTGGTCATGGGCCACACCCACCGGGCCGACCTGCGCGAAGTCGGGGGCAAAACGTTCATCAATACGGGAAGCTGCGCCCTGCCCCGCCATCCCGGTGGCCTCGGCTCCGCAGCAGTGCTGGATACCGGCACCGGACACGGCGAACTGATTCGTTTCCCCATAGGGACCGAGACGCGCAAAGCGGCCGCCCGGCTGTCGCTTCACGAAGAAATTATCAACCGTATCGCCCAATACCCCGAATCCTGAACAGGGAGCTACCATGTCGGAAAAAATACGCGTTCTGGTCACGGCCCTCGGCGGAACCAGCCACGGCCAGCAGATCCTCAAGGCATTGAGGCATGGAGAGCTCGACTATCACATCGTCGGCTCGGACATGACCTCCCGCAGTTCGGGCAGAGCTATTTCGGATGAGTTCGTGACGCTTCCGCCTGCCGGGGCTCCCGACTACCTTGAATCGCTTGAGCGCGTCATTGAAGCACACGGTATTCAGGCCGTCTTCCACGGATGCGAGCAGGAGATGACGGTTTTTTCGCAGAACCGGGAGCGGCTGGAAAAAAACGGCGTGTTCTTTCCGGTCAATCCGCCCCGGGTCCTCGACATCTGCCAAAACAAGGCACGCACCAACGCGTTGCTTATGGAAAAGGGTTTCGAACCGCCCCGCTACGTATCCATTACCTCGGTAGATGACACGGAACAGGTTGATTTTCTCCCAGCCGTGCTCAAGCCTTCCTCGGGGGGAGGCGGTTCGGCACATGTCTACATTGCGCAGGACCAGCGCGAACTGGAATTTCTGGCCGAGTACCTTCTCGGCTTCTGCCCGGAAGTGCTGGCGCAGGAGTATATGGGAACCGCCGAAGAAGAGTATACCGTAGGGGTGCTGTTCGGCCGCGACGGCGAACTGCTCAACTCCATCGGCGTGCGGCGTCTGGTTGAAGGCGCCATCAGCACGCGCTTCAGGGTTCCCAACCGGACCGGCAGAGCGGACCTCGGCCCACAGCTGACCATCTCCAGCGGCATCAGTCAGGGCGAGGTGGGAAAGTGGCCGGAAGTCACGCAGGTGTGCGAATCCATAGCGTCCGTTCTCGGCGCCGAAGCCCCGGTCAACGTCCAGTGCCGGGTGGTTGACGGCGCGGTGAAGGTCTTTGAAATCAACCCGCGGTTTTCGGGGACGACTTCGCTGCGTGCCATGGCGGGCTACAACGAACCCGAAGTTCTCATTCGGCGGGAGGTGCTGGGCGAAGAGGTCACTCCCGGATTCTCCTATCGCGAAGGGACTATCCTGCGGTCTCTTGTCGAACACTGGATCGCGGACTGACCCTTTGCCCTGTGCTCTCAACCTTCAACAGTGCTGAACAAACGAGGTCGTCATGAACCTTTCCCGAACCGGCAAAGCGGACCCGTCCAGAGTCGAGGCCGACGGCACCGGCACCATTCTGTCCACCCTGATGGCCGGCGGCAGGATTCTCGACAGCACCCCCTCCGGCACCTTTTCCCTGACCCCGCTCAGAGAAGGCCATGAGCCGGGCACCGATATTCGGCGCAGTGTTTTGGAAGAGACGATAACGGCCCGTTTTGAATTGAATTACGGCCCGGTGCATCGTTCACGCAGGAACAACCGGCTTGAAACCAGAGACAGCACATGTGGAGCGGACTGCCAAGGAGTCGCATCATGAAACGATTTATCATTCTGAATGTACGCAAAGATGTTCCCGGTTTCCTCCCCATCGAGGAATGCTTCCTTGCCGAAGCCCTGACAGAGCACGGCGCCAAGGACATTGAAATCCGCTCCGTGCTGCCCGACGAGCTTGAGGCCTGCGCCGAGGACATCGCCGGGATGGCTCCGGACAAGACATGTGTCATTCTTTGGGAGAGCGCCTCTTACAAAAGCTGCCAGACGCTTCTTGAATACTTCCAGCTCGCGGATGCAATTCGCCGCCGCAGCGACGTGCGACTGGCAAGCGGCGGCTACTGGGCTTCCACACTGGTCGACCATTATCCGGAACGATTCCAGCCGTTCGACATCATTGTTTCAGGATCCGATCTTCGCAAGGCCGCCGAAGCCTTCTGCACCGATAAACCCGGCAAGGGAGTTGAAGAGGTAAGGGACGCAAACGGAATCTGCGACTGGAACGCCTGGCCTCTGGATCTCTCCCGGGTCAGCACCCCGGAAAAGTACATCGGAAATGGTTACGTCTCTGGCTACAGGACAACCTTCGGCTGCCCCATGAACTGCTCCTTTTGCTACAACAACATGCTGCAGGATCAGGGCGCGCGGTATT
The DNA here is from genome assembly GCF_000375485.1 of Desulfovibrio oxyclinae DSM 11498. Classification (NCBI taxonomy): domain Bacteria; kingdom Pseudomonadati; phylum Thermodesulfobacteriota; class Desulfovibrionia; order Desulfovibrionales; family Desulfovibrionaceae; genus Desulfovibrio; species Desulfovibrio oxyclinae. The sequence goes on along the minus strand of NZ_AQXE01000004.1, from coordinate 124,668 downwards.
CGGAACGCGATCTGGAGAAGGTTCGGCAGGACGTGGAGCATATTCTTGAAGTCTACGGGGACACCCCCCTGCAACTGAAGGACAGGAATTTCTTTTTCAACAAGGAACGCGCTTTTGCAATCATGGACATGCTTCGCTCCATGGGCGTTCGTCTCGCCAGCAACCTCGACGTCACGGTGCGCGATGCCGACGAGGAGATCTTCAAGAAATGCGTCGAGACCGGGGTCAGCAACCTCTTCTTCGGTCTGGAAAGCTTTCACGAAGACAGCCTGCGGCGTTTCAACAAGAAGTACTCCGTAGATAAACTGGAATACCTCTTCCAGCTTGGTGAAACCTACGAGATCACCCTGACGGGATGCCTGCTGCTCGGGCTGCCATGGCAGACCCGCGACAGCATTCAGGAAGATGTGCGCAAGGCATGCGGGTACATGGACCGTTTCAAGATGCTCAGGATTAACCTGAACAACTATCATCCGCTCATGGAAACGGCGCTGCAGAAGCAGTACTTCCCCGATGTCGCCAGCACGATTACTCTGGAAGAATTGAGCGATATCTATAACTTCCGCATGAACGCGGCCTTGCAGAACAAGCTCTACGGCCCTTCCTTCGATGACCTGAACTTCGAGAAACTCCGCTCGCACGCGCTTGCCCTCAACAGCATCAGCCTGCTTGAGCATTACCACATCCCCGAAGCGCTTCACCCGCTTTTCGCTCCTATCAGATCGCTGATTCAGGACAATGTCATGCGCAGCAACGAGGACAATGCCCTCAACAGGTACCTGACACCCGAGAAAATCGTGGAGACTCGGCGCAGCCTCACGCGCATCAGCCTGGAAATCAAGAAAATCATGGGAGGATTCGAGTAGTCATGGTGGAACTCGTCTCTATCCTGCTTCTCGCCTTCATGATGCGGTTCGTGTTTCTGAGCGGCTACACCACCGACGACATGACGCATCTGGCATTCGTCCGCCTGCGCAGCCGCAAGGACAACTTCTTCGACAATGACCCGCCGGACTCCGTCATGCAAGGCCACTTCGGATACCCCATGCTGGCTCACTGGATCATCAGCCGCTTTCCGCAGCGCCAGTGGAAGGCGGTCGGCAAACTTCTGAACATTGCCTACGACCTTGTGCTGATCGCCGCCACTTGGGGCGTGGCGCGTCTGTGGCTGCCGGAGACGTCGCAGCTTCCCGTCTCTCCCGCTGCGCTGGCCGCGCTTGCGGTGACCACCTCTCCCTGTCTGCTGCCCATAACCGCGCGCATCAAATCCCTCGGGGCGCGCTCGCTGGGCAACATTCTCCTCATGGGCCTGTTTCTCGCCCTCTGGCTGGGGATGCAGCAGCCCCTCGTTTTCGGCCCCGTTGCCGTGGTGCTGACCATACTCATCCTCACGACCTCGCAGTTCGGCATACAAGCCATGATGCTTTCAGCGCCCTTCCTGTCCCTGTTCACCCTGTCCATGCTGCCCCTCGGGGTGGCGTTATGCACGTTGCTTGTCCTTCTTGCCCTGTACAGGTGTGACTGGATGATATGCAAAGGCATTCAGGACAATGTCCGCCATATGCTGGAGCACAAACGCTGGTACTGCCGCAACGCCCAGAAAGGGACCACGGCCATGGGCCGGAACAGTCTTCGCGACCTGCTTGAGCTGCCCAGTTGGTGGAAAAAGAATAAGGACATCTTCTTTGGCATTCTTTTCCGGCGCAACAGCTACCTGATCGCTTTGTATTCCTTCCCGCTTTTCTGGGTTGCCGTTTATGCGTTCATGCATCCAGTCTCCACAGCTGCCTCTTCTTTCGAGCATTTCTCTCTGGCCGTGGTCTTCTCGTTGGCTTGCGTGTTTTTGCTGACATCCACCAAGAAGCTCTCCTTTCTTGGTCAGGCGGAACGCTATTTCGAATACGCGACCCCATTCGGCGCTTTGGTGCTGGCAAGCCAGTTCGCGTCAGGCTCGATTCAATTCGGCCCTGCCATGCTCCTGATCCTGCTTCAGGGCGTATTCACCCTTTGCAATCTCGCTTACACGAACTTCGCGGTGATCAAAAAGGCACTGGTTCCCGAAGCGGACGATGAAATCGTCAAGTATCTGGATGAACATGAGGGGCTGCGAATCCTCACCATCCCCATGAAGCTTTCCACCTACTACTCGTATGCCAGCACTGCGGACCACGCCTACTATTTCAAGCTCACAATGCATGAAAAACACGGCATGAAGCACAGGGACGCGGAGATGCCGTGGCTTGAACTCCCATGCCAGGATCTTGAAGTGTTCACCGAACGCTACGGGGTGGACACCATCATCGTTGACAAGGCTTTTTTGAAAAAAGCACTCGCGGAAAACGCAATTGAATACGACTTTTCTGACTGGGAGCCTGTTTTTGATTCCAACGGCTACACCATTTACAGCAAACCCAAAGAGGACTTGCAGTAAAATGGATGCGTCATTCACCGGGTCACATTGTAGGACCGATGCTGCATACCGCATTGAAACAACCATGGGCGACACTCTTTTCGAGATGCTTTGCGAACCGATCCGAACAGGAAAACCATGCTCAAGCAAAAAGCAGACTTTGTAGCACGCTACTTCCATAATCAGGAGCTTTCGCTTCTGAAATGGGCTCAGCAAAAAGAGCTGGAGCTGTCCAAGGTCGTCGTTCAGATTCCGGCGCGAATGAACTCGTCGCGCCTAAAGAACAAGAACGTCATGGACCTGTGCGGCAAGCCGCTTCTTGCTTATACCGCCCAGATCGCCAAGCGACTGCGCGGCGTGGATCAGGTCATCATAAACACCGACTCCGCCCACTATGCCTCCATCGCCGAACAGTACGGCGTGAATGCCCCTTTCCTGCGTCCCGCGGAGCTCGCCAAGGACCACTCTTCCATAACATGGGCAACATACTATCTGGTGCGGCACTTTGTTGATGCGGACTATCCGCTCAAGGCGATCATCACGCTCATGCCCACCTCCCCCTTTCGCAACCTGAACGCCATTCAGCACCTGGTTGACCAACTCCTCGCAAACGGAGCCGCCTACACCGCCCTCCGCGCCGACGCCATGCTTTCGCCCTATGCCGACGAAAACGGGCATCCCGTCCTTCAGGGCTGTGCACCCCGAACCGGATGCCTCCCAGCCAAGACCCTTGGCAATTTCTCCGGTGAACTCCTCATCAAGAAGAACATTGAAAAGTGCTGCATACAGTACATCGATGACCCGGTGGAGTTGATCGACATTGACACCAAACAGGACTTCGAGATGGCGAAATATGTCCTTGAAAACGATCTTTACGATTTCGGATTATAAAATGCATGTATACATCCACGCGCAAACCGATTCGCCGCGGACAGCCTCTCTCCTCGAATCCCGTGATTTTTCCACTGTTCTTGTGCGCTGGACTGCCGCTCTGGCTGAAAAACACTTGGGCCCTTGCAGCATTACAAACCTTGTAGGCGAAAAACGTGATCTTTCCGAAAAGACAGGAGCACTTGCCAGCCGCATAAACGCGGCGATCAAGGCAGACACAGGCTGGACCACTCTTGCTGATGAACTCGGCGCTGCAAACCAGCCTGTCATCGTGCTTTGCCCGTTCGACGGAGTGCTCTCGCGCTCCCGTCTGGAATCTTTCAGCCGTCGCTTCGCGAGACTTGAAGCGCCCTGTGTGGCGCGCTGCGCGCGCAAAGTGCCCGCCAACATCAATCCATATTGGCTGAAGGCGCTGCCCGCTCCGAAAGAGCAGACAGGGAAAGCATTTCTCGGCTGGAAGGATTTTCAAGCTTCATCGTTGGCGGCATCCGTCAAATCATCAACCGGAAGCTGCACCATTGCCGGCAGCCAACACTTGCCAACGCTGTATATGCAGGACGATGCCGTCATCGGCATCAAGGGTGTCCCTGAACGCGGCCAGACACATCAACACACACAACTGCACCACGACACCGAAGACGACCAGACCCTAAACATGTTCTACCGTTTCAACCTCTTCAACTTCAGCCCCAGGCAACCGCTTCACCTGCAGTCGGGCTTCCTCGACAGGATGAGGCAGGCTTTAAGCGCTGATATGGAAGAGCTTTGTTCGAGGAATCTGGCGGTTTAGCATGAGAAAAACAGCTCACAAAGACAGATCCGTAGCACAAGACATGGTCACCTGTTTCAGTTTTCGCCCCTTTTCTTGCGAGACGACCATCTAAGGAGTCCCGATGACAGCAAAAGCACACACAAGACTCTCCCCCCTGCTCATCACCGGTGGCCTGCAACGTCCCGAGGCCGAAGCCATGGTCTCCACGTCCGGCAACCACTATTTCCGGGCAAGGCTCTCCAGACTGAACTGGACCGACAAGTCGGAAACCGTGCTCATGGACTATGAAACGCCGCAGGGCGCCCGCCCGGACGAGACACCCGGCATCCGTTTCACCGCCATGACGCTTCAGGGCGATCGCCTTTATCTCTGCACCGGCACTGAAGTGTTCGTCTACACGTGGCCGGAACTTGAACGGTTGCAATATTCCACGCACCCACATTTTCACGACATCCATCACGTTGCCCCGATGAACGGCGGTGTGACCGTGGCCTCTACGGGCCTCGACATGGTGATCGAGCTCGACGACTCGCTCGCACCCAAGCGTTACGTCAACACCGTCTCCGACGACCCGTGGTTCAAGTACGACCCGGAGGACGACTGGCGCAAAGTGCACAGCACCCAGCCCCACGACGCCCACCCCAACTATCTGCTTTCCATGAACGGCGAACCGTGGGTGACGCGAGGCTACCAGAGCGACGTCATGCGCCTGGCGGACAGGCGAACGGTTTCCCTGTCCGACAAACGCGTTCATGACGGGCACGTTGTCGGGGATCATGCATTTTTCACCAGCGTGGATGGCAGGATCATCGTCCTCAACACGCACACTCTGGCGATTGACGAGGTCGTGGATCTCATGCCGCTGGAGGGCACGGAACTGCCCCTTGGCTGGTGTCGCGGGCTCCATGTGGACGGAGACGTGGCATATGTCGGATTCACGACCCTGCGAACCACCAAATGGAAGGACAATGTCGAGCATTTTCTCAATTCCAGGACCGGGGAATATAAGCAGGTATTGCCGTCCAGAGTGGTCGCGTATGATCTGAAAAAACGCATCAAACTCGACGAGTACGTCATCCCACGCGAATCCATCGGCGCGGTGTTCGACGTGGTGGCAATCCCCGACTGGGCCGATGGGGACGAATCCTGATGCGCGTCACCTTCTGCGCATACGACCGCCCCGGATACGTGGGCGGGCCCAACGCGGGGCTGATGCGCCTGCTGCCTGCGCTCAAGGCGCGCGGCCTGCGACCGGAGTGCCTGCTGCTCACTTTCGGGGACGAGCGGCAGTGCCCCGCCATGCGCGCCCTGAGGGAGAACGACATCCCGTTCCAGCACGCCCCGTATCACCCCACCACCCAGCAGCGGGTGCGCTGGCTGCTGGAGGCCGCATCACGGCGCAGGCCCGACGTGTTCGTGCCCAACCTCATGCCCGCGGCCTACTTCGCGGCGGCGCATCTGAAGAAACACGGCATCCCATCCATCGGCGTCATGCGCTCGGACGACGACTTCCACCATCAGCTCGAAGAACTTTTCATTACAGGTCGCGACCGGGACCGCGTGGATCACTGGGTCTGCGTTTCCGAATACCTCCGCGAGCGCATCAGCCCAAATGTCAGCCGGGCCGAGGCCATCCCCTCAAGCTATGACGACTGCGGCACGGCTCCTCGCACCGCACGTCCGGAACTCCGGGAAGGCCAGCCGCTCAGCATCGTCTATTCGGGACGGCTGGTGGAACGCCAGAAACGCATCTCCATGCTCACCGAAGCCATGTGCCGACTCACGCAGCGGCGCAACGACGTGCAGGCCACCATCGTGGGTGACGGCCCTGACCGCGAGCGTGTGGAGGCCGTGCTGCGCCGGCACCCGGACGCTTCGGTGACGCTGCATCCGCCTGTGAACAGCGCCTGCATTCAGGATGTGCTCCGCGAACATCATGCCGCAATTCTGACCTCGGAATACGAAGGGTTGCCGCTTTGCCTGCTGGAGGCCATGGACGCAGGGCTCGTGCCGCTGGCGACGCCCACGCGAAGCGGCATCCCGGAACTCGTCAAGGACGGCAGAACCGGCTTCCTGCTCCGAGACATCGACGCGGACCTCGACCGAGCCGTGGACGCGCTGAGGACGCCCGGAACGTTCGAACAAATCTCCACCGCCGCATCCGAACTCGTCCGCTCGCGCTATTCGCCCGAGTCATGCGCAGACAACTGGGCCGGGCTGATCCGCGACGTGGGCAGTTCCGCCACACCCAAACGCGTGCGGATGCCCCTGTGGCTGGATCTGCCCGCCAACAACGGCCTGCGAGAAGACGACCGCGCCACGCCGCTTCAGGCCGTGCGCACGACTCTCGAAAGCCTCTGCGCGCGCGGGCACCATCCATTCGTGAATCCCCGCTGCCTGCCGCGCTTCGTCGATCTCTATACGGTGCGAAAGCGCATCCTCGGCGCGGTGCGGGACATTCTACCGTCAGCCAAGGGCCGCGTGGTGGACATCGGCGCAGGCAGCGCTCCTTACCGCAATCTCTTTCTCGACGCCCCGGACGTTTCAGGCTACCTCGCGGTGGATTTCGACTGCGGTCCCTACGACGCCCCGGACATGGCCTGGGACGGCTGCCGCCTGCCCCTTGATGACGCCTCTGCCGGAACCGTGGTGCTCACCGAGGTGCTGGAACACTGCGAGGACGCGGCCGCCGTGCTTCGCGAGGCGCGCCGCATTCTGAAGCCGGGCGGCCTGCTTTTCCTGACCGTGCCGTTCCTGTGGCCCCTGCACGACGTGCCGCATGACGTCTGCCGCTACACGCCGTGGACACTGGAAAAACTGCTCGCTGAAGCAGGGTTCAAGGACGCGCGTGTCCGTCCGCTGGGCGGCTTCGACGCGGCCATGGCCCAGATGCTCGGTCTCTACATCCGACGCAGGTCGCGCGGCCCGATCTTCACCCGCATCGCACGGCCCCTGCTCTCGATGCTCGCCGCCCCGGCGGTCAAGGCGCTGAACGCCATGGACAAACCGAAAGACGATTTCCGCGAAGGGCTCATGATCACCGGCCTGTACGCCACCGCGCTAAGACAAGGAGACAACGGATGACCGCACCGCAGCGAATCTGCATCATCCACCCCAACCCGGGCCCGGAGTGCGAAACCTTCATCAGGGCGCACGCCGAGCGCCTGCAATCGGTGGTGGAAGTCCTGTATGGCGGGCATATGCCGCTTTTCCGGAAGGACGGTTCCACGCTGCATCCAGACCTTCCCGCCGATGCCGCCCGGCTGTTCTCCCCGTCCGGTGCCGTGGAAAACGAAATGCACGAGCAGGCCACCGAGACCATGGCGGATTTTCTGCGCGACAATCATATAGACGCGGTGCTTGCGGAATACGGTCCCACCGGCGTGGCCATGCTGGAGCCGTGCAGGCGCGCCGACGTCCCGCTGGTGACACACTTTCACGGCTTCGACGCCTCGCTCAAGCCGGTGCTTGCGAAATACCGCGAGGGCTACGCCAGACTTTTCGGGAATGCCGCCGCCATTGTGGCCGTTTCGCTGGAAATGCGGCGCGACCTGCTGCATCTGGGTGCGTCTGAAGACCGGCTGCACGTCAATCCCTACGGGGTGGACGCGTCCCTGTTCGACAGCGCAACCCCGGCCGACGCTGCCCCGCGCTTCATCTCGGTGGGCCGCTTCGTGGACAAGAAGGCCCCTGAGACCGTGGTCTGCGCCTTTGCCGAAGTGGCAAGGATGATTCCCGAGGCCAGCCTGCGCATGATCGGCGACGGGGTGCTGCGCGAGAGCGCCATGCGGCTGGCCCGCAACCTCGGCCTTTCGGACCGCATCGACTTTCCCGGCAATCTGCCTCATGAAGAAGTGGCGGAGGCCATGCGTGCGGCGCGCTGCTTCGTGCAGCACTCAGTCACGCCGGAAACCGGCGACAAGGAAGGCACGCCCAACTCGGTTCTTGAAGCTTCGGCTTCGGGCCTTCCGGTGGTCAGCACCCGGCACGCTGGCATTCGCGAGGCCGTGGTGCACGAAACCACCGGGCTGCTCTGCGAAGAAGGCGAGCTGGACGCCATGACGGAGAACATGCTGCGCATGGCCCGCGACCCCCAGCTTGCGGCCCTTTATGGCCAAGCCGGACGCGAGCACGTTCGCACCAACTACGACTTTGCAACACAGTTGGGCCGGCTTGAAGCCATTGTGGCCGAGGCGACCCGCTCCGGAGGCGCGCATGGGTGAACGCATACTGGTAACCGGGGGAGCCGGATACATCGGCAGCCACGCCTGCAAGGCGCTGGCCCGGCAGGGGCATGAGCCCGTTACGCTCGACAGCCTGATCCACGGTCACGAGGACGCCGTCAAGTGGGGACCGCTGGTCAAGGCCGACATCCTCGACCGCGACGCGCTGGACCGGTGCTTCCGCGAATACCGACCTGATGCGGTCATGCATTTCGCCGCCTTCGCCTATGTGGGTGAATCGGTCCGCGAACCCGCCAAGTACTACCGCAACAACGTGACCGGATCCCTGAATCTGCTGGAAGCCATGCGGGAGCATGACTGCGGCCGGATCATCTTCTCTAGCACCTGTTCGGTTTACGGATCGCCCAACCGACTGCCGCTGGATGAAACCCACTATGTGGCGCCCATCAACCCCTACGGCGCGAGCAAGCTGATGATCGAACGGATCATGAGCGACTTCGGCGCCGCCTACGGGCTGGAATCCGTGGCTTTGCGATATTTCAATGCCGCCGGGGCCGACCCGGACGGCGAACTGGGCGAGCGGCACGATCCGGAGACCCACCTGATCCCCCTCGCTCTCGGGGCAGCCATGGATCCGGCCCGGGAACTGACGGTTTTCGGCACGAATCACGACACCCCGGACGGCACCTGTGTGCGCGACTACGTCCATGTGACCGATCTTGCCGAGGCGCACGCGCTAGCGCTGGACCTGCTGCGGCGGGAGGGTGGCAATCACTCCCTGAACCTCGGCTGCGGTAACGGCTACTCGGTGCTGGAAGTCATCGAAACCGCCGGACGTGTTGCGGGCAAGCCCGTGGCATGGAAGGCGGGCCCGGTGCGCGAAGGGGACCCCTCCAAGCTGGTGGCCGACGCAGCGCTGGCGACCCGGCGACTCGGCTGGAAGCCCCGGTATCAGAACCTCGAACTCATGATCCGCCACGCTGGCGACTGGATGCGAAACCATGACTGAGAGTGCGCTTTATCCGAACCGGCTGCATGTGGTCATCCCTTGCCGCAACTGTGAAGCCTACATCGGCGACTGCCTTGATTCCCTGCAACGGCAGACCTTCGCCGACTGGACCGCGCTGGTGGCCGACGACGCCTCCGACGACGGCACCGCCGACGCCGTGCGAGCCTACATGCAAAAGGATGCAAGAATATCCCTGCGGGAGGGCGTGCAGCGCGAATGGCTCATGGGAAACACGCTGGCGGCCCTGCGCGCCCTCGATCCGGCCCCGTCGGACGTCGTGGCCATTCTGGACGGCGATGACTGGCTGCTGCCAGAATGCCTCGACAGGATCATGCGCGCACACCGGGAAGGGTACGACCTCGTATACACGGACGAGGAGATCGACGGCGGCGGGCACTCCATCGCCGCGCCGCTCATCGCATCCGCCCCCGTGCGCAAACAGTCGTGGCGATTCTCCCAGCTGCGCACCTTCAAGGGCTACCTGTTCTCGCAGCTCCCGGACGAGACCTTCCGCGACCGCGACGGAAACTACTTCCGGGCGGCGGGCGATCTGGCCCTGTACCTGCCCATGGCGGAACTGGCCGGGCCGGAAAAGGTCCGCTACATCCCGGAAAAGCTTTACCACTACCGCGTGCATGAGCAGTGCAATTTCAAGGTCATGCGCGACGAACAGCTTCGCAACAACTGGGACATCCGCAACCGCCCGCCCCTTGAGCGGCAGACTGAATATTTCGACGTGACCGAGGAAATCCGCGGGCTGGACAAAAGCCGCCTGCCGTTCATCGGCCCGGAGGCCCGCGACCGACACCCCCGGCCCCTGACCGTGAACATCCGCCACATCATCCCCGGCGAGGAAGCGGACGCGTGGCGGCCCTATCACGGCCTGTGGATCGAGGACGGGGTATTTCTTTCCGGAAAACAGGAGTAGCCCATGAACCGCACAAACACGGCAATATTGCTGGCCCGCCCCATGGACCAAAGCGATCCGCTCCTGACGCGCGCCGCAGACGGCTACGCCGTTGACACCGTGCTGGGCGAACTGCTCCGTCTCGGCGTGTTCGACGAGGTCGTCATCTCCGTTCCCGAAGAAACCCCTGAGGCGATTCGCGAGGCACTTTCGGGGATGAAGCACGCCAAGACGGCGGTCAGCCGCCACGCCACGCCGCAGACACGGCTTCTCAGGCACATGGAGCGGCACGAGCTGGCCAGCGTCACGGTGCTGACCTCCTACAGCGTTCTCATGGACGCCGCCGCCATCCACAGCGGACAGGAGGCCGTGCGCGCCGACCACGCGGACCTGTACCATCCCGGCGACGTCATCGCGCCCAAGTTTTTCACGGTCCTGAACCGCAGGACGGCCGAGGTGCTCCACGAGAGCCATCGCACCCCCCTGCCGCCGTTCGTGTTTGCGCAAAAGGCGCGGCAGTTCGCCGAACTGAGGATAGAAACCGAGCAGGACATGGAGAGCCCGCGCGAGCGCTTCCTGTGGGAGCTGCTGTTCGCTGGCGAACGAAACGCCGTGCCGCAGGGCGTGGCCGAGGTGTTCCTGTCCACGTTCACCGGCAGTGACCGGCTTGCGCGCGAATCCTTCGACACATTCATTCAGCATCGATACGGCCTGCACTCCCCCGAGCTGCTGGACGAGGCCCTGCGCCTGATGAGTCCGTACGACCCCAGCCTGCGCACCGCCATGCAGATCAATCAGGCCAGACGTCTTTGCGCGCATCTGCCCGAGCACCGTGGCGCATCACTTGAAGTGGGCCACGGCAAAACCCCGCTCACCTCGCTGCTGCTGGCACACGTTTTCGACGAGGTGCACGGCGCTGACGTATACAAACACTCTGAACAGGGCTACGCGGACAGCCTCGACTTTCTTCGGCTGCTCGGTGAATCCGGCATGGCTCCGCTGTCAGGAGATGCTGTCCGGTACGAAGCCGACGCGCTGGACAAGCGCAGCCGGTTCTTTCACGGAGAACTGCAAGCAATGCCCCTGGCGCCGGAAAGCATCGATTTCTGCCATTCCAGAATGGTGCTGGAGCACGTGATGGACATGCCGGGACTGGCGGCCTACCTGCGTCGCACCATGCGCCCGGGCGGGGTCATGCTCCACGAGATCGGTCTTCAGGACCATGGCGACCTCTCCCACATCAACTTTGAATTTCTCAGCCATGAGCCGCGCCAGTGGCAGGCCATGAAACGGGGCACGAACCTGTGGCGGATAAACGACATCGCGGAGATGTTCGCATCCGAAGGGTTCGACGTGTCCGTCATCGAACGGGACGTGCGGCCCGTGCCGCCGCGCAGCCTGCATGAACACTGGAAGAATTACCGCGACGAGGACCTCTACTGCTACAGGGCCGTCCTCAAGGCCGTCAGATAGGCCGCTTCACAAACCCGGCCCGGAAATCGGGTCGCAAACGTCTCAGGCCAAGGAGATCAGCCATGGACCTCGCCAGAGTCACCGCAATCAACGACCAGCTCAACGACCGCTATGTGGCAGAAAATCGCCACGAGGACGTGGTCACGTATCCCAAGCTGATCACCCTGACCACCACCATGCGCTGCAACTACCGCTGCTGGATGTGCTACCAACAGCACTTCAAAGGTGACATGGACTGGAACATCGTGGAGCGGCTGCGGCACGTGCTGCCCTTCGTCAAGACGGTGCAGGCCTTCGGCGGCGAGCCTCTGCTGTACGGCAGGCTTGAGGAGCTGTGCGAGCTCTCGCGAGAAAACCGCTGCGAGCTGGAGATGATCACCAACGGCTCCATGCTGGACGAGCGGCGACGGTCCATGTTCGTGGACAACGAGACCTCGCTGATCAAGGTCAGCCTTGAGGCCGCCACACAGCAGACATACGAATCCATTCGCGGCGGCGACCTTTTCGCCACGCTGGGCAACCTTAAAGCGCTGGCAGACGAGCGTTCCAGAAAGGGCCGGAACAAGCCGCAGCTCCAGATCAATTTCGTGGCCATGGAGCGCAACATCCGCGAACTGCCGGACCTTGTGCGACTCGCCGCAGACCACGGCGTTGACCGCGTGCTGGTGCTTTTCATGAACGCCCAGAAGCGCGAGGAACTGGCCCGCGAATCGCTCTTCCTGCACCAGAACCTGAGCGACGAATGCATGGCCGCCGCGCTGGATGCCGGAAAGCGTCATGGCGTGGACGTCACCGTTCCGGGTTTCTTCGGCACGCCTCCGTCCAGCTTCAACGAGGCCGAGGTGGATCACACCTGCCACAGCCCGTGGAAGAACTGCCTTATCGACATGGAAGGCAACGTGCGCTTTTGCTGCGGCAGTACCCCGCCGCTTGGCAATATTCTGAAAACGGATTTCGACGACATGTGGTTCGGAGAAACGGTCAGGCCCTTCCGCAAGACGGTGAACACCGAAAAGCAGCCCAAGAGCTGCCAGACCTGCCGGGTGAAATCCCGCAATATCAACGACCCGTTCTTCCACATCCGCGACCGCGAACTGGCCGAACGGCTGATGGCCGAAAAGGGGCTGTCCTAGCCGCGCTCCCGGGCCGCATCGCAGGCGCGGCGCGCCTTGCCCAGCGCCATCAGGAAAGACTTGGCCATGCGCTCCACATGGCGGAAGTAATAGCGCAGGCCCTCGGCCTGACGCTCGGCATCGCCCGACTCGAAAACCTCCGCGTGGAAATGGCGTGAGTCGAACCCGTCAAAACGTTCCACCATGTTGCTGATGTTGGAGCCGTCCATCTGCTCCAGTACCGCCGCACCCTTGGCCAGCAGCGAGGCGTCGTCCGCCTGCCGCAGCTGTTTGGACGCATCCGCGATCTGCTTCCACAGGGACAGGTCACGCTCGATGAACGCCGTGCAGCCCCGCAGGTTCACTCTCGGCTCCGGGGCCGAGAAGAGCCTGCTGAAACGCGAGCCGATGCTCCTGCGCTCCAGCACCGGAGCCGGGTCGTAAGCGATGCCTTTGCCGAAGAGCAGGCTGCCCTCCGACGTATTCACGCACTCGATGCCCGAGGTGCGGATTTCCTCGCACAACCAGAGGGCCGCGTCGCGGAAGTTCGGCGTGGAATAGACGGTCCTTCCGTCGGGCAGTTCCACCGGACAAAGCTGGGGATGGCGGTTGATGAGTTCGCGCGCGGCAGTATCGCGGGAATCGTGATGGACCGTGCCCTTGGCGTAGCTCAGGCTCCACGGGTTGTCGGACCCCAGACGCGCCCCCACCAGCACGGTCCCAGCGCAGCCCATGTGCCGCGCCAGCGAGAAGGCCGTGGAAATCACCGAGCCGTGCAGCCGCAGCATGGGGCGCTCGGGAAAGACTTCCGGCATGAAGGAGCCGAACAGATATTTCTGGCGGAAACGGTCGCCTCCGAGGTCCGAGAGGCAGTGGCCCACGAGGATGGTTCCCGGAGACTGGGGGATGCGGCGGAAGACTTCGCCCGATGCCAGCGAGTTGTCGTTGATGATCACGAAGTGCGGCCGTACGTCTGCTTCCAGCAACGGCTTCACCGCGTTGTTCACGCAGATGATCACGGCGCGATCCGCGTTTTCGCGGATGAATTCTATCTTCTCGCCAAGGTCCGGTCCGGCCGCCACCAGTATGGCGGTCTCGTCGGAGAAGGCGTTTCGCAGGACGTCCATGCCCGGGCGCGTCAGGTATTCCGGAATGTTTTCATAGGCGTGCAGCTGCTGGTCGTACATCATGCCGCGCGTGATGTTGCGGATGGGCACGGATTTGAGCAGCCGCTGGTTGCAGACCTTGTAAATCACGTGACGGTAGAAGAGGATCTCCACGTACTCGATCACGCTGCGTACCCATTGTGGGCAGGATTCACCCAGGGACTCGGATACGTGAAAGACCGGAAAGCCCATGGTGAAGAGCTTTTCCGGCAGCAACTCCTGAAGCGGCGGTGAAAAATCGTAAACATCGCCGCTGAAAAATATCAGCCCCTTGGCCACCAGTTCCTTCACGCCACGACTTTCGGCAAGCCGCGCGATGCGCTCCTCATCCGGGTCGAAGACCAAAACCACGTTCTGGCCGCCGTCACAGAGGCTGTCGAACGTTTCGCTCTCCACGGCGCCGAGAACCACGTGCAACCGCGTAAACGCCTGCGCGCGCTCCAAGGAGCAGCCCTCCGGCAGAAAATCAAACACCGCCTGCTGCGAACCGGCGAACGGGCGCTGGTACTGGGGACGCTCGAACGCCCACAGCGGCGTGTGGCCCGAAACCGCATGGCGCGGCGGATCATCATGAACAGGCCCGGCGGCACACTCGTCCACCCTGCCGCCACGGAACAGGGCCCCGAGTTCGGTCAGGGCCGCCAGCCTCGGATTCTCACTCATTGATATTGCTTTCCTCCTGCGGCACCAGCCCGTTTTCGCCCCGAGTGTGCCGAATGCTGCAAACCGGACAGCACAGCTCGTCGTCGAGCCGTTCGGCGCAGCGGCAGACCCAGCCGGAGACCCGCGCCGGATTGCCGAGAACCAACGCGTGGTCGGGAACGCTTCTGGTTACCACGGCCCCCGCTCCAACAAAGGCGTTCCGGCCGATGGTCACGCCGCAGACCACGGTGCAGTTCGCACCGAGCGTCGCGCCGGTCCGCACCAGCGTCTCGCGCACCTGATCCATGCGCGGAGTGTGCGATCTGGGATTATGCACGTTGGTAAAGACCATGGACGGACCGCAGAAGACGTCGTCCTCCAGCGTCACGCCCTTGTAAACGGAAACATTGTTCTGAATCTTGCAGCCGTGGCCCATGCTCACGTCCGGCCCGATCACCACGTTCTGGCCCACCTTGCAGTTGCGTCCCAGCTCAGTGCCGGGCAGCAGGTGCGAGAAGTGCCAGATCGAGGAGCCCTTGCCCACCTGAACGCCCGTATCCACCACGGCGGAAGGATGCACGAAGCAGTCGTCATCCGCGCAGGACCTG
Source organism: Desulfovibrio oxyclinae DSM 11498 (assembly GCF_000375485.1). Classification (NCBI taxonomy): domain Bacteria; kingdom Pseudomonadati; phylum Thermodesulfobacteriota; class Desulfovibrionia; order Desulfovibrionales; family Desulfovibrionaceae; genus Desulfovibrio; species Desulfovibrio oxyclinae. Next base: position 109,494 of record NZ_AQXE01000004.1, on the reverse strand, counting down.
TCAAACACCTCCAGCGAGACCGGCTGACGGGTGTCCATGGACCGCTGACTGGCCTTGAGCACGCGCAGCACGCGCACGCCCTCGTGACCGTCGGTCCTTGGGACCGCACCGTCACGGATGCATTCCAGAAAATGCAGGCATTCCTGCCTGAGCGGTTCCTCAGGCTCCACGGCAATGTTCTGCCCTTCGGCCTTGTCCGGCACCGGGACCGCGCCCTCCCAACGGATGGCGTGGGGATACAGCACCAGCTTGCTCTCCCACGGCTGACCGTCGTCGAAGACCAACATGCCGCGGTCGCCCACCACGACCAGCTTCTGCTCCTTGAAGGGATGCAGCCACGACACGAAAAAATGCGCCTGTGCCCCGGACGGGAATCGCAGCATGGAGACGGTGACATCGGCGATCTTGCTGTGCAGATAGCAGCCGCCCTGGCACAGCACCTCCTCGGGTTCCTCCTGCATGAGCGAGAGGACCATGGACACGTCGTGCGGGGCAAAAGACCACAGGCTGTTCTCCTGACGCCGGATCATGCCGAGGTTGAGACGGTTGGAGTAGACGTAGTCGATGCGCCCCAGCTCGCCTGAGCGGGCCATCGCAAGCGTCTTGAGAAAGGCTGGATGATATTGCAGCAGGTGCCCCACCATGAGCACGAGCCCCTTGTCGCGTGCCAGCCGGGTCAGGTCGCGGGCCTCGGCCACGTCGAGCGCCAGCGGCTTTTCCACGAACACGTGCTTGCCCGCAAGCAGCGCCTCGCGCGCTATGGATGCGTGCGTTTCCGCCGGGGTGGCGATGACCACGGCATCCACCGAAGGCCTTCGCAGCACATGACTCAGGGCCACCGAGGTCTCCACGCCGGGATACTGCTCGGCAAAGGTCTTCAGGGCTTCCTCGTTGGCATCGCAGATGACGTCGAGGGCGCCGAGGGAGTGAAAATTGCGTACGAGGTTCTTGCCCCAGTGCCCGGCGCCGATGACCGCAACCGAAATGTCCATGTCGTTTTTCCGCCTTTCTCTCGCGGACCTTGGCGGGTCCGCCGTGTCATAATTCCGTCGCCGCTGCCGATGGGAGCAGTAATGCAAAAGGCTTACCGAATGTGGCGCAACGTTCCCCTGATAGACCATGCTTTGGCTTTTCGCAATTGGTCCGCACGCTTTCGGATATTGCCCGCTTCCCAGCTTTGGCGTATTGAGGGCCCATGAAAATCGGCATGCTGCAACTCAATCCGGTGGTGGGGGACCTAGAAGGCAACGCGCGCATGATCGCGCAAGCCGTGCGCGAGGCCGCGCAACAGGGCGCGGACTTCTGCATGACCTCGGAGCTGGCCCTGACGGGCTATCCCCCGCGCGACCTGCTGCTGTACAGCGGTTTCGTCAATCAGGCGGCCGAGGCCGCCGAGGCACTGGCAAGAGAGCTGGCCGACGCGCCGCCGCTGCTGCTCGGCAACATCTGTGAAAACGCGCTGGGAGAAGGCAAGCCCGTATTCAACTGCGCCCAGTGGTGCCGGAACGGCGAGGTGGAACGCACCTTCCGCAAGACGCTCCTGCCGACCTACGACGTCTTTGACGAGGCGCGGTACTTCGAGCCGAACCCCGAGTTCACCCCAGAAGCGTCCATACTCAAATTTCAGGGCAGGACCTTTGCCGTGAGCATTTGCGAGGACGCATGGAACGACAAGGATTTCTGGGATACCCGCAGCTACCGCCGCGACCCGCTGGAGGAAGCCGCCGCGCTCAAACCATCCTGCATCCTGAACCTCTCCGCTTCGCCCCTGTCCCTGAGAAAGCAGCGGCTTCGCGAGCGCATGCTGAGCGCCGTGGCCAAGAAATTCGGCGTGCCGCTGGTCTATACGAATCAGGTTGGCGGCAACGACGACCTCATTTTCGACGGCCGTTCCAGCCTCTTCGATGCCGACGGGACCCTTTGCGCCCGCGCCCCCGGTTTCGAGCGGAGCGTTTTCGTGGTGAACATCGACGCCCCCGGTCAGGACGCGGTGAGCGAGGACAGCTTCGATACCGAACCGGAAGCATGGCGCAGCCTCGTGCTCGGCACGCGCGACTATGTCCAGAAAAGCCGCTTTTCCAAGGTACTGCTGGGACTCTCAGGCGGTATCGACTCCGCGCTCACTGCGGCCATCGCCGTGGAAGCTCTGGGTGCGGAGAACGTGTTGGGCGTGCTCATGCCCTCGCCTTACTCCAGCAAGGGAAGCATCGACGACTCGATGAACCTGGCGGAAAAGCTGGGCATCAAGACGCTAACGCTGCCCATCGAGCCCATAATGCAAGAGTACTCCAAGACCCTTGCCGAGCCGTTCAAGGGGTACGGCATGGATACCACCGAGGAGAACATCCAGTCCCGCATCCGGGGCAACCTGCTCATGGCGCTCTCCAACAAATACGGAGCGCTGCTGCTGACCACCGGCAACAAAAGCGAGCTGGCCGTGGGTTACTGCACCATCTACGGCGACATGTCCGGCGGCTATGCCGTCATCTCGGACGTGAACAAGACGCTCGTCTTCGCCCTGTGTCGCTGGCACAACCGCAACGTGCGCGACGCCATCCCGGAGGAGATCATCTCCAAGCCGCCCAGCGCGGAGCTGCGCCCCGACCAGAAGGACGAGGACTCCCTGCCGCCCTACGAGGTGCTGGACGCCATTCTGGAACTGCATGTGGAGAAGCATCTCACAGGACCGGAGATCGTGGAACGCGGATTTGCCGCCGAAACGGTGGCGCAGGTGCTGCGGCTGGTGGCGGGCGCGGAGTTCAAGCGCTGGCAGGCCGCGCCGGGCATCAAGCTCACCCCGCGCTCCTTCGGCACGGGCTGGCGCATGCCGCTGGCCTGCCGCAGACCATTGTAGTCGGTTGCGGTCCATTGCGGACCGGCCGGGCTACTTTTTCACGAAATGGAAGAGATACCGCTGCCCTATGAACTTGTCCGGGCGGTGGGATTTGACTGTCTTGCGCATGGAGAAGCCCAGCGGCTTGAGCACGCTCACGATGCGCTTGATCTGCGTTTCCCCGATCTCCATGACCAGCTCCTTCGAGACCTCGCCCATGGCGGTGACGAAGCCTTCCAGATCCTTGACCCAGTGCAGCATGTTCATGGCCATCATGATGTCGCACTCCGGCAGCGGATCCTTGTTCACATCGCAGATGCGAAACTCCGCAACGGAATCGCGAACACCGGCGAGATACTCTGCCACGCTCACGGAACTGGGGTTGAGCTCCAGTCCGATGATTTCCGCCGCGCCGCATTCCTCGACCTTGAACGAAAAATAGCCGTGCATGGACCCGAGGTCCACCACGCGCTTTCCGGAGAAATCCACGCCGAGCATGGACACGTTCTTCCATGACCTGTCCGAACGGGTCATGCCGCTGATGATGCGTTTTCCGTCCACCTCGATGGTCTGGTAGAACGGCGTATAGGTCTCGGAGTCCGCCACCTTCTTGATCACCTCGGCGTATTCGCGTGGCAGCGACGGATGGTGCGTTTCGGCATTGGCACGGGCCCATTCCATGATGGCCTCCGGGCTCTCCACCACCTCGAAGCCTTCCGGATCGGGCATGGTGTTCAGGTCGAACTCGCGAGCGAGGTTGTCGCCCTTGCGTTCTTCCGGGGACCGATGCGCGTTGTCCTTGATGTATTTTTTCATGCGCTGGATTTCGCGCAGCTTGTAGTACTTGTAATGGGTCTCGCGGTCGGGTGACAGGGAGAAGCCCTTGATGACGGCGTACTCCCCGTAATAGTTCATGGCGTTGTTCAAAAACGTGTGCAGAATGTACGGAAAACGGATGCGCTCGCCTTCAAACACGATGTTCTGATAGCGGTTGCCCTTGAGGATGTCGCGGAAGATATCGGCGTATGCCTTCTGGTTTTCGGCGGTGTGCAGATTCACCTGCGCCAGTTCGATGCCGAGTTGCTCGCAGACCTGCCCGTTGATGCCGTCCAGCCAGATGTGAAGGTATCCCAACTCGTCCGCCAGTTGCTTGGCAACGGTGGTTTTCCCTGCGGCGCGTGGGCCGGTAAGGCAAATGATCTTGGGACTGTGGGTATATTCCGTCATGTGATCTTCCGAAGGTTTCGGACACGGCTTCAGCTGCCGCGCCCCATTGTCCGGGCTCGTGCCGCGGAAAAAATGACATCCGCGCCAGTATCAAGCAAAAGATGCGCCAAATCTCCTTTTCATGGCATCCCGCATCCGTGCTCTTCCCATCTCATTTCGCCAGCACCCTTGAATCTCGTGCGGATTCGGCTATGGTGTTCCAAAGTCCGCGAAAAATTCGTTCAGGAGCAGAACCATGCTGTATTTTCACCCCGTCTTTCAGGCCGTGGCAACCCTGCTGGCGCTTTACGCGCTGACGCTTGGTTTTCGCAGGTTCCAGTTCAACCATCTGAAAAAGCGCGTCGCCTTCAACTGGAAGCGCCACGTGTTCGTGGGCCGTCTGGCGCTTGGCATGTGGATGCTCGGCATGGTGGGCGGGCTGATGATGGCCCGGATATACTGGTCCACGACCCTGCTCACCGGGCTGCACTGGCAGGTGGCTTTCTGGATGCTGCCGCTGATCCTGTTCGGGTTCGCCACCGGAGAAGTCATGAACCGCCTCAAGGAACCCCGCAAGATCCTGCCGCTGCTGCACGGCCTCAACAACCTCATCCTGATATGCCTCGCCCTGTTCCAGTTCTACACCGGCTGGCACGTGCTCAAGGATTTCGTGCTCTGATTTTTCGGCTTTCTTGACCTGAATCAAGGACTGCATCCCTTTTCAGAGGCATGGTGTAGTCGAACCTCACCTCCATAGATAGGGAACAGTCACCTCCCGTCATTTTCGGCGCGGGTCCGAAAAAACGATGCCGACGGCCACGTCAGCGGATATACGTGGGAAGATTGAGAAATACGTTGGTGGTGTAGGTCACCATCCTGTCCATGATCCATGGGAATGATATGAGCAACACCAAAAAGATGGCGATGATCTTCGGCACGATGGTCAGGGTCATCTCCTGAATCTGCGTGGCGGCCTGAAAGATACTGATGATGATGCCAACGGCCATCCCCACGCCGAGCATGGGCAGGGCGATGGTCAGGGTCAGCTCGATGGCTTCTCTTGCAAAGCCGATGACGAATTCCGGTGTCATGGACGCACCTCTCCCCCGGTTTGCCTTTGTCCGCGCGTCACTGGAAGGTGTTGACCAGCGAGCCCACCACGAGATTCCAGCCGTCCACCAGAATGAACAGCAGGATTTTGAACGGCAGGGACACCATGACCGGCGGCAGCATCATCATGCCCATGGAAAGCAGCACACTCGCCACCACCATGTCCAGAATCAGGAACGGAATGTAAATGAGAAAGCCGATGGTGAAGCCGGTCTTGAGTTNGCTGATGGTATAGGCCGCCACCAGCAGAATGGTGGAGACTTCTTCCTTGTTCTGCGGCCGCTCCGCTCCGGTGATGGAGTAGAAAACCGAAAGATCCTTTTCCCGCGTGTGCTTGAACATGAACTGACGCGGCGGCTGCTGCGCCCGCTCAAGCGCCTGGTCGAAGGTGATCTCCTCGGCCAGATACGGTTGCAGGGCCTGATTGTTCATGTCCTTGCCCACCGGATACATGATCACGAAGGTCATGAAGATGGCAAGGCTCGCCAGCACCTGGTTGGGCGGCATCTGCTGCGTGCCCATGGCCTGACGCAGGAAGTGAAAGACGATAATGATGCGCGTGAACGAGGTCATGGTCAGCAAAATGGCCGGGGCCATGCTGAGCACGGTGAGCAGAAACAGTATCTCAAGCAGCGCGGAGACTTCGCTCGGCTCGGCCTGTCCGGCCGCGAGCTGCATGGAGAGCCTCGGAATGCTCGGTTCCTGGGCAAACGACACCAGCGGCAGCAGCACGCAGGCCGCCGTCGCAAGCAAAAGGCCCCACCCGAGGAGGCTAGTCGTCTTCCGAGACACTTTCAGCAAGGGCTTCCTCGAAATCGCTCAGGTTCTTCCTGTCCAGATCGGCCAGCATGTTGATGTGCTGGGCCGTTGCGCCCACCAGAAAACGGCGCTTGCCGTAGCGCACCACGCAGACCGTCTGATGGTTGCCGAGCATCACCCGCTCTTCCACCTTCAGGTCGCCGCGGCCTCCAGTTCCGATCCCGGCGGGGGCGAAACGCTTCACCAGCCAGTACGCCGCGTAGATGAGCAGCAGCACGAAGCTCAGCCAACCCAGCGTGCTGAGCACGGAAAGGCCCGTATCGAACACCGGACCCTGCGCCGCAGTGCCGTTGGCTACCGCCGCCGTGGCGTTGGCTGCGGAGCCCATATCAGCCAAGCTGCTTGACCCGCTCAATGGGGCTGATGATGTCCGTCAGCCGGATGCCGAACTTCTCGTTGATGACCACGGCCTCGCCGCGCGCCACCAGCTTGCCGTTGACGTAGATTTCCAGCGGCTCGCCGGCCAGCTTGTTCAGCTCCACGACGGATCCCTGACCCAGCTGCAGCAGCTCGTTGATGAGCAGCTTGGTGCGGCCGAGCTCGGCGGACACGTCCAGCGGGATGTCGAGGATGAAGTCCAGATCGCGCTTGGAGCCGTCACCCGCGCTGCTCTTGGCCTCGCCGGTCATGTCCGTGAACTTGTAGTCGTGCGCCTGCGTGGAGAGGTATTCCTGCTCCTTCTCGTTGCGCACTTCATCGTGCTCTTCGCTGGCGAGAGCGCTGGCCCATTCGTCGGCCAGTGCCTGATCACCGCTTGCAGCGGCCTCGCCGCCGTCACCGACGTCATCGTCGGTATCGAAGTCATCACTGAGCGCTGCGGCCCATTCTTCGGCAAGCTTATCTTGTTCGTCAGCCATTTCCACACCTTCCTTGATGTTGTACAGGTTCGCGCGTCCGCTTTCCGACACGCCGAAGGTGGTTAAGCAAGATCCGTGCTACTGAATCACCATCTCGGTAATGTAGACCCTGAGAACGCTGCCGTTTCCGAGTACCTGATTGAGCCTGTCGGCGATCTGGTTCTTCAGTTCTATCTTGTCCTGCAAGGTCGAAAGCTCCCCGTACGTCTTGCTGGAAAGAAGCAGCAGCATGCTGTCCTTGATTTTGGCCTGATTGGTCTCCAGCTCTTCGAGGACCTTCTCGTCGCGAACCTCGACTTCCACACCGAGCTTGAGATAGCGACGGCCAAGCGGATCGGCAAGGTTCACGAGGAACACCGGCAGCGGCTTGAGGATGCCTTCCTGCGGCGTTTCGGCCGAGGACTGCTCGGAAGCGGTCTCTTCAGCGGCCGGTTCCTCAGGCGCCATGAACTTCATATAGGCAAAGTAGCCGCCCGCGCCGAGAGCCAGCAGCAGCACGACTATGATGATCCACTTGAGCTTTCCGCCCTTTTTCTCTTCTTGCGGGAGTTCTTCGTCAGCCACGGTTCACCTGTCCTTATTATCGTTGGTCAAGCCTTTTCTAGCCCGAAAACGCTCCGATTACCAGAGGGGAGAACGTCTGTGCAAAGACCAGAGGCGCCTATGGATATCCGCCGATGGGCCGCTGGGTCTTGAGCAGAATCTCCACGCGCCGGTTCCGGCTTCTGGCCTCCGGCGAATCACCCGCCACCGCGGGCCGAGTGTCGCCATATGCGGATATGGCGAGCCGGTCACTGGTCAGCCCGGCCTCGCGCAGGAAAGTCAGCACCGAGATGGCGCGCTCCTTGGAAACCTGCCACGGATCGGGCGCATCATCCACGGAGTCCGCATACCCGGCCACGTCGATGGGCGCGCTCGTTGCAGTCATGATGGGCACCAGCGCATCCAGCAACTCTCGCCCCGTGTCGGAAAGTCGCGTCCCGCCCGGCTCGAACAGCAGGCGGTCCGTGAAGACGAGTCCCACGCCGTCCCACTTGCTCAGCACCGTGAGGTTTTCCTCAAGCTCCTGACGGTTGATCTCCGGCGGCAGCACCTCGTCCGGGAACAGCAGATCCTTCAGCCGGTTCTGCTTCTCCAGCACTTCCCACGGTTTTTCCATGAGCTCCGCCACCAGCCGCTCTTTCGCGCTCACCCGCCCGGAACCTCGGGCGCTGAGCAGGCCAAGGTCCGCCTGTGTCACGGTCACGGTGGTCAGCAGGGTGTTGTCCATGCTGGACATGGTCAGCAACAGCACGAAAAAGGTCAGCAGCAGCGTCACCAGGTCGGAAAACGTCACCAGCCACAATGCCATGGGCTCGCAGGCTTTCTTTTTCTTTCTGGCCATGGCTACCGTTCCTCTTCCGGCGCCTGTTCTTCGACGTTGAAGATGAAGCCGTCGATCTCCACGGTGCCGTCATCGACCTCCTGCTCGGGCGGCAGGCCGGCATCCAGCTCGCGCGCGGAGTTGTCGCTGCGCTTGTCCAGCACAATGTCCACCCTGCGGTTGGCCTGTCGGCCTTCGGGGGTGGCGTTGCCGTAGCTGGGCTTGTAGCGGCCAAAGCCTTCAACCCGCATCATGTCGGCAGGGACGTCTTCATCGAGAAAGAAACGGTAGACCGCAAGCGCCCGGTTCAGGCTCAACCGCCACGAAGGGTCGGGGATTTCCTGTTCGAGCGAGGGCATGTAGTCGAAGCCTTCCTCGTCACGCATTTCCGAGGTGTGACCGGCAATGAGCACGGGCCAGCGCAGGTTGCGCAGCACCGGGGTCGCCACCGTGAGTATTTCCATGCCGCGCCGCGAAAGCCGGACCTCGCCCGGAGCGAAGAGCACGTCAGCGTTGATGGAAAGCACCTGCACGAATTTGCTGGACTGGAAGCTCAGGTCGTTCTGCACGTCCTCCCACAGCAAAGGCTTGAGGGGCTGAAGGTCACCGGAATCGATAGGCCCCGGCTCGACAGTGCGTTTGGTGTCCTTCTTGGAATAAAGCTCGTAGCTCTGATCATGAAAACCGAAGGTGCCGATGATGGAGCCGAGCACCACGAGCTTGCGACGTTCGTCGATGCGGGCCATGGAGACGAGCAGCACGAAAAAGGTCAGCATGAGCGTCATCACGTCGGTGAACGTGATGAGCCAGGGCGGCATGGTTTCGCATTCCTGCTTCTTCTCTTTCTTTGCCATGGAGCTTCGTCATCCCTTCTGCGCCCGGCGGACCGGGGGCTAGTCCGAGGCAGCCCTGTCCTTGGGCGGCAGGAAGCTGTTGAGCTTTTCCTCGATGATGCGCGGGTTTTCGCCCTTGGAGATGGCGAGGATTCCTTCCAGAATCATTTCGCGAATCAGGATTTCCTCCTTGCTTCTGGCCTTGAGCTTGCCCGCCATGGGGTTGAACACGAGGTTGGCGAGAATCGCGCCGTACAGCGTTGTGAGAAGTGCCACGGCCATGGCCGGGCCGATGGTGGAGGGATCGCTCATGGTTTGCAGCATCTGCACCAGGCCGATGACGATTCCGATCATGCCCATGGCCGGAGCCATGGTGCCCATGATGGCCACGACGCCCGCGCCCAGCTCGTGACGCTCCTCAAGGTAGGATATCTCGGTCTCCAGAATCTCTTGAATGACCTGCGGCTCCAGTCCGTCCACCGTCAGCTGCAAGCCTTTTTTCATGTATTCGTCGTCGATCTCCTTGATCAGCGGTTCAAGGGACAGGATGCCTTCGCGGCGGGCGCGGTTGGCGTAGTCCTTGAAGCGCTCGATGATGGAGGCCGGGGTGTCGATGCTGGAAAAGAAGGTATTCTTGATGACCCCGATGACGCCGATGACGTAACTCAGCGGGTAGTTGACCAAGGTGGCCCCGATGGTTCCGCCCAGCACGATGAGGGCCGACGGTATGCTGATGAAAGTGATCAGGCTGCCGCCGGTCAAAATGGCCGCGACCACCAGACCGAATGAGAGCACCAGACCTATGACAGTTGCCAGATCCATCCCGAATCCCCGGTTTAGGTGTTGCTATTTCGGAGGCCGGGCCCCGAAGATCCTTGTGCCAACGCGGACGAGGGTCGCGCCCTCTTCCACGGCCGGGACGAAGTCCCCGGTCATGCCCATGGACAGATGCGGCAGGGAGATGCCCAACCGCTGCCCGATGCCTTCGCGAAGCTCCCGAAGCCGCGCAAAGAACGGCCTCGCCCGTTCCGGCTCGTCAAAAAACGGCGGCATGGTCATGAGCCCGCGCACCCGAAGCCCGTCCAGTTCGGACGCTTCGGCCACGAGCCGCTCCAGCTCGTCAGCTTCCGCGCCGCTCTTCTGTTCCTCGCCCGCGAGGCTGGCCTGTATGAGCACGTCCTGAACGGTGCCGCGCTCGGCAGCCTTGGCGGCGAGCTTTTTTGCCAGCTTCAGCGAGTCCACGCTGTGCACCAGCTCGAAATTTCCGGCCACGAATTTGGCCTTGTTGGACTGCAGCCCGCCGATGAAATGCCAGCGCACGTCGAGCCCCTGCAATGCTTCCTGCTTGCCGGCCGCTTCCTGAACGTAGTTCTCGCCGAAGTCCAGATGCCCGGCATCCGCCAGTGCCGCAATATCCGAGGCAGGATGCAGCTTGGACACGGCCACGAGGGTCACGTCTGACGCGGCTCTGCCCGCTTTTTTCGCGGCCTCGGCCAAGTCTTCCTGCACCGCCTGAACCCTCTCGCTCAGCTCCGTTTTTCTCGCCTGCGTGTATTCCTGCATGAGACGCCTTATATTTCCGGGCTTTGGGCCTCCATCATCCTTATCGGCCCATTGTTCATTCAGTTTAGCGAACCTTACGCGAAAATCCGCTTCATAGCCACTTCCGCTGCGAAGTACGTCACCCCCCACGCAAACGCAACCCCCCGCAATTCCGGCAATTCAAAAAAGTCTAGACATCTCGGCGGGCTGCGTTTTTTCCTGCAAAAAAATTCCTCACCTCCACACCGGATTGAGTGAAATGCATCTGAACCCCGGTTAAAAAAGGCATTTCCCGTACGGAAAAATCACTCCTTTTCTGGCACAGGGTTCCGGTATGTGCTAGCCCTCTTTTCATGAACGTGACGCAGATAGAACGCCGCATTATAGAAGCGGAAATGCTGGAACGGGTCTACGCGGAGCTCCGTCGTACCTTGGACGACGAGGCCGCGCTTGAAGCGGTGGCGAATATTGCCGAACGCGCCGGACGAAAAGGCGGCGAAAGCTTCGCCGCATCCGCACCCCACGGGCCGAGCCTGGCGCATTTCAAAACCGTGGTCGATATCTGGCGCGCAGGAGGTGCGCTGGACATTGAGGTGGATACCGACGAGCCGGACGAATTTTCCTTCCGCGTCACCCGCTGCGGCTACGTTGACGCCTACCGCCGCCTCGGCCTGCCCGAAGAGCTCTGCCGCACCATCTCCTGCAACCGTGACGGCCCCTTTGCCGAGGCCTATGACCCGCGCCTGATCCTTGAACGCCCCTGCACCATCGCCACCGGAGCCGAAGCCTGCCGCTTCCGCTTTCTGTGGAACGAATAACGAGGTTCTCCCATGACCGCCGACAATCTGAAGACCGCCGTCATTGCCGTGCTGTGCATCCTTGTTGCCGCACAGGCCGCGTGGATCGTGCACCTGAGCCCCATGCCCGAAATTCCGCCCACACCCTCGGTCAAAGAGGCCCGCACGGCTCCGGACCGCTCCGGCGTTGAAGTGGAGCTGACCGCCCCGGTGGACACCGACGCCGTCCCCGCCGCAAAGGCGGCCACGCTCAAACCGCAAACCGGTGGCGAGTGGGAGTGGAGCAACCCGTATCTGCTGCGCTTTCGTGCCGACAGCCCGCTGGCGCAGGACGCCGAATACACCCTGAAGATGGCTCCGGCCCTGAATCTTGACGGCGAGACCGAATTCACGCTGCGCACCGGCACGTTCCGCGTGGAGGAAATCCGCATGCGCGAACAGGCAGGGCCACGCCCCGGTGCTGCGATCATTTCTACCTTCGTCCGCTTCACTGCTCCCGTCTCCCCCGAGGAACTGCTGAAAAACGCGACCCTCACGGATTCAGACGGCGAAGCCTTGCCGTTGCAGGTGACCACCTCGTGGAGTTCCCGCCGAATGGAGCTTCGCTCCGATCCGGTGGAGAAGACTCCGGACGGGGCCACCTATAGCCTTACCCTCAAGAGCGGCCTGAAGCGCTCCGGCTCGGAACTGGCGCTGGACCGCGACTCGCAGGCCGAGATCGAACTGAAGCTGAATCCGGTGCTGACATTTCGGGGTGCCGACCCCTTTGCATCCGGCGGCGAAACCGGCATCCGGCTGACCTTCTCCACACCCATGGACGCGCGCAAAGCCGCGGGGCACGTCTCGGTCTCCCCGAAGGCGGACTTCAACCTGCGCGCGGATGGCGACAGGCTGATACTTCAGGGCGGATTCACTCCCGGCGAGCGGTACGACGTGAGCCTGCAACAGGGCCTGACCGCCGCGGACGGGGCCGAACTGGCCGAAGGCGCGACCGTCACAGTGACCGTGCCGGACCTGCCGCCCTCCGTGGGATTCGTGGGGCAGGGGCTGTTCCTGCCCGACAGCCGCCGCGCGGGTCTGGCGCTGGATGCCGTCAACACGGACGAAATCACGGTGCGCGTGGACCGTGTCTACCCCAACAACCTCTTTTCCATGCTGCGCGAATACGGCTGGCGCATCTTCGACAACGACTGGAACCACTCCGGCGTTCCCTACAGCCTTGGCGGCAAGGTCATGGAACGTTCCGTCCCGGTGGATGCAAAGCGCAACGAGAGCGTGCGCCTGCCCCTGCAGTTCGGCGACACGTTTGCCGAAGGCGAGCGCGGCCTGTTCAAGGTCAGCGCATCCATCAAGGGCCAGAACGGAGCCAAGCGCTGGATGATCGTTTCCGACATCGGCCTGATGGCCAAACGCGGCAAGGACCGCTTTCTGGTCTGGGCCGTGTCCAACACGACGCTTGAACCGCTCTCCGGAATCCGGCTGACGCTGGTGAGCGACAAGAACCAGCAACTGGCGCGCACCCGCACGGACCGGGCCGGGAGCGCCTCCCTGCCGCTGCCCGCTGATGATGAGGAAGGGCGCCCCTACCTGATTCTGGCAGAACGCACCGGCGGCGACTTCACGTTCCTGCTGCCGTCGCGCTTCGAAGTGGACACTACCGGACTGGACGTTTCCGGTTCGCAGAGCGTGCCCTCCGGCCTGCGCGCCTACCTGTACGGCGAGCGCGACCTGTACCGCCCCGGCGAGACCCTCAAGGGACTGGCCGTGGTGCGAAAGGACGACCTGACCGTACCGCCGGAAATGCCTTTGGTGCTCGTGCAGCACGACCCGCGTGGCCGCGAAATCCGCAAGGTACGCCTGACCACGGATCAACACGGCTCTGCGGCCTTTGAGATTCCTCTGCCCGACTATACGCTCACCGGCCGCCACAGCCTGACCCTGAGGGCCGGGGACCGCGGCATCGGCACCCTTGATTTCAAGGTGGAGGAGTTCGTGCCGGACCGTATCAAGGTCGAGGTGAAGACCGCCCACGACACCTTCAGGCCCGGACAGACCATCAAGGCCGAGGTGCGCTCCAGCTACCTCTTCGGTCCGCCCGCGTCCAAGTTGCCCGTCACCGCCCGCGTCCGGTTGGAATCCGCTCCTTTCACCGCTCCGGGCTATTCCGATTACGTGTTCGGCAACCCGGACCAGCCCTTTGAGCCGCAGGAAGTCTTCAGCCGTAACACCGTGCTTGACGAAGACGGCCATGCCGAATTCGAGATCCCCGTTCCCGACGGCCTGACACCGCCCTCCGCCCTGACCGCCACCATCTTCGGTCGCGTCAGCGAGTCCGGCGGGCGCGGCGTCATGGCCCGCAAGAGGGTGACGATACACCCTTACGAATCCTATATCGGAATCCGCAAGCTCAATAAAAACGGGTATGAATATGGGCAACCGTTAACTTTCGATTTTATTTCCACCGACCCCTCCGGTACCCCGACGGAGCATGGGGAACTACGCGCCGCCTTTTACCGGGACCGCTGGCGCACGGTGGTCCGCAAGTCGCCTTCCAGCGGGTACCGTTACGAATCGGTCAACGACCCGGAACTGATTTCAGAGACCGTCATTCAAGCTGGCAAGGCCGAGGGCAGCGTGGACTTCACTCCCCCGTCCTACGGCAGCTACCGCGCGGTCATTTCGTCGCCCCGCACCGGGGCCTCGGCTCAAGCGGAGTTCTTCTGCGGCGGCTGGGGATACTCACCGTGGGCACTGGAAAATCCCGCGCGCATCGAGCTGGTCACGGACCGGGAGCAATACGATCCGGGCGACACTGCCACCGTACAGGTGCGCGCTCCGTTCCCGGGCCGTCTGCTGGTCACCGTGGAGGGCGACGAAGTACATCACTCGCAGACCGTACAGCTCGACGGCAACACCGGCGAGGTCACCCTGCCTGTCAAGGCGCATTACGCGCCCAACGCCTATGTCACCGCCATGCTGATCCGCAGGGCCGGGGACGTGCCGGAAGGTTCGGTGGGCCGCGCCTTCGGCGTCACGCCGCTGCTCGTGGACAATCTTTCCAACAGGATGGAGATCAACGTGGACGCACCCGCCGAAGTGCGACCGGAAACCGAAATGACCATGACGGTCAAGACGCAGCCCGGTGCCGTAGTCACGCTGGCGGCCGTGGACGAGGGCATCATGCAGCTCTCCGGCAGCGACGATCCCGACCCGTTCGACTTCTTCTACGCCAGACGGGCGCTGGGCGTGCGCAGCTACGACACCTTCGCCCTGTTGTACCCTGATCTGGCCCGCATCATGGGCCGGGCGGACGCGGGCGGCGGTATGGCCATGATGGCCGAAAGCCGTTTCATGCGCACCGAGGGCATCCGCCGTGTCAAGCCTGTCTCCTTCTGGTCCGGCCCGTTGACGGCCGATGCCGAGGGCACGGTCCGCTACACCGCGAAGCTCCCCGATTTTCAGGGCGCGCTCCGCATCATGGCGGTGGGCCTCGACGGCAAACGCTTTGGCGCGGCACGCCATATGACGCGCGTTCGCGCTCCCATCGCCCTCACTCCGACCCTGCCGCGATTCATGGCCCCCGGCGACTCAGTACGGATGCCGGTGACGGTGCGCAACGATCTCGGCTCCGAAGCGGGCATCACCGTGCGAGTCAAGGCTCAAGGTGCACTTTCCAGCAATGCCAAGGGGATGACCCTGCAACTGGCCGACGAAGCAGAGCAGACCGTCCACCTGCCGCTGACCGCCGCCTCAGGCGCTGGCGGCAAGGGGACCGTCACGATCACCGCCGAGGGCGGAGGGGAGTCGCGATCCGTGACCGTGGAACTGCCCGTCCGCCCGGCGCTTCCCTACAAGCGCGAAGCAGCCTTCGGCAGCATCAAGGGTTCCGGCGATCTGGTCCCGGCGGCACAAGGCTTCGTGCCCGGCACAGTGACCCGCGAGGTCAGCGTTGGTACCATGCCTCTGACCCGTTTCGCGGGCAAACTGCGGAACCTGTTGCGCTACCCGTACGGATGCGCCGAACAGACCGCGTCACGCGCGTTCCCGCTGATACGCTTCGGCGACCTCGCCCGGGCCATGGCCCCTGACGCGGTGGATGAAAAGGGCCCGGCGTTCATGGTCCAGTCCGCCATCATGCGGTTGCTCTCCATGCAGAGCGGTGACGGGGGGTTCGCCTTCTGGCCCGGCGGCACCCGCTCCCATCCGTGGGTCAGCGCGTACGTCACGCACTTCCTGCTGGAAGCGAAGCAGGCCGGATTCACCTCTCCGGGGATGCTTCAGCGCGCCCTCGGGCACATGCGCACCCTCGGGGCACAGCGCGGTTCCGATTTCAGCACGACAACCTACGCCCTGTTCAACCTCGCCAAGGCGGGCAGCCCGGACCGTGGCTCCATGGACGAGCTGCGCGACAACCGCAAGAACCGGCTCTCGGCCGCCGACCGCACCCTGCTGGCCTGCGCCTATGCCCTGTCCGGCGACATGGAATCCTACAACGCGCTACTGGCGGAGCTGCCACAAATGAAGGCTGGCCGCGCTTCCGGCGGCGACATGGGCTCCGAGCTGCGCGACAACGCCCTGATGCTGCTGACCCTTGCCGACGCCGCACCGGACGACCGGCTCGTACCGCAGTTGACCGAAAACGTCTCGCGCCTGATGGCGGCAAATCCGTGGGGAACCACGCAGGAAAACGCGTTGGCCTTTGCGGCCGTAGGCAAAGCTCTGGATCTCGGGGATGCGGCACCGCTTTCCGGCGCCCTCGTTCAGGCCGGAACGGATCATCCGTTCAAGAACGCCGAGACCTTCGCCCGAACCTTTGACGGAGGAGGCGCTCTGGAACTCCGACTGGACAGCCCTGAAACCACGGCGTTCTGGTCAGCGACCACGCGAGGCATTCCGCAAAAGGCGGAAGCCGCAAGCAACGGGCTGAACGTACGGCGCACCTTCCTCGACAGACAGGGGCGTCCTGTGGATATCGCCACGGTTGAGCAGGGAACGCTTCTGATCATGAAGACCGAGGTGCGCGCCGAAACCGACGTGGAAAACGTGGTGGTGCAGGCACTGCTCCCAGCCGGAATGGAAGTGGAAAACCCGAGGCTCGAATCCTCGGAAACCGCGACCTTCTCCGGGGAAAAGGAACGCCCGCTGGGGGGGCATCAGGACCTGCGCGACGACCGCATCCTCTTCTTCACGGATCTGAATGGCGGTGTCTGGCACGCAGGATACTCCCAGCTGCGGGCCATTACTCCCGGCAGCTTCGCCCTGCCCCCGGTTCAGGCGGAAGCCATGTACGACCCGTCGATTTTCGCCCTCGGCCCCAAGTCGGATGAGGGTGCCGTGGGACGGACCGATGTGACCGTCAAGGAGTAGGCCGTGAAGCCTGTCCACCGCTGCTCCGCCCCCGGAGGCACCGGATGCAGGATGCTGCGCATTGTCGCGCTGCTGCTCCTGTTTTTCGGGGCTTTTCTGGTGCTCGACGCGGCTTTCCCGTTTCCGCAGGAACGACTCTCGCCCCCGGCCGGGGTGCGGGTGCTGGACCGGAACGGTGTCGAGCTACGCCGCTTCACGGCTTCGGACGGCATGTGGCGCTTCCCGACAGGGCTTGAGGACATCTCTGCGCAACTCGTGACCGCGCTCATCGAGTCGGAAGACCGCTGGTTCCGCCTGCATCCGGGCGTGAACCCGCTGGCGGTGATACGCGCGGCATGGAGCAACCTCACGCAGGGCCGCGTGGTCTCGGGCGCATCCACGATCCCCATGCAGATCGCTCGGATGGCCGAACCCCGGCCCCGAACTCTCGGCGCCAAGATCATCGAAACCTTCCGCGCCATGCAGCTGTCCCTGCACCACACCAAGGACGAGCTGCTGCGCATCTACCTGAACATGGCCCCTTTCGGCGGCAACATCTACGGCGTGGACGCGGCCTCGCGCATCTACTTCGGCAAACCGCCGGACCGACTTTCGCTGGGGGAATGCGCCCTGCTGGCCGTACTGCCGCGCTCACCCAGTCGCTACGACCCGGCCCGGCATCCGGAAACGGCCCGGCGCGTGCGCGACCGGGTGCTTGAGACCCTTTTGCATCGCGGCATCATCGGGCCCACCGAATCGGCACGCGCCAAACGGCAGCCCATGGTGGCCTCGCGGCGCAACTCCCGAATGCTTGCCCCCCACTTCACCCTGCTTGCCAGGCACCGTCTGGGATCCGACACGGTCCTCGAAACCAGCCTCGACCTCGACAGCCAGCGAGTGGTGCAACGACTCACGGCCCGCCACGCCGCCCGCATCAAACAGCAGGGCTTGCAGAACGCCGCCGTGGTGGTGCTGAACCGACGCACGCGCGAGGTGCTGGCGCTGGCCGGCTCCGCGGATTTCTTCGACGACCGCACGCAAGGGCAGGTCAACAACGCTCTCGCCGCCCGCTCGCCCGGCTCCACGCTCAAACCGTTTCTCTACGCGCTGGCCTTCGACAAAGGCACGGCCCTGCCCGGGGCGCGGCTGTTGGACGTGCCCACGGACTATGCCGGGTACCGCCCCGACAATTATTCCGGGACGTTCTCCGGACAAGTGGATGCTGCACACGCCCTGTCGCGTTCCCTCAATGTCCCGGCAGTGCGGCTGCTGGCCAGAACCGGTCTGGACGACTTTCACACCCTGTTGAACAACGGGGGACTGGAGAGCATCGACCGGCCCGCTGCCACCTACGGGCTGCCGCTGGCGCTCGGAGCCTGCGAGGTACGACTCATGGACCTCGTCAACCTGTACGCCACGCTAGCGCAGGGGGGCGAACACCGACCGTGGCGCATCGCTCCGGGAGAACCCGGCCCCGCGACGAGCCTGTTCAGCCCGGAAGCGGCACGCATGGTTTCGGAAATACTCACGAACGTGGCCCGGCCGGACATGCCCGATTCGTGGCGGCTCACGCGCGACCGGCCCGCCGCGGCGTGGAAGACCGGGACATCCTTCGGGCACCGGGACGCATGGGCCGTGGGTTTCGGCCCGACGCTTGCCGTGGGGGTATGGGTGGGCAACCCGGACGGCACGCCGGTCAAGGGCATCTCGGGAAGCCGACACGCCGGGCCGCTGCTGTTCAACGTTCTGCGCGCGCTGGAGCCCACCTCCCGCGACCTGCATCTCCCCGAAGCCCCCGAACTGCGCACTGTCAGGCTCTGCGCCGCCAGCCGCCTGCCCGCCGGACCGGACTGCCCCGAGACCGTGGAATCCGTTGCCGGGCCTCGCGTGACCCTGTCCCGGTGCACGGACCACAAGCGCGTACTGGTGGACGCCAAGTCGGGCCTGCGCCTTCAGGGAGACTGTCTGCTAAAGCGTCCCGCCGAATCCGTTGTGACACGCACGGTCCCGCCGGAACTGGCGGCGTGGCTCGCCGCCCAGCACAAGCCGGTCCCGACACCGCCGAAACCAAGTCCATTCTGCACCGGGATTCCAGACGGCGGACCGTCCATAACCTCACCCTCCGAAAACACCCCCTATCTGCTGCGCGACGATACGCCTTCAGAATACCAGCAGATCGCGCTCGAAGCAGCCACAACGGAACCGGAGCGCCCGCTGTGGTGGTACGTGGACAACCGTTTCGCCGGGAAAAGCAACGGGGGCGGCAAGCTGTTCCATCGCGCCCGGCCGGGCATCCATTCTGTTTCCGTCACGGACGAGCAGGGCCGTACCGACAGCCTGATGTTCACGGTTCGCTGAACGAATTGTATTACGATTTGCCATCAAAAGAAAATCGGTACGACGCACAGGGCGTCGCACCGATTGATGATATGACTATATTTCGGCCTGTTGCGGGAGGCCGTCGAGCGAAGATTTACTCTTCGGCCGGATCCCCACCGTTTTCCGGGGCTTCTGGTTCGGCCGGTTCGGGCGCTTCGATTTTGGGACGTTCCATGGGCTGCATGTATCGGGCGAACACGAGGAAGCCGGTGTGGGCCACCATGCGATCGTCCGGGCGCAGACGCTCGGCCACGGGCTTCCACTGGCGCACGAGGATTTCGAGCACTTCAAGACTCTTGAACGGACCGCGCTCCAGCCCGTGCAGCAGCTCGCTCACCTGATTGGTGGTAGGCAGGAGGAAGCCGCACATGGCGCCGGGGATGACGGCATCCGGGATGCTGTCGAGATATTCCCACGGGGTGCGTACGTCCAGGAACAGGGCATCCGCGCCGCTGTGGCGGAATCCTTCGGTGATGTCCTGATTGATCTGCTCCACGCGGTGGCTGAGACCAACGCGCTCCAGATTCTTTCTGGCGAGATTGTAGAACTCCTCACGCCGCTCGTAGGTGATGACACGACCGGTGTCGCCCACGGTCCACGCAAGGGCGGTGGTCAGGCCGCCGGAGCCGGTGCCCGACTCGATGACCGTGGAGCCGGGGCCGATGCCCAGCTTGAGCATCAGATAGCCGATCTCCTTGGGATACATGATCTGGGTCTGCCGTTTCACGCTCTTGATGAGATCGTAGAGCGTAGGCTTGAGCACCAGATACGGTCTGCCGAGATGGGAATGAACATACTTGCCGAAACCGGCCTCGGCCACGTCCGACATGAGGATTTTGCCCTCGTTGGTGTGCAGTTCCCCTTCAGGGTCGAATTTCTGCATGTACCGCTTGTTCTTGCGGCTGATGAGCAGCACGAGCTGTCCGGTTTCGATCATTAAAGGCCTCCGGGCGTTTTGAATGCCCTTGCCCTATGGTCAAAGTCGCCGCAAGTCAAGCTCTCCCTTGACAATCTCAACACATGGTTTAGATAAGCTATTGAGAAAACTTGCTGCCCGGTTTCGTTCCCGGGTGGCCATGCAAGGAGTCGCATGGGCTACAAATATGTATTCGGTCCGGTCATGAGCGGTCGTCTCGGCCGTTCGCTGGGGCTGGACCTGCTTGGCGGTCGCATCTGCAGCATGGACTGCGTGTACTGCGAAGTGGGCGCCACCCGGCAGCTGACCATTGCCCGCGCTCCGTACATTCCCGCCGAGGACATTCTCGACGAGCTGGAAAGATGGAAGGACGAAGGGCATGAACCGCCCGAGATGATCACGCTCGGCGGCCTCGGGGAACCCACCCTCAACACCGAACTTCCGTACGTCATAGAAGAGTCCCGCAAGCTCTTCCCCGGCGTTCCGGTGGCGGTGCTCACCAACTCCACCCTTCTGCCCGACCCCACCGTACGCGCCGAACTGGCGCAGGCGGACGTGGTCCTTCCGTCGCTCGATTCGCTCGTTCAGGACGAGTTCCGAAGCGTGAACCGCCCCGTTCCCGGCGTGGAAGCCGAGACCGTGGGTCAAGGCCTCGAACAGTTCCGTAAGGAATTCAGGGGCAAGATATTTCTGGAAATTCTGCTGGTCCGGGGAGTGAACGATTCCGACAGGAACCTGGACCTGCTGGCTGATTTCTGCCGACGCAACGCTTTTGATCGGGTGGACGTGGTGACCCTGAGTCGCCCCGGCACCGAGCGGTCCGCACTGGCCGCCGACCCGGAAACCGTTGTTCGTTGGCGCGAGGCGCTGGAGGCCGGGGAGGTTCCGGCCACCGAGCGGGAGGTTGTGCGTCAGGACGCTCTTCGCGACGAGCAGATCATCGAGATGATTCTTTCGTCGCTGGACCGCAGGCCGCAGACCGCCGCGCAGCTCTCGCAGGCGCTCGGCGTGGGAGAGAACCGAATGGAAAACCTGTGCATTGAACTTGAGCGGCGGGGAGAACTCGTCGCCCGCAGGGACCCGGACGGCACCTTCTACCACGGCGCGGGCCGCGAGATGCGCGATTAGCCGCCTCGTTTGGTTTGCAACGATTTTTCATTGAGAGGAAAACATGACCGCAAAAAAGAAGCGGCAGAAAATGTTCATCTCGGTTCTGCCGGGCGAACAGGTCGAGGTGGTCGTGGCCGAGGAAGGCCGCGTACAGGAATACTATGTGGAGATGGCGCATCAGGAAAAGACGCGCGGCAACATCTACAAAGGCTATATCCACAACATCGACAACGGCCTGCAGGCCGCGTTCATCAACTACGGGGCCGAACGAAACGGCTTTCTCCAGATCGACGAAGTCCATCCCGAATACTACACCGGCAGCTACAAGCTGCGCAAAGGCGCCAAGTATCCGCTCATGCAGCAGGTGCTCAAGCCGGGACAGGAAATGCTCGTGCAGGTGGTCAAGGAACCCACCGGCAAGAAGGGAGCGTTCCTGACCACCAACCTTTCCCTGCCCGGACGCAGCTTCGTCTACACCGTGGGACGCGACCAGATGGGCGTCTCCCGCAAGATCGAGGACGAGAAGGAACGCAACCGCCTCAAGAGCATACTCGAAACCATGACCCCCGAGGAAGGCGTGGGCCTCATCGCCCGCACCGCCGCAGTGGGACAGTCCAAGGCCGCGCTGGAGCGTGACTACAAGTACCTCAACCGGCTCTGGAAGGACGTCCGCAAGAAGGCGCAGGAGGTCAAGGCGCCCTCCATCGTCTACAAGGAACTGAACCTCGCGGCCCGCTCCGTGCGTGACTACCTGACCTCCGACGTGGTCGAGATATGGGTGGATGACGCCGACACCTTCGAAGAGGTCAAGCAGTTCGCCGCCCTGACCTTCCCCAGAAAACCCAACCTCGTGAAACTCCACTCCGACCCCGAGCTTTCCCTGTGGGAACGCTTCAACATCACCAAGCAGATTCAGGAAGTGTACTCCCGCGAAGTGACCCTGCCCTCCGGAGGACGACTGGTCGTGGACGCCACCGAAGCCCTCACCGCCGTGGATATCAACTCCGGCAAGATCGGCGGAGAACGCAACTTCCACAAGATGGCGCTCAAGACCAACATGGAAGCCGCCGAGGAGATCGCCAGGCAACTCCGTCTGCGCGATATCGGAGGGCAGATCGTCATCGATTTCATTGAGATGAAAGATCCGAAACATTGTCGGGAAGTGGAGAAGACCATGCGCTCCGCCATGAAGGTGGACCGCGCCCGCACGGACGTCGGCCGCATCTCCAGCTTCGGGCTCATGGAAGTGGTCCGCCAGCGGCTCGGCTCTTCGGCCATCTCCCTGAGCACCGAACCCTGTCCCTGCTGCGGCGGCACCGGCATCCGCCGCAACATGGAATGGCAGGCGCTGTCCGCGCTCAAGGACATCCACCGTATGCTCAGCAAATCCGACTGCTCCGACCAGCTCGTCTACCCCTGCCATCAGGAACTGGCGCTCTACCTGCTCAACAGCAAGCGCGAGGTGCTGGAACGGCTCGGCAGCCGCTGCGGCAAGACCATTCAGGTGGAAATAGAGCCAAGCATCTGCGGCCACTAGCGCAGGATCGGCACATTATCACACTCCGCCCCCCGAGTTCATTTGTTCTCGGGGGGCTTTTTGCGCTAAGATGAAACCATGCGCAAATATCTTCTGCTCATATTCGCAGTGGCGGCAAGCCTGCTGCTGTGCCTCGGCACTCCCGCATCCCATGCGGGTCCGAAGCTGTTGCGCTTGGGGGCTGACCAATGGCCGCCCTACGAGTTCTTCGTCAATGGAAAACTCTTCGGCATCTCGGCTGACGTGACGCGCAGTGTGCTCCGCAATATGGGCAAGGACATTTCGAAAGTGGAAAAGGTGCCGTGGAAGCGCGGCCTTGAGCTGCTGGAATGGGGCGATCTCGACGTGCTGGTCTCAGGCGTCCGCACGGCTGGACGGGAGCGGAAGCTCATCTATCCGAGTGAGCCTATCCTCACCGCCTCGTGGAGAATCTTTACGCGAAGCGACTCTCGCATACGGGAAGACATCGATCTCAAGGGTGCTCGGGTAGGTGTCGTGCTCGGGTATCAATACCCTGAGGGCTACCTCGACAACTTGAAGCGACGCGCCCGGGTCCAGCAAGTCAGTTCCGACGAAACCAACATTCGCAAGCTTGCCAACCAGCGGCTTGACGCCATCATTGCGGACAATGACAACGCACTCTGGATACTCAAACGACTTCGGCTGCAGGAGGACATCCACCCTGTGGGCGAAGCCATCGGAACGCGGCATGTTTACCCTCTCTTCAGCCGCGAGACGGTTTCCGTGGAATTCGTCGAGGAGTTCTCGCGGGAACTCAAACGATTCAAGCAAACAGACGCCTATGCCGATATTCTGAAGCGGTATTCGCACTGAACGCCCTTTACAAGCGCGTCGAAGCATCGCACACTGCCCCTGCCCGACACTTCGGGCGGCGAGTCGTCATGGATAAGAGAATTCTTCTGCACATCTGCTGCGGCCCCTGCTCCATCAGCGTCATCCGTTCGCTGCAGGATCAGGGATTCGCGGTCACGGGGCTGTTCCACAACCCCAACATCCACCCGCTCACGGAATACGTGAAGCGGCGCGACGGCTGTCTTGACGTGGCCGAACGGCTCGGGGTCAAGGTCATCGTCAAGGATGACGAGTACGCGCCGCGCGACTTCCTGCGGGCCGTGGCCTGGCGCGAGGACAACCGCTGCTTCCACTGCTACGCCATGCGGCTGGAGCGCACCGCATCCATCGCCAAGCGCGGCGGATTTCCCTTCTTCAGCTCCACGCTGCTTTACAGCAAGATGCAGAAGCACGACGAAATCGCCGCGCTCGGCAAAGACATGGCCACGCCCAAAACCGCATTTCATTACGAGGACTTCCGCACGGGTTGGAAGGAAGGCATCGAGACTTCCAAGGAGTGGGGCATCTACCGTCAGCAGTACTGCGGATGCATCCACAGCGAATTCGACCGCTATCACCGCGAACTGAACTCCGGGAGGGGGGAATGATCGACCTCAGTCGCTCGCCCGTGGGCAAGATATTCAGGCTGGAAGTCATCCTCTTCGCCTTCGTGCTCAATCCCCTGATGAAGTTGAGCAGCGCCCTGTCCGCCGGGGATATGGAAATGGCGCGCACACAGGGGCTCGCCCTTGCGGTCTATCTCATCCTCGCGTGGTTCACGTGGCGGCGACAGGTGGTGGCGACATGGGGCGCAAGCATCCTCATGGTGGTCAACGGCGGCCTGACCGTGCTCAACTTCGGCGCGGCCGTCATTCTGGGCAAGGCTTTCGAAACCCCGGTCAGTGCGCCGCTGTATCTGCTGGATCTGGTGATCGGCCTGTACTTCCTCTATGCTGGGACCGTGGTCTTCCGCCAGCGGCCCTCGTGGAAACGCCGCTGATGCCGGGGACCCATAAGCCGGGCACGCAGGTGGCCCCGGCCTTTCCCTTCCTCGCCGACCAGTCCGGCGGCTCAAAGGCGGCAAAACCCGCGCCCGGCGGCATGTTGCTTTACATCCACGTGCCGTTCTGCCGCTCGCGCTGCAATTACTGCACGTTCCATTCGCAGGCTTTCGACGACATCAAGTTCGCGTGGTATCACAAAGTGCTCCAGCAGGAGATCGCCCTCTGGGGAAAGCGGCTCAAGAAGCCAAAACTCCAGACGGTCTATTTCGGCGGCGGCACGCCGAGTCTTTATCCGTTCGGCAAGCTCGACGAGACCATGCGCACGCTACGCAAGCACTTCCGGTTTCAGGAAGGCATGGAGATCACGCTGGAGGCCAACCCGGACTCCGCCTGCGATACCAGCTGGTTCCGGGCCCTGCTCTCCATGGGCTTCAACCGCCTCTCCCTCGGCGTGCAGTCGCTCAAGGACGAGGACCTCGCCCTGCTGGGCCGGCCGCATTCATCGGCAATGGCGGTCTCATCCTTTCATCAGGCACGTGATGCCGGGTTCGGAAACATCAGCCTCGATTTCATATGGGGCCTGCCGGACCAGCGGCTCAAGAGCTGGATCGACCAGCTCAAGGAAGTGGCCGAGCTCAAGCCGGAACATATCTCCGCCTACAGCCTGACCATGGAGCCCAAGGCCCCCATGACGCGAATGCTCGAATCCGGCGAGATCACCCTGCCTTCGGACACGGAGCAGGGCCGCATGTTCATCTACGGCGCCGAATATCTGGAGTCCATGGGCTACATGCATTACGAGGTGTCCAACTTCGCCCGCATGGGCTTTGCCAGCCGCCACAACAGCGGCTATTGGGAAGGACGCGATTACCTCGGCCTCGGCCCGTCCTCGGTCTCCACCATCGGCCGCAGGCGCTTCACCAATCCCCGGTACCTCGACGAATACGACGCCGCCGTGCGCGGTGCCTTCGCCGGAGACGACTTCGAGCAACTCTCGGACGCCGACCTGCTGCGCGAAATGGTCATGCTTTCCCTGCGCACCGCCAAGGGACTCGACCTCAAGGCGTTTCGCGAACGCGCTGGATACGACCTCGTCAAGCGGCAGGAAAGGCTCATAACCGCGCTGCACCGCGAAAATCTCGTTCGAATCGTTCAGGGCAGGCTCAAGCTCACCAAAAACGGCATGCTCGTCTCCAACGCCATCATCCGCAGTCTCATCTTCGAAGAATAATTCGCCCAGCCCTTCCTCTCCTGTTTTCCGGTTCCGTGCCGGAATACTTTCGCACGCCCTGTCAACAGGGAATGTTGCCCCCGAAACACCCGTGTTCCACCCCGAAACGCCTCCTGTGGCGGACCGGGGCTATACTGACCGCCTCTTGCAATCACAACCCGCAAAGGAGGCAGATCATGGGTGGTGCATCATCGCTTGTATCCTCGGCCCTCACGGTGGCGTCGCAGTTCGCCGGAGGCGGAGGCTCCTCACGGTCCTCTCAGGCCGACATCATGGAAAAACAGCGCAAACGGCGCGAAAAGGAAAAGCGTCAGGCCGAGGCCGACGAACGGCGAAAGGAGCGCGAACGTCGTCGCGAAGCGGCCCTTCTGGAAGAGAAGCGCCTGAAATCCTCCAAGGCCAGACAGCCCGCCCTCGCGCGCATGACGCGCGACCCCGACGACGACTCCCGGCTCAAGGAAACGCTGGGAGGCTGATATGGAAAACAAGGAACTGGCCGAATCCGTCAAAGAACGGTTCGGCAGGCTTGAGGAACGGCGGGCACGCTGGGTTCCGACGTGGCGCGAACTCGCCGCCTACGTGCTGCCGCGCAAGGATCGATTCGGCGAGGCGAACGCTCCGGTCAAGGGGGAAGACCGCATCTTCGATTCCACCCCGTCCCATTCGCTGGAACTGCTCTCGTCCGCACTCTGCGGCCTGCTCACCAATCCGGCCGTGCCGTGGTTCGACATACACCCCGCGGATCGCGAAACTGCCGACCGCGAGGATGTTCGCACCTTCCTGACCGAAGTGCGGGAACGCATGACCGCCGTCTTTAACAGTGAGAACACCGGCTTCCAGACCCACGTGCACGAGCTGTATCTTGATGTGGCCCTGTTCGGCTCCGGTGTGATGTACGTGGAAGCGGACCCGGACTGCGTGGTGCGCTTCAACACTCGCCCGCTCGGTGAAATATGCGTGGCCGAGGATGCGCGCGGCATGGTGGATACCGTCTTCCGCCGCTACGAGCTTACCGCCCGGCAGGCCGTGCAGGAGTGGGGCGACGACTGCTCCGACGAGACCCGCAGGCTGGCCGACGAGCAACCCGAATCAACGGTGGAGGTACTGCACGCGGTCTTCCCCCGCGACGATAGGGATCCCTTCGGCATCGGAGTGATCAACTTCCCGTGGTGCTGTGTGTATCTCGAAGCCCGCTCCGGCCACCTGCTGGAAGAGTCGGGCTATCTGGAGATGCCCTACATGGTGCCGCGCTGGTGCAAGACGTCCGGCGAAACATACGGGCGCGGCCCCGGACTGACCGCGCTTTCGGACATCCGGGTGCTCAACGCCATGGCCAAGACCGCGCTCATGGCGGCGGAGAAGATGAGCGACCCGCCGCTGATGGTGCCGGACGACGGCTTCCTCGGTCCCATCCGCTCCGGCCCCGGCGGACTTTCGTACTACCGCGCAGGCTCAAACGACCGCGTGGAGGCGTTGCCTGTCCATGCCGATCTGCGCTCGACGCAGGGCATGATGGAGCAGCGGCGCGAATCCATCCGCCGCATATTCCTCGGCGACCAGCTGGCCCCGGCCGACGGTCCGGCCATCTCGGCCACCGAGGCGGTCATCCGACAGAGCGAAAAGATGCGCGTGCTCGGCCCGGTGCTCGGCAGGCTCCAGACCGAACTGCTCGGGCCGCTGGTGCGCCGCGTCTTCAACATCATGTCCCGCACCGGTGCCCTGCCGCCCATGCCCTCCGGCATGGAACCCGAAGACTTCACCGTCCGCTACGCCTCTCCCGTGAACATGGCTCAGAAACGCTACGAGGCGCAGGGAATGCAGCAGGCAATGCAGTATCTGGCCCCGCTCATGGGTCAGGGCGATCCCTTCGGACTCATGGACAACTTCGATCCTGACCGTGTCGCCCGCCACGCCGCTGAACTCTTCGGCGTGCCCGCGGACTACCTGCTCCCGGAACAGGCCGTGGCCGAGAAACGAAACGACAGGGCGCAGTCCGCCGGGCAGGCGCAGCGGTCCCAGACGGTGGAACGCATGGCGGGCATCGCCAAGCTGCTTTCCGAGGCGGACATGAGCAAATCCAACGCCCTCACGGAGCTGATCAAAGCCTCGGGCGGCGATCCCATGAGCGTCATCATGGGGGCGACTTCTCCCGCCGGACCCGCTCCCGGCAATGGAGGTGGCGATGCGGCCTGATGATCCGCTGGAACTGCACAAGAGCTACCGCCGCATCTTTGAAACGCCCGATGGACGCAGAGTGCTGGCGGATCTCGAAGCGCGCTCCTTCGTACACGGCAGCAGCTTCAACCACGATCCAGGCCGCATGGCCTTCAACGAGGGCAGACGCAGCATGAGCCTGCACGTTCGCCACATGCTCGACCCCGACAACTTCAACCCGCAGAATGGAGACCCCCGATGAACGAACAACAGATCAACGACTGGCGTCAGAGCCTGCCCGAAGACTGGACCGTGCGCGTGCGCACCGAGCAGGGCGAACAGGAGATTCCCCTGCGCGAGCATCCGGCGCTTGCCAAATACGCCACCAAGGACGAGGCCGTGAAAGCACTCGTCCACGCCCAGCGCATGCTCGGCAGACGCCCCGAAGGATACATGCCTCTGCCCTCGGAAGACGACGGGCAGGGCTGGGAGGAAGTCTGGAGCGCCCTTGGCCGTCCCGAGTCTCCGGCCGCCTATCGCCTGCCGGATTTCGACCTGCCCGACGGCGTGGAGATCCGTGAAGACCTCATGGAGGAATTCCTCGCCCGCTCCCACCAGCTCGGCCTCAACGAAACGCAGGCGTCCGGACTCTTCGAGTGGTTCATCCCCCGTGTGCTGGACACCATGCATGAGGACGGCATGGAAGAGGAACGGCGCTCCCGGCAGGAAATGGAAACCCTGCGCAACGCACATCGCGGCGACATGCCCAAGGTACTGGAACAGGCCCGCCAGACCGCGCTGGCCGTTGGCGGCGAGGAGCTGCTGGACGCGCTGGAATCCACCCGGGCCGGAAACCGTGCCGCCGTGATCAGCGCTTTTGCGCGCATGGCCCCGCTGGTGCTTGAAGGACGCTTCAAGGGACGCAAAGGCATGGAGGACGGCGAGGTCAGTCCCCAGAAGCTCAGGGAGATGATGCGTGACCCGCGTTATGCCGATCCCACCCGTCGCGATCCGGAATTCGTCAAGCGCATCGAGGACGGGTTCCGCTCGCTCTACCCCGCACAGGCCGGGACGCGCTAACAGTCGATTTAGACGAAGGACAAAAGAAAAACCCCGGCACAAGCCGGGGTTTTTACTTGGAAAATCCGTCGGAAGGAGAGTAAATGACGAATCTTCCCATGGTCAGTTACGGTCAGTTCGGCAGGGTTGGAGGCACTGGGTCCGCCTGCTTCGGAGGAGAAGTCTTGGCGGGGTGTCGGCGCTAGGGTCAGGTGCTTTTCTGCTCTACAGCGAGTCTCGCCGACCGGGTCCACAGGTGATGCGGTCATCGGCCCTGCCTGCCTGAAATGCGGTCTGCGGGGAATCTAGTTGCTTTACCTCATCCAATCCAATAATTAAGTTTTATGATGTCGTTCGAGATTTTTTATCGCCTTTTGGAGCCGGAATGGAACTGTATCAACTGAAAACGCTCGTAACTGTTGCCGAAGAGCGACATTTGACGCGCGCGGCCGAAAAAATGCACGCAAGTCAGCCAAGCCTCAGCAACCACATCCGGGCGCTGGAACGGGAGTTTGAGACACGCCTGTTCGTGCGCACGCCCAAAGGCATGGAACTGACCCACGCCGGAAGACGCCTGCTTCCCAAGGCTCGCGAAGTGCTGGCCGCGGCAGAATCCTTCGGGAACGAAGCGCGCCTGCTCAGCGACGAGCTTGTCGGTGACGTGCGGATCGGCCTGAACACCGACGCCGAATACCTGCGCATCGTCCAGCTGCTGGGCGACCTCGGAGAGCGGCATCCGCGCATCACCCTGCAATTTTTCCAGAGCTCCAGCGGACAGATCCTTGATTCGCTGCGACAAGGCAGGCTCGACGCGGGCTTCGTGTTCGGCTCCTTTTCCTCCAAGGACCTCGACAGCCGCCATCTGGAGCAAACGGTTTACTACGCAGCATGCTCCGAGGAGTGGGCGCAGGAAGTGCGCGACGGCGACCTGAGCGACCTCGCCGCCCTGCCGTGGATCCAGACCGCCAAGGACTGCCCCTGTCAAAGCCTGCTGGACCGCATCCTCGCCGCGAGGGGGCTCAAGGCCGAGACCACCGTGCAGGTGGACGGCGACGAGGTCACCAAGGTACTCGTGGCGGCAGGACGCGGCGTGGGCGTGCTGCGCCGCGATGAAGCCGAGGCCGCCGGACGCATCGGCAGTCGCATCTACTGTCACGAGGTGGAAGGACTGGAGATTCCCCTGAGCCTCGCCTACGGACGCCGCAGGGACGAAGACCCGGTGCTGCGCGTCGTGATCGAAGCCGTGGAACGCGTCTGGAATCCGGAGTTCAAACAGTCGTTCACGTCTTGAAAAAATCGGCGTTTTCCCCTAAACCACGTCACATCCCAACACCCAAACAGGGAGCGTTCCATGAAAGTTCTGGTTGTCGGTTCCGGCGGGCGTGAACACGCCCTGTGCTGGAAGCTCGCCCAAAGCCCCAAGGTTGACGAAATCATCTGTGCGCCGGGCAACGGCGGCACGGCCCAGACCGGGGAAAACGTCCCGGTTCCGGATGACGATATCCCCGCACTGGTTCGGCTCGCCAAGGATCGCAAGGTCGATCTGGTCGTGGCCGGACCCGAGCTGCCCCTTGTTCTAGGCCTTGAAAACGCCCTGCACAAGGAAGGCATTCCCTGCTTCGGCCCCAACGCCTACGCAGCCAATCTCGAAGGCTCCAAAGCCTTTTCCAAGAACGTCATGCACGAATCCGGCGTGCCCACCGCACCCTTTCGCGTCTTCGACGAATTCGTGAACGCCAAGAACTTCGTACGCGAAAAAGGCGCGCCCCTCGTGGTCAAAGCCGACGGCCTCGCCGCGGGCAAAGGCGTCGTGGTGGCCACCTCCGAAGAAGAAGCCATCGAAGCGCTCGAAGACATGATGGTCCGCAAGAGCTTCTCCTCCGCAGGCGACCGAGTCGTCGTCGAAGAGACCCTCAAGGGCGAAGAGGCCAGCTTCCTCGCCTTCTGCGACGGCGAACACTACGCCCTGTTGCCCTCCAGTCAGGACCACAAGGCCGTCTTCGAAGGCGATACCGGCCCCAACACCGGCGGCATGGGCGCCTACAGCCCCGCCCCCATCCTGCCCGAGGAAAAATACGAAGAGACCGCCGAGGCCGTCATCCGGCCCATCCTCCAGCACCTCGCCGCCAAGGGCCAGCCCTTCAAGGGCGTGCTCTACGCCGGACTCATGTTCGACGGCGACACCCCCAACGTGCTTGAATACAACGTCCGCTTCGGCGACCCCGAGTGCCAGCCCCTGCTCATGAGGCTCGACACCGACATCGTGGACATCATGATGGCCTGCATCGAAGGCCGCCTTGACGAAATCGACGTCAAAGTGCGCCCCGAAACCGCCATCTGCGTCGTCATGGCCGCCGACGGCTACCCCGGCGACTATCCCAAGGGAATGGAGATCAAGGGCATCGACGAGGCCGACAAGCTCGAAAACGTCAAGGTCTTCCACGCAGGCACCAAACTCGAAGATGGCAAGATACTCAGCAGCGGAGGACGCATCCTCGGTGTAACCGCCCTCGGCTCCGACCTCGCTGACGCCAAGAAACGAGCCTACGAAGCTGTCGAAAAGATTTCCTTCGACAAAAGCTACTACCGTCGAGACATCGGCGACAAAGGCCTCAAGCGCCAAGCATAAAGGAGAGTGATCATGACCAAGGTAGCCATTTTCATGGGTTCCATTTCCGACGAGGAAAAAATGCGCCCCTGCTCCGACCTGCTCAAGGAACTCGGAGTCGAACACGTCTTTACCGTCAGCAGCGCACACCGCACCCCGGAACGCACCGCCAAGCTCGTGTCCGAACTCGAAGACGACGGCGTGCAGGTCTTCATCTGCGCAGCAGGACTCGCCGCACACCTCGCCGGTGCCGTGGCCGCCAAAACCACCAAGCCCGTGCTCGGCGTGCCCCTTACCGCATCGCCCCTCGGCGGCATGGACGCCCTGCTCGCCACCGTCCAGATGCCCCCGGGCTTCCCCGTCGGCACCCTCGCCCTCGACAAGGTCGGCGCCAAAAACGCCGCATGGCTCGCCGCACAGATCATCGCCCTGCACGACACCGAAGTGGCCGAAAAAATCAAGGCCGCACGCGACGGCTTCAAGGAATCCGTCGAAAAAGCCGCCGCCTCACTGTAAGGCATCCCGCTAAGAACAACAAAAAGGCCGCCGGATTGATCCGGTGGCCTTTTTTGTGCCTCCGGCGGGCCCTTCAGGCGGACCCTTTCAGGGGGACCAAAGGGGCGGGCCCCCTTTGGAATCCCTGGGTTGTCAGCGGGGTTGCAGCTGTCGGGTCCATGCGATCGCACAATCCGCGTCCAAGCTGCAACCCCGCTGACGGGGAATTGGATTCTGTGCGTCTTGGCTGACGAGCTTCTGTAGCAGGAGTTTGTTAAGGAAAACTTCCTCAACTCATAGGTTTATCACCAGAAATCCCCCAACATTGTTACTCCCCTGTCAACTCAACAACCGCCATCAGCCGCCAGCGAACTTCGGCTTTCGGAAAGCCGGGTGCGGCTTGGCAACACAAAGGTTTTTGGAGATTCTCAAGACCCTTTTTTCCAAAAAGGTCCAGCCTAGGTCCTCGCCCCCTTGAATGTCATTTACATGGTATCACAGTTCATAACTCACAGTAAAACCCCTAAATAAATGACTTTCCTTGATTCCGCTGTGGTTGAGCATCGTGTGCATAGCGTGACATGACTTCAGGTGGTTACGCATAGTGCTGCTGGGTTTGTCCCACAAAAGGGTCTTAAGTCGCCGGAGGCACCTCGCCATGAACTCGTGCTGAATGCTTGCCTTGACAGTCGGACAGTTCAACCAATAGTGGTTGCGCATGGATTTGAGCTCTATTTCCAGAAAGATACGGTATGCGAAGATTCTTTTGTTTTCTTTGCTGCTGCTTTTTGTGTTCGGCATTGTCGGGTTCATGTTTCTGGAGAAGATTTCCGTCATTGAGGCGATGTATCTCACCATTGGGACATTGACGACGGTTGCTCCGTTCGATTTGCATGACGAGGGTCGCGTTTTTGCGCTGATCCTCATTTTTTTCGGGTTCGGGCTGGTGGCTACCACGGCGGCGTTTATCGGCAACATCTTTCTGGATGCCAACGGGCTGGAATTGTATCGGAGGCGCAAGGTGCAGAAAAAGCTTCAGAAATTTTCAGATCATTACATCATCTGCGGTCATGGTCAGATGGGCCAGATTGTTGCCGCCGAGTTGCAGCAAAGCGGCAAGGAATTAGTGGTTCTGGAGCGGGAGGAGCAGGCTTTGATGCGTTGCCGAGAGGCGGGCATCACGTATCTCGATCAGGATGCGACGGACGAGGAAGCGCTTGTCGAGGCTGGAGTCGAACGTGCCAAGGCGGTCATTTCACTGGTTAACCGTGATGCGGATAATGTCTTTATCGTGGTCACGGCACGGGCGCTCAATCCGGACATTTTCATCAGTGCGCGGGCAAACACCAAGGGTGTGGAAAAGAAACTCTACCATGCCGGGGCCAACCACGTAGTCTCCCCGTATGCCAGTGCGGCGGTGCGTATCATTCAGAATATTCTTCGGCCCACGATAACGGATTTTCTTGATACGGCCATCAGCACCGAGGGTGGGCTGCCGTTGCAGCTGGAGGAGCTCAAGGTGCCTGATGACGCGCCTTTCGTGAACCGCACGCTCATGGATTCCCGCATCCGCAATGACTTCGACCTGATCATCGTCGCCATTCAGCGCCGCAACGGCTCGCGGGTGTACAATCCGTCTTCGCTTGAGCCTATCAATGCCGGGGATACGCTCATTGCCATCGGCCCGCGCGACAATCTGGACCGGTTCATGGAGATGCTCTACGGCCCTGAAGCCCTGACTTGATCCCTCTCGACTCTCTAGCGCCTTTCGAGGAGTGATCTGCGCTGTCCGGACGGGCAACACGGGTCAATCCAGTTTCATATCCAGCAGTTGCAGTTCGGAATAGAGCAGGTCCACGCATTCCGCCGGAATTTCTTCCGAGAGATAGAACCTCGGGGAGGCGATGGTTTCCACAGTTGCGTCGAGGGGCTGAGGACCGGGATGAAAACGCTTGTCCGCAGCGAGGACGTGGTTGTCGTCCCTGAGCAGCGCGTTGGCGATGTCCTGCGCGTGTGCGGCGAGAAATGCGGGGTTTGAGCGGTAGAGCACGTCGTGGTAATGCACGCCGCCATTCTTGATGGCCTCGTTGGTGATGAGAAGGCACTGGTTGCAGTTGGTGGAAACGAGGTAGGGCTTGATGTTGAAGGGCAGGTTGTCGAGCATGACGCGGGAGTGCTCGCATTCGACCTTCCAGCGGATGGATTCCGGGTCGTCGTCCACGCAGATGACGGTCTGGGGGTCGCGCTTGCTCCAGACGAGCCGCTGGGTATCCAGGGGCTGAAGACCAAGTTTCCTGAAGAGTTCTATGCGCTTGGGCGAGAGTGAAAAAACGGTGTAGGTGGTGTCCCGACGCTCGATGGCTTTTTTGACCAGGCCGGTTCCCAGTCCCTGCCCCCGATACTCCTTGCGCAGATACCACGAGGTGAAGTTGACGAACCGTTTCCACTCGTTGCCGATGCAGCGCCGGGAACAGACGTGGCCGTGAAAGCCGACGATCTCCCCTTTGTCTTCCACGACAAGCCCGAGTTCCGGCTCCGCGATGCACCAGTCGCGCACGAACAGACGGGACCATCGCTCTGGCGAGAAGTCCGGATTCATGTGGTTGTGGAGCAGGTTGCAGACCTCTTCCACGTCGTCCATCTCCATGGCTCTTATGATCGCTGTCATCTTTTCTCCTGCCATATGTGGGCCGCCGATACGGGCCGGGCGGCCGGGTGGCTGTTCAGAACGTCCAGTAATGATTCAAGGAACGACCACGCCGCCTCGTCCATTTCGAGGTGGTGGGTGAGGATGCCCACAGGACGGGGCTGTGCGCTTGCCGCTTGTCGTTGCAGCTCTTCCACAAGGGGATTGATCGCCTTGCGCTCACCGGCAAAGCGGGCCGGGCCTTTTTTCCAGCGCAGCAGGTCGCTATGGGCATGGACCTGAATGAAATCGAGGGTCGTCGGGGGCGGATTGTCGGCGTCGGCGGAGAGTCCGATAAAGCCGGCCTCCGGCAGCATCGGGAGTAGCTCCGGGGCGATATTGTTCCATGGGGGGACCAGCACCGGGACGAAGCGGGAGCCGAAGATTTCGCCTAACAGGCGGCGGCCCCGAACAAGCTCAGACACCACGCCCTCGGCGGGGCGGTGAAGGCCGAGCTCCCAAGAACCCGCACCCTTCGGGGCATGGTCGGTGTGCGCGTAACCGTGCTGTATGATGGTGATTTGCGGATGACCTTCCAGCCGTTTGGCCAATGCGGGACCGGTGGCGGCCGGGATGACGGAAAGGGCGCAAGGAAAGCTCCTGCTGCCGGATATCTCCAGCAGGCGGTCGAGCGCAGGGGAAGCTTCGGCGGCGTCATCATCGCGCCACCAGAACTCCACACCCTGTGCGAAAAGCTTGTCGAGCATGCTTGTAAGGGAGTCTTTCAGACCTTGTTCCATGCTAACCTCGCGGCCACCGATTGTTAGCAGAATTGTCGGGGATTTCAACTCTCTTGGTGATGCCGGAACTTGGTTCGCAGACCCTTTTAAATATAGAGCACACCGTGAAGGTGACTGCTATACGAACGGCTCTTTTGCGCCAAGTTATGGACAGGATGATGCTTCGGAGTTAGGGTGCCACTGTTTTGCATAATCGACTTTTTCCCCAGGCGGCTTCATGAGCTCGGGCACCTTCAATATTCTGATGTACTCGCACGATAC
This sequence comes from Desulfovibrio oxyclinae DSM 11498, assembly GCF_000375485.1. Taxonomy (NCBI): domain Bacteria; kingdom Pseudomonadati; phylum Thermodesulfobacteriota; class Desulfovibrionia; order Desulfovibrionales; family Desulfovibrionaceae; genus Desulfovibrio; species Desulfovibrio oxyclinae. Next base: position 73,756 of record NZ_AQXE01000004.1, on the reverse strand, counting down.
CTACGGGCTCGGCCATATCCGCCGAACCATGGCCATCGCGCGCCATCTGGTCAGCCCCGAGGTCAACATTCTCATTGTGACCGGCTCTCCCATCGTGGGACGCTTCAGCGTTCCCGAAGGGGTTGATTTCGTTCGTGTTCCGGGAATGATCAAGAAGAGCAACAAGGTCTACGTTCCCCACTCCATCAAGGTGGACCCCAAAAAGGCCATCGGCATTCGCAAGAAGATCATCACGGCAACCACCAAAGCGTTCGACCCGGATCTGTTCGTGGTGGACAAGGTTCCTGTAGGACTCAAGGGCGAGGTGCTGCCCATTCTGCGCTGGTTCCGCAAATGCCGCCCGCAGACCGACATCGTGCTCGGACTCCGGGACATTCTTGATGACGCCGAGAGCACCCGTGCGGAATGGAAACGCAAGAAGTATTACGAAGTGCTGCGCGACCTGTATTCCGAAGTGTGGGTTTATGGCGAACAGGAAATGTTTGACCCGGTGAAAGAGTACAGCTTTCCCGAGGATGTAGCTGCCAAAACGCATTTCACGGGGTACATCCCCCGGCGCGTGCCCAAAATCCGGGCGCCGCGACGCAAGGAGAAGCTGGTGGTGGTCACCATCGGTGGCGGTGGCGACGGCTACCCGGTGCTGGATACTTACCTGAAAATGCTTGAGCAGAACGGAACGGTCGGCTTCCGCACGCTCATGATCACCGGCCCTTTCCTGCCATCAGATATGCTCGACGCTCTGGCCGAGCGTGCCCGCAAACTGAACGTGCGCATCGTGCCCTTTGTCAAGAACATCGAAAAGAAGATGGCTTCGGCGGATCTGGTCATCGGCATGTGCGGGTACAACACCATGTGCGAGATTCTGTCCCTGAAGAAGCCGGCGCTGGTCATCCCCCGCGACAATCCGCGGCGCGAGCAGCTCATCCGTGCTGAAGTATTCAAGGAAAGCGGCCTGATCGATTTCATCGAATGGAACAAGGTGAACCCCGAACTGATGCGCGAGAAGGTCGAATCCATGTTGGAAGACCCTTCCCCCTATCAGCAGGCCATGAACGACTTTTCCATGACCGGGCTCGATTTCATGCGCTCACGGCTCGAACGTTTTCTTGAGCGACGCGACGAACGGTGCAATGCCCGGCCCGAGGACAACAAAGAATGAGCGACGAACCGGAACGCATGAAACTCGGGATGGTCCTCAAAGGCTATCCCAGAATCTCCGAAACTTTCATATCCAACGAAATCAGGCTGCTAGAAAAGATGGGATTCGACATCCACATCTTTTCCATGCGTGAGCCGCGTGAGAGCTTCACCCACGGGTCCGTGCGCGAGATCCGCGCCGGGGTCACCTATTTACCCGAATCCATGGTAGCGGGGCTGCCCGCCATGGTGTGGAACACGCTTGCCTGCATGGTCGAGCGGCCCGGACGATTCTTCTCCGGCCTCAAGCTCATGGCCAAGCGTTTCAGACTCGCTCCCAAAAAGCACACGTGGCTCAAGCACTGGATGCAGGCCTGTTTTCTGGTGCGCAAGGCCAAAGGTATGGGACTGGCGCATCTGCACTGCCATTTTGCGCACACCCCCACCACGGTGGGGATGTATGCGGCGCACCTTGAGGCAGTCCCGTTCAGCTTCACCGCCCACGCCAAGGACATATACACGCAGGCCCCCGAACGCATCCTCGACAAGCTCGACCTGGCAAAATTCGTGGTCACCTGCACCAAGTACAATGAGCGGCACCTCTCCGGCATCGCCCCGGCAAACAAACCCGTTCACTGCGTCTACCACGGCATCAACCTCAAGCTGTTTGACCCCGAAGGGCGACCCCTGGCGGCCGAGCCGCCGTATACGGTCATGACCGTGGCCCGCTTCGTGCCCAAGAAGGGACTCGACACCGTGCTCAAGGCCCTGCGCATCCTGCGCGACCGGGGACTCGACGTTCGCTACGTTCTGGCCGGTGACGGCGCAGACCGCGAAAAAGTGGAAGGCTGGATTCACGAGATGGACCTATCCGACGTGACGGAAATGACCGGCACCATCGCCCATGAGCAGGTGCTGGAGCACTACCGCAGTTCGGACCTGTTCGTTCTTGGCTGCCGCATGGCGGAAGACGGCGACCGCGACGGCATTCCCAACGTAGTGGCCGAGAGCATGGCCATCGGCGTCCCGGTGGCAGCCACCGACGTTTCCGGCGTGCCGGAACTGGTTCGCCATGGCGAGACGGGGATGCTCTGCCCGCCGGATCAGCCCGAGGCTTTGGCCGACAACATGCAGCGCCTGCTCACCGACGCAGACCTGCGCGCCAAGATCATTCCGGCGGCGCGGCAGAAAGTGCTGGACGTTTTCGACAACGAAAAGCTCATCCATGACCTTGGAGAAATCTACATCTCCCATCAGGTTCCCTGCCCCGGACGCTCCTGATCGCCTCCGGCGGCAAATAGCGACATGCTTCATTGTAAAAAGGGCGACCGCCGCGGCGGTCGCCCTTTTTCTGTCGGATATCCCGCTCCATCTACTGACGAACGGAGGCCTTCTTGATGACGATGGGCTTGAGCGGCACGTCACTGAAACGACCCTGACGTCCCGTGGGGACCGCTACCATTTCATCGACCACTTCCATGCCGCGAATGACCTTGCCGAAGGCGCAGTATCCGGGATTGCCGGAAGAGGCGTTCAGGAAGTCGTTATCCTGCACGTTGAAAAAGAACTGGCTCGTGGCGGAGTTGACCTTCTGGGTGCGGGCCATGGCGATGGTGCCGCGATCATTGTCGAGGGCAAAGGCCGCTTCATTGACGATGGGATCGTGAACCGGCTTGCGACGCATTCCGGCCTCGAAGCCGCCCCCCTGCACGATCTTCATGTCCGGAGAGTCGATGACACGATGAAAAATGGTGCCGTCATAAAATCCTTCCTGCACGTAGCGCAGAAAATTCTCAACGGTTTTGGGAGCTTTGTCCGTATACAGCATGATCATGATCGGCCCCATGTTGGTTTCGAACGTGACCACCTTGTTGGGAGCCGCCTGAGCCGGTGCGGCCAGCATCAGCGAAAGGGCCAGTACAAGTGCGGAAAAAAGACGCATCGGATACCTCCGGGTAATTCGATTTGGATGATGGGGCAGGATAATTCAATCGAATAAACAGCGCAATAACCGCCGCATATCGAATTTTTCACTCCATTTTCTGCCTCAAACGAATGTTTATTGCAATTTTGTACAAAGTTCATTACGTCTATCTTGCTTTTCTGCTCAACACTAACCCTTTTTCACAGCGAGGTGTGACTCATCATGCTACGACGGAACTTCTGGCTCGTCGCTCTCATGGCGCTCGCCGTGCTTTCGGTGGCGTTCCCGGCACTTGCCGCGGACGCCTCCAAAGGCCCGGCCAACGCCGCAGCCTTCGGAATGCTTACCCTCATTCCGCCCGTGGTCGCCATTGTGCTGGCCTTCATTACCAAGAACGTTATTCTGTCCCTCTTTCTCGGCGTCTTCTCCGGCTGTTTCATGCTGGATCTCAAGGGATTCGATCTCTATTCCGCCTTCGTTGACGGATTCCTGCGCCTGTCCATGGAAATTCTCTACTCGCTGGCCGACAGCTGGAACGCGGGCATTGTGCTCCAGTGTCTCGCCATCGGCGGCCTGATCGCCCTCGTCTCCAAGATGGGCGGCGCCAAGGCCATCGCCGACGCACTGGCCAAGCGCGCCAAAAGCCCCCGCAGCTCCCAGTTCGTCACCTGGGTCATGGGCCTCTTCATCTTCTTCGACGACTACGCCAACTCCCTGACCGTCGGCCCGATCATGCGCCCGGTCACCGACCGGCTCAAGGTCTCCCGCGAGAAGCTGGCATTCGTCATCGACGCCACCGCGGCCCCCATTGCGGGCATCGCGCTGATTTCCACCTGGGTCGCCTATGAAGTGGGCCTTATCCGCGACGGTTACAACGCCATCGGCGTGGAAGCCAACGCCTACGGCGTGTTCGTGGAAACGATCCCGTACCGCTTCTACAACATCCTCATCCTGTTCTTCATCATCTGCACCATCTGGTTCCTGCGCGAGTACGGTCCCATGCGCAAGGCCGAAATCCGCGCCCGCAAGACCGGAAAGGTGCTGGCCGACAACGCCAAACCCATGATCGCCGATGAAGCGACCGGACTGGAACCCGAATCCCACGTGGTTCCGAGCATCTGGAACGCCATTGTCCCCATCGGCACCCTGATCGTCGCTGCATTCCTCGGCTTCTATTTCAACGGCTACAACGCCATTGATGACCCCGCACTGCTCGAAAAGATCAACGCCTCGCCCCTGTCCTTCGACGCCATGCGCGAATGCTTCGGCGCCTCCGACGCATCCGTGGTTCTGTTTCAGGCCGCGCTCATCGCAGGTATCGTCGGCATGGCCATGGCAGTCTTCCAGCGCATCATGCCTGTGAAGGACGCCATCGAGACATGGGTCACCGGTGTCAAGTCCATGAACATCACCGCAGTCATCCTGCTGCTGGCATGGTCCCTGTCCGGCGTCATCAAGGAACTCGGCACCGCAGCCTACCTGGTCAACGTGCTCTCCGACGCCCTCCCGGCGTTCCTGCTGCCGAGCATCATCTTCATCCTCGGCTCCATCATCTCCTTCGCCACAGGCACTTCCTACGGCACCATGGGCATCCTCATGCCTCTGGCGATCCCCTTGGCGTTCGCCCTGAACCCGGCCCCGGACTACGTCGTCATGAACGTCGGCGCCGTCCTCACCGGAGCCATCTTCGGCGACCATTGCTCCCCCATCTCGGACACCACCATCCTGTCCTCCATGGGTTCGGCGTGTGACCACATAGACCACGTCAAAACGCAGCTCATGTACGCCATCAGCGTCGCCACCATCTCCATCCTGTTCGGCTACCTGCCCGCAGGACTCGGCGTGCCGCTCTACATCACCCTGCCCGGCGGACTGCTCGCAGTCGCACTCACCGTGCGATTCGTCGGCAAGCCCGTCGACGCACAGGCCTAAAACAACCAAGCGGAAAAGCTATCCGGCAATAAAAAGGGAGGATCGAACGATCCTCCCTTTTTTCATGGGATGCCTCCGGCGGCTCTCCGAGGGCTTAAGAACCCTTTTGCAAAAGGGTTCTTAAGAATCTCCCAAAAACTTTTGGATTGCCAAGCCGCACCCGGCTTTCCGAAAGCCACAATTCATAGGCGGCTTGGCGGACGGCTGATGGCGGTTGCTGAGTTGACGGAGATTGGGAATGTTGCTGGGAGTTCTTATGGTGAGCATGCGAACTGGAAGGGCTATCTTCACTCCCTCCTGCTACAGGAATTCGTCAGCCAAGACGCACAGAACACAAATCACCGTCAGCGGGGTTGCAGCTTGGACGCGGGTTGTGCTGTCGCATGGCCCTAGCAGCTGCAACCCCGCTGACAACCCAGGGATTCCAAAGGGGGCCCGCCCCTTTGGTCCCCCTGAAAGGGTCCGCCTGAAGGGCCCGCCGGAGGCACACTCTAATCGCGTGCTTCGTGGAGGATTTCGTGCGGGATGGATTCGTGCAGGGAGTCGAGGAATTCGCGGAATTCCCTTTCCTGTTGCGGAGAGTAGCGCAGTTGCAGCACGCCTTTGTACTTGTCGGCGACGGTGAAAATGCCGAGATTGTCGCAGGCTTCGAGCAGAAACCTGAAGCGGCCGATCTGCGAGGGGTCTATGCGGACGTAGATACGCGCCGAGCGCTCGGGTGGTGCCGGGCAACGACGTTTGCGGGGTTTGTGGCGTTTTTTCATGTTATCTGACGGCCACCCAGCTGGCGGCGAGGGATACGAGGATGACGCCGCCGGCGAGTGCGGCGCACTGTTCCGGGGGCAGGAAGCTCACTTCTATGAAGAACGGCGGGACGTTCAAGGCGTCCTTGAGGGTATTCTGGGCCAGAAAAAGCAGACCGAGCCCCGCGCCGCTGCCGACGAGGCCCTGCATGAATCCGCCGGTGAGCAGCGGCCAGCGGATGTACCATGGTCGCGCCCCCACGAGTGAGAGGATTTCCACCTCGTCGCGTCGGGTCATGAGGGAGAGCTTGATGGTATTGCCCACGACGAGGGCGGCCACGAGGGCGAGAAAGCCGACCACGGGCCATGCCACGGTGCGGGTCAGGGCCACCCAGCTCTGGGCGAGGTCCATCTGCGTCGGGGCGTAGTGCACCTTTTCCACACCGGGCAGGGATTTCAGCTCCGTGAGCAGCTCGGCGGCCCAGCCTTTTTCCTGCTTGTCCGGCGGAACCTCAAAGGCGGCCAGAGCGGAATACGGCAGCGGATTCTGATCCCGCAGCCACGAAAAATCGCCGGACTCCCCGAGGGTTTCGGCCAGCTCCACCAACGCATCGCCGGGGGTGAAGGTCTTGAATTCCTTGAGGGCCTGCATGTCCCGGATGGTCTTCCACTCGCTGCGGACCGTGTCCTGCTTGGCACCTTCTGCCCAGTAGAGCTGAAACTCAACCTGTCCGCGGGTCTTGAGCAGCTGCAGATTCACGTTGTGCAGGGTCAGCAGCACGAATCCGGCCAGAAAGGCCACCATGGCTACTGCGGTGAGCGTGAGCAGGTGGGCAAAGGGGTGGACGATGAAGTCGCCCAGTCCACGACCTGTAAGCCTGAGGATACGGCCTAACATGCCTTCTTCTCCGCTTCGGCGGCTTCGGTGGCAGCGGCCTCTTCGGGTTCGAGTATGCGGCCGTTTTCCAGATGCAGCTTGCGTGCGCCGGGAACGCAGTCGAGCACTTCGCGGCTGTGGGTGGCCATGATCACCGAGGTTCCGTAGTTATGGAACTGCTTGAAGATATCCATGAGGTGCATGGTCAGGTCGAAGTCGAGGTTGCCGGTAGGCTCGTCTGCGAGGATCAGCTCGGGCCCTGCCACCATGCTGCGGGCGATGGCCACGCGCTGCTGTTCGCCGCCGGAGAGGGCCTGACAGGGGGTATAGCTCTTGGCCTCCAACCCCATGGCCCGGACGATGGCCCGCACGCGGCGTTCCAGATGCTGCCGGGCCATGCCGCGCACCTCAAGGGACATAGCGACATTATCGAACACGCTGCGTTCGGGCAGCACCTTGAAATCCTGAAAGACCACGCCCACGCGCCGCCGCAGCAGGGGAAGCTTGCGGCGTCCCAGGCGGTTCATGTCGAAGCCGCAGACCGTGGCCCGTCCACGCTTGAGGGGGATCGCCCCGTACAGCAGCTTGAGCAGCGTGGACTTGCCCGCACCGGAATGACCGGTGAGGAACAGGAACTCGCCCTTTTCAAGCTTGAAGGAGACGTCCTTGAGCGCCCACTGGGAACCGAAGGTGTGTGAAACGCGCGTGAGTTCGACCATGCGTTCCCTTGTAGCCTCGAAGCCCCGGTTTGTAAAATGCCGTGCACGGCAGCATGGCGACGATCTCGCGGCTCTTCTTTGACGCACCTTGCATATTCGGTATATGAAGGTCGCAAATGGAGGAATAATGCTCAAACGGCTACTCCCCGCCCTTGTCGCGATCCTGCTGGCGCTTCCGGCCCATGCCGGTTCCGTGCGCGTGGCGGTGGAGGACCTCCCGCCTTATTCCACGTGGAACGGTAACCGCCCCGAAGGTCCCTTCGTGGTTCTGGGATGGAAGCTGACCAGCTTTCTCGGCGTCTCGCCGGACTTCATCGGCTGCGACCGCGACGAATGTCTGAAGCTGCTGGAAACGGGGCAGGCCGACATCCTCTTCGGTATACGCCCGCGGCCCGAGCTAGAATCTTTCCTTTGGTTCCCCGAACAACCCGTGGCACCTGCGCGCGAGACCGCCTTTTGGACGCGACGCGGCTCCGGCACCCGTCTGGAGCGGCACTCGGACCTTTACGGCAAGACCGTGGGCGTGATGCGCGGTCTGGGGCTCGCGCCGAAATTTGCCGATGATCCCCGGATCGAGCGATTTCCGCAGGGCGACATGATCCGACTCTTCAAACTGCTGGTGGCCGGGAACATAGATGTGGTGGCACTGGACGCCGTGCGCGGGAATGCGGCGCTGGAACGCACTGGCTTTGGCCAGTGGGTGGAGCGCGCCCCTTACTTCATTCAGGACACCGTGCCGGAGCATCTGGCGGTTTCCGAGCGCTCCCGGCTCTCCACGGAACGGGATTACGTGGAACAGGCGCTTGAGAAGGCGCTTGGTACGCAAGAAAACCACGAGGCCGGAAATGTCGAACGGCGCCCTTGAGAACGCGGCCCGGACCATCCGCAATGCGCGCTGCTGCTTCGCCTTCACCGGGGCGGGCATCTCGGTGGAGTCCGGCATTCCGCCGTTTCGCGGGCATCAGGGCATTTGGTCGAAGTATGACCCTGCCAAATTCGAGATGAACTATTTCCGCAGGCACCCCAAGGAATCATGGGAACTGCTGATCGAGATTTTCTATTCCCGGCAGGTGGCCTGCCGCCCCAACAAGGCGCATATGGCGCTGGCGGAACTGGAAGCTGCCGGACGTCTCGTTGCGGTGGTAACCCAAAACATCGACGGGCTGCACCAACAGGCTGGAAACACCAACGTGCTGGAATATCACGGTTCCACCTCGCGGATGCAGTGCATGAAGTGCCGCCGCAAGTTCCCGACGCCGATCGTGAGGCTCGACACCCTGCCGCCGAAATGCCCGGACTGCGGGGGCGTGCTCAAGCCGGACATCGTCTTCTTTTCCGAGGGCGTGCCAGACGACGTGCATCGTGATGCCACAACGCTGGCGCGGCAGGCGGACGCGGTCATCGTGGTGGGCACCACGGGCGAAATCCAGCCTGCCGGACGCATCCCGTGGATCGCGCACCATAACGGGGCCACGGTCATCGAGATCAACACGCGGGAGTCGGCCTACACCTACCGGGCCACGGACATTTACCTGGAAGGCAGGGCCGGGCGGATGCTGCCCATGCTGGCCGAAGCGGTCCTGCAAACGGGCTGATGCGATTTTTCACGGACGGGACGCAACGGGAACGGTCGGACGGGACCGGTTCAAGGATGCCTGACGCGGCAGCGACGATACCACCTGATACCGGAGACACCTCATGAGCTGGAAGGAAGCCACCCGATTCCTCGGAGACCTGCAGTGCAACGACAGACTCGCCGACACCGTGCTCGGACAGCGTGACGCAGAGGACATGGCCCGCGTCGCCCGCGAGCTGGGATACAAGTTCAACCCCAAGAGCCTTGCCGAAACCCTGACAGCAACCGTGCCGCAAGGTCGGCTGGATGATTTCTATCTGGAATCCGTTCCGGGCGGCGGCTATTTCAAGCGGCTATTCGTCTTGATGAAACGCTCCGGCTGGGTCTAGCCGTTCACTCCGGCAGGGGGCATCCCTGCCACATCGGCATCCGTGGCCGACTCCGCGCCCTCGGCGTCCGCTTCGTGCGATGCTTTGAGGGTTTCAAGCCGTGCGCCCTTTTCACGGTCGGGATGAATCACCACCACGCGGTCCACGGCGTTGCTGAACAGGTCCATGGGATGATGGCTGATGATCAGTACCTGCAGGTCAAGCCGGTGGGCGATGGCCGAGATGAGCTTCATGAACTTGGGCACGAGGGTCGGCCGCAGCCAGCAGTCCTGCTCGTCGAGCACCAGAAACGGCCGGTGTCGGTCCTCGGGCAGCTGCGACAGGGCGATGAGGCGCAGCCCCACTGACAGGATGTTGCAGACCGAGCCGCCCTGCCCCTTGAGGATATCCTCCACCTCGTCGCCACCGCCTGCGTTGTGTATGCGAAAGGACACGTTCAGGCGACCGTTCTTGACTTCGCGCAGCGTGGAGACCTCCCGGTCCTGCCCGAGAATCTCGCGGATGGCGTGGGTCAGGTTGGCCTCGATCTCATCCAGGGCCTTGCCGAACAGGGCCGACGACAGGTCCTCCAGACGGGTCGCCGCGCGGGGGGCCAGCTCCAGAAACTCCTGCGCACGCGCCAGCTGTTCGCGCTCCCGTCGGTGCTCGTCCACGCGGGTCTCGCCAAGTGCGGAGAGCCGTTGCAGACGGCTTTCGAGATTCCTGAGTTCCGTGGCGTCCGTCATTTAGCCCTCTCCGCCGCCGAAGCGCTGCTCCACTTCCTCAAGTCCTTTGCGGATACCGTCAACATGCTTGCGGTATTCGGCGACAACACGCTCGTTTTCCTTGCGTTTTTCATCAAGGATGCGTTGCAGTTCCTCAGGGTCGGCGGTGCCGAATTCCTCGGTTGCCCGCTTTTCCAGATCTTTGAGTCGCTCCGTGAGGGAGCTGATCTTTTCCTCGGTACGGATCTTCTTGGTCTCCAGCGCCTTGTGCTGTTCGCGAAGCTCCGCCAGTTCCTGTTCCAGCGCCTGATCGCGCCGGGCCTTGTCGTCAGCCGTCATGATTTACCACCTCGTCGTACAGTTCCCAGATGAGCCGCGCCTCCGCGCTCTCGTCGAGATTGTCGTTCAGAAAATCCTTGAGCCCCACACCTTCGTGCGTACGCCGCCACGCCAGCCGCTCCAGTCCGCGGATGAAGTCGGAACCGCCGGCCTCTTCGTGCTCCTCGGGCGGCAGTTCCTGATCCGGAAAGACCTCGTCGAACGGCAGGTGCGGTATCACCCAGCTTCCCAGCTCGGTGACTCCCGGCTTCCAGATCGAGGCCACGGGTTTGCGTTCGCGGGAGTTGCGGTTGAAGATCAGCCGCACGATGTTGCCGGGGTTGGCCCACGTGGTGCCACCCTTGGTCACGCTTGGTTGCGGCCGGTGTATGTGGCCGTTTACCAGCCAGTCCACGCCGGGAATCTCGCGGATGGCGTTGGCTTTGTCCTCGAAGTCCGGAAAACGGATGTTGTGGTGCGTGAGCCAGAGCACGCTTTCCGGGCAGCCTTCGGGCCGGTCGAAACGTCTCGGAATGGCCGTTCCGTCTGGGCTTGCACAGACGAGCGCCTCGCCGTCAGGGGTTTGCAGAACCAGTTGCGGTCCCTTGTGCTTCATGAGCCGGACCACCCCGGCCTGCTCCAGTACGGCAAGGGACACGTCATCCGTGAAGCGCGACTGGTACTTGTCGTGATTGCCGATCAACACCCACGGCATGTGCTCGCCCGCGCGCCGACCGAACATGCGGATGAGTTCCACGAGCATCCTGTTGGAGTTGTCGCGCGGCAGATGAAACAGATCGCCCAGAAAGACCGGCAACAGTCCGCGCCGCTCGGCTTCATGGAGACAGGCCTCCACCTTTGCCAACACCTGCTCCAGATACCCGTCGAGCCGCTGCCCGGGCGGATTGTCCGCCAGATGCGCGTCGCCGATGAGCAGCAGCCCGTCAGCCTCAATGCGTGACAGGCCGGAAATATCAGTATCCATGCGCGTCCTCCGCGGCTCGGGATTCGTGGGCGTGTTCGCCGCCGAGGAACTCCCCGGACTCCAACTCGCCGCCGCAGGTGGGACAGCGACCGATGGCCTCCAGCCGTTCGCGCAGGTAGGTCGCGTGCCCCATCAGATCGCGGCGCGTCGCCTCAAGGGCCTTTTCTTCGCGCTCCATGCCCTTGCGGACCTCGCCCAACTCCGTCAACAGTCCGGCAAGCGCGCTTTCGTCCTCAGGTTGCGGCGGTTCGCGCAGTGCCGAAGCGGTTGTGGCATATTCGTTGAGGATCTGCATTTGGCTGGAATAGCTTGTCAATTCCTCAGCCATCTTGCTCAGTGCGGAAAGCTCCTCAACCTGCGGCGGGAGCGCAAGGTCGGCAAGCGCGCTGCTCGTGGTGCGTGCCGCCTCCAATTCGGCTCCGGTGCGGATCAGCTCGTCCATGACCGCCCTGATTCCTGCGGTATCGGTCGGAGTCGGTGGTTCGGCCAAGGGGTCCAGTGTTTCGGCATACGCGGCGGCGAATGCGCTCCTGTGGCGCAGGTCGAGCTGTTCGTCGATGAGCGAACGCAGCGGATGCAGCGGCTCCAACGCGGCGGGTTCACCGAGCTGCTCAAACAGGCCGCGCTCGCGGTTGGCGCGGTCCAGTTCCCGCTTCAACGTGTCGCGCTCCGCAATCAACCGCTCAAGCGCCGGAATCTCCCGGCTCAGGGCCTGTGAACGCTGCTCCAGCTCCCCGGCGGTTTCCATCATGAGGTGAATGTCGGGCAGCGGGGCCAGCGCGTCCAGTTCGGCTTCGATGTCCCGCAGCCGCGCCTCCCGTCCTGCGCTTTCGCGCCGGGCCTCCAGTGTGCGGCGCTTGAGCGCGCCCTGCATGGAAAGCAGGTGCGCCCCTTCCGAAGACGAGGCCAGAAAGTCGGCCACGGCCCTGTCCGGCCGGTTAAGCAGAAAGACCGGTTCGCGCTGGTCGCCGATGTGCACGTCCACGGGATTTCCGTCATCCAGGTCAACCCGGTTCATGCGCAGCAGACTGCGGACTTCCTCGGGTACGCCGCCGCGTCCCAGCTTCCAGAAACTTTCGGGCTCTTCGCTGCCGGGGGCGAGAATTTCGTATCCGGCTGAGGCTTTCTTGCGAATCCATGTGACGCGGTGCCCGTCCGAGAGCACCACCGTGACCCGGGCCTCCTTGGCACCGTGCCGGATGTAGTGGCTCGGGGTCGGGTTCTCCGCAACGCAGCGAAGCGCCTCCACCAGCGCGGACTTGCCCGTGTTGTTGGGACCGGTCAGCGCGGTGACGCCGGGGCCGAGCTCCAGCTCGGTCCGCTCGTGGGCCATGAAGTTTTCGACGATGATGCGTTCTATCATGTTGCTTTGCTAAGGATATCGGGGCGACAGGCGCAATTCCAGCGCGTAGGCATACAGCCCCTTCTCCCGCATGCGCTCGTTGTTCTCGCGCCAGCGTTGCTCCAGCGCTTCGGGCAGACCATGATCCTCGCAGGGGAACCGGTTGCACTCATGGCAGAACTGCACGCCGTGCTCATGCACGCAGTCCTTGATGCCGCAATCCGTGAAAAGGCAGGCCTCGCCGCCCTTGCGACAGCCGGAACAGGTGCCCTCGGCTAGGAAGTTCAGCACGGATGCGAACTCGTCATACCCTTCAAAGACCGGGTTCATTCCCGCGAACCGGTCGGCATACTGGGCAAAGTTCGGCCCCATGGCCTCCTGAAGCGCCTTGGCGTGTCTGTGGATCTCACTGCCCTTGAAGGCCATGCACTTGCCGCAGTTCAACCCGCACGGTGCTGTCTGCTCAATGACCGTGGCCATGGGCCCCATGCCCGCATCGGCAAGCACCTCAAGTGCGGTGGATGCGGCGAAATCACAGTAATCGCGACACACTCGGCCGATGTTTTCCTCCTGAAAACGGCGGTGGCCCTGCGGGGTGATGAAGTCGCAACCGGTCAGCTCGCGGCAGTTGGTGCTCTGAAATTTGGTGCGGAACCGCTTGAGAAACTCCTGAACCAGCGAGTAGGGTACGTCCATGCTCTGCTCGGGAGCCGGTTCGGTTCGGCCTCCGTAAAGGCCCATCCCCATGATGGCGCCGCTGACCGCGCCGCACAGCCCGTTGGTGCGCGACATGCCGGAGCAGAATCCGCTCGCCACGCGTTCCATGCCGGGTTCATACCGCCCGCCAACCTCGGCCAGCGCGCGCAGAACGCTTTCCGCGCAATACCAGCCGCTATTGAAGGATTCTCTCGCACGCTTCCCGGTCCAGTCCATCATGAACAATCCCCCTTGGCGTTGCAGGCGAGAAACGGACAAAATTCCAGCGCGTTGCGCGTCATGCACCCGTCCTCGCCGTAGAGTATGAGCGGTGGCGTCACAGAGACCCCCTCGCCACCGTTCTTCACAGCCTCCACCAACACGATACCGGCTTCGGCCCGGAGCGTGCCGTGTACCATGATCAACCGCTTGGGCGCCAGCTTCCGACGGTCCATTTCGCGAAAAAGTGCGGGAAGACGCTCCGGCAGGAAGACCGTGAACAGCCGTCCTCTCGACTTGAGCTGCAAGGCGGCACAGCGCACGAAATCCGCCAGCGAGCCGCCCGTTTCAAAACGCGCCGCGCTGCGCGACTCGCCCCTGCTGACGCGCCCCCGACCGGCCTCGCGAAACGGCGGATTCATGAGCGCGAAGTCGGCCTGCTGCTCCAACTCACGATATGTGCAGACATCCGCCTGCACCGGCAGGAGCGACTCTGCGAGATCGAGCCGCTTCGCGTTGTTGCGCGCACAGGCCGCGGCATCGGCATCGGCCTCCACTCCGTGGATCGTCAGGTCGGCTTCCGGATTGGCCAGCAGCGCGGCGATGCTCACGGCTCCGGCCCCGCAGCCGATATCCACCCCGGTCCAGCCGCGTTTCATGCGGGCGAAACAGCCGAGCAACAGGGAGTCGAGTGAAAAGCGGTAGCCGCCCTCCGGTTGCTCCAGCCCCCTTGGAAAATACGCCCGGGCCTCATCCGGATTCATGGTCGCCCCCTGCCGAGACGACGACGGGCCGAGCGATACACGTCCGCGAACATGCGGGCCTCGCCCATGTTGGTGACATGCGCCCCCAGAAAATACACGCCCGCCCAGACCGGGATAAAAGCGAGACTCCACGCGCCGAACCGTCCTGTATACCACGCCCCGGCACCGATCAGGGTCGAGAGCAGCACGGCCTTGAGCATCACCGCCCCCTCCACCGGGGCCACGCTGACGCGGCGGCGCAGAAAAATGAACAGCAGCAGGGCGTTGACCAGCGAGGCCGCGCTGACCGCCACGGCAAGGCCCACATGCTTGAGCGGAACCATGAGCCACGCGCCGAGGCCGATGTTCACGAACAGGCACAACACCGCTATCTTCACCGGAGTCTTGGTGTCCTCAAGGGCGTAGAAGGCCGAGACAAGCGGCCGGGACAGGGCGATGAAGGGCAGCCCGGCGGAGTACGCGATGAGCGCCGAAGCGGTGGAACTCACGGCTTCCGGCCCGAATTTGCCATGACCGAAGAGGACGGAAATGACCGGTTCGGCAAGGGCCATCAGCCCGGCAGCGGCAGGGAGCGCAATGAACAGGGTCAGCCCGTTGGCGGATCGCAGCGCGCCGCCGAAGTCGTCCATTTCGCCCTTTGCGGCCAGCGCCGCCAGACTCGGGAGCGCGGCGGTGCTCACGGCAAGGCCGAAGACTCCGAGCGGGAACTGCACCAGCCGGTCCGCGTAATAAAGATAGGACACGCTGCCCGTGGGAAGGAACGACGCGAGCAGCGTCCCGAGCAGGATGTTGAGTTGATAGACCGCCGCGCCGAAGACCGTGGGCAGCATGAGCAGGCCCATGCGCCGCACGCCCGGATCGAACAGGGACCAGCGCCCGCGCCTGCGAAAGCCGATGCGCGAAAGCGCGCCCTGCTGCATGAGCAACTGGGCCGCGCCGCCAGCCAGCACGCCGTAAGCCATGCCGTAGGCCACGTTGTAGCCCGCATAATGACTTATGAGCGCGGCAATGATGAGCGCCACGTTGAGCACTGCCGGGGCCAGCGCCGGGGCCAGAAACCGCTGGTGCGAATTGAGGATGCCCATGCACAGGGCGACGCCGCAGATGAAGATGACGTAAGGAAAACAGATGCGTACCAGCGACACGGTGGTGGCGAACAGCTCGGAATCATCCGCGAACCCGGGGGCGATGGCGAGCGTGACCGGTCCGGCGGCCAGCTCCACCGCCACGGTGAGCGCGCCGAGGATAATGCCCAGCCAGATCATGGCTGACCGTGCCATCTGCTGCGCGGCCTCCTCCCCTTCTTCCTCGCGAACCCGCGAATAGACCGGTATGAAGGCCATGGTCAACGAGCCTTCGCCGAACAGCCGCCGCATGAGGTTGGGAATCCTGAAGGCCACGAAGAAGGCGTCCGCGAACATACCCGCCCCAAGGGCGAAGGCCACAATGAGATCCCTAACGAACCCCAATATCCGCGAGCCGAGGGTGGCGACCGCCACCACGGAGGCATTTCGTGCTATCTGTTGACCGTGTTTGGACACCTGCTACCCGCTTTTCATCCAGCTTGAGATAACTGACACTTTTCAGAAAGCAAAAATCAATACTTTCTATAGAGAAACTCTAATAGCTGTACTTGTTGTGTTTTCTTGCAATCTCACCGGCAAGCTTCAGAATCAACAGTTTTTCGCTGCAAGATAACTTTATGAAGTAATTTCGTAGCCTTGCTTCAACAGTAGCATTTCAGGCTTTTTCTGTTCATCACCCATAAATCGTATCTCTTCGTGCCACGCCATAGATGACAACTCGTGCCGCCACCACAAACCCCGTTGTTGAAGTCGATTGCGGTCCGGCTCAACGCCCGTTCTTCTGGCAGTCCGGGCAGTAGGTGGAAGTCCTGCCAGCCACGGTGGAGCAGGTCAGGCATCCGCCGCAACGCGGACAGGGCTGGCCCTTCTTGCCGTATACATTGAAGCTGTTCTGAAAGGCTCCGGCATCACCGTCCGCGTTCACATAGTCACGGATGGAGCTGCCGTTTTCGGCTATGGCCTGCGCGAGAACATCCTGAAGATGCCGGAAAAGTTCCACAAGTTTCGCCTCCGGGACATCGCAGGCGCGCACGGCAGGCCCTAGCCCGGCACGAAACAGCGACTCGTCCGCGTAGATGTTGCCGCACCCCGCCACCACGGTCTGATCCAGCAGCAACGCCTTGATGCGGGCCTTGCGCGAAGCAACGGCACGGGCCAGCGCATCCGCCGAGGATTCCAGGGGCTCCGGCCCGAGGGATGCGTAAAACGGCCACCGGTTCAGCTCATCGGGCGTCAGCGCCACGATATAGCCGAAGCGGCGCACATCCGCAAAGGTCAGCACCGAGCCGTCGTCGAGAGTCATGATGACGCGGTCGTGTTTGGCTCCGGGCCTTTCACAGCCGCATTCGTGCACCAGCCGACCGGTCATCTTCAGATGCACGCCAAGCAGAAGCGGGCCGACATCCGGGCTCTCCAGATCGGCCAGCAGCAGCTTGGCGCGCCGACGCACGCCCAGCACGCGCGCTCCGAGCATCCGGCGGCGAAACTCGTCCTCCGGCTGACGCAGCGACGTGGGCCACGGCACCTCGACGCGCTCCACCGTCCGACCGGGCAGGGAGCGGTTCAGGCCACGGGCGATGACTTCCACTTCGGGCAGTTCGGGCATGAACGTTGACTACCTTAAATCCGCAGCGGGGAAAAGGCGGGGAATCCGGCTAGAACACATCCGCAAGGGCCTGCTCGGACGCCTCCGGCGACACCGTGACCCAGTAGATCAGATCGCCACGGAAAAACACGAGGTGCCGCTTGCCCATGCCGGTGAATGGATAGATGGGCACGCCCTCGAATTCGAAACGTTTCATATAGGAAAACGGTGACTTGGGGTTCTCGAACATCAGGTGCACCATCTTGCCGGTCTGACGACGGGCCTCCCTTCCGTCCTTCGCGCGGGAAATCCAGAGTTCCGCCGCTCCGTCCGCGTAACGCGCAACGGCCACGGCTTCGGCCTCGATGCTCTTGCCGTGCAGCCGGTTCATTTCCTCGGCCGCATCGGACCCGCTCTTGTAGTCCGAAAGCTCCATTCCGGCCATGGTCTGCGGGAAGTACTGACGCATCTCGTCCTTGCAGGCCACCAGCGTCAGCATGGCCAGCACGATGAAAAGGATTCTGCGGATCATTTATTCTGCTCCTTGGAGTTGCGGCTGCCGAGCGGTCCGAAGTCATGGGTATATTCCTCGCCGCCCAGACGGGTGGTGAATATGAGGCTCGCGTCGTTGTCATGGGCCTTCTTGCCCGCGCGGTGGATGTCGAACAGTTCCTTGACCGGGATCCCCTGCGCCTCGACGATGACCATGTTGGGCCGCAGGCCGGCACGATAGGCGCGGGAATCGCGCTTCACGGACTCCACGTAGACCCCTCTGGCCCCCCGGACCAACTTCGCGCCGAGGCGGCTTTCATAGGAACTGGGACAATAAAAGGAATAATCCGCGGCATCGGGATCGTACTCCCTGCCGCGCCACGGCATGACGGTCATGACCACGGCATCGGGGTCAAGCCTGCGGATGCGGTCCGGGATGCCCCAACCGTATTCCACATGCCCGCCGCCGGCCACCACGACCACGGGCCAGTCGTAGCGGGCGCGCAGCTTGACCGCCTGCTCGGCCATCATGGAGTCCCAGACGGACTGGATGTACAGAAACCGCTCCGCGCGTTCCTCGTCCGCCTCGTCGCCCCCTTCGTGCAGAGCCAGCACTTCCATGAGGGAATCGCGCTGCTCCTGCGGCGGCATGACGACTTCCTCCGGCATGTACGAGGCCTCAAGGGAGTCGAGCTTTTCCACACCCTCTTCGCTTACTTTGCGGACCACGTCAGGCGGGACGTTGATACCCGCCACCGGCAGACAGCGTTTCTCGGCCAGTTCGAAGTGACCGCGGAACAGCTCAAAAGGGTATCCCCAGCGCTTTTTCCAGTCCAGTTCCTCTTCGAGCGCCTCAACACGAACCTGCCCCTTGCCGAAATCGTCCAGCACCGGCTGCTTGTCCACGCCGATCATCTCAAGGCCAAGAGAGAGCGGCCGCCCGTTGCGGGAAAGACCTTGCAGAAGCGCCTGCTGCATCTTGTGGTCGCAGGCGTTGGTGTGCCCTTCGCCGATGACCACGTAATCCGCGCCTTCCAACCCTTCCACAACCGTCTGCAACGACAGGCGGCTGCCGTCCAGCGCAAGAAAATCGCCCTTCTGGGGCGCAAAGGTCACGTCCATCTCCGGCACCTCGGGCGACCGCGGCCCCACGGCGCACCCCGTGGCCGCAAACGCGGCCGCAGTCAGCATAATCACGGTTCTGATCACGCGTTTCATCGTATTACCATCCGTATTCATGCCGCATCATCGGGCGGCGTTTCAAAGTCGTGATACCAGATCGCCATGGGCAGCCCCACCTGATCCTCCGGGGGATTCTCCGGCAGGGAAAGAAGGGCGCCGCCGGAAGCCCTGGCGGTAAGCGCGAGCATGAGCGCGTCCACCACGTCGTCGCAGGCGAGTGTCTTGGCGGTATAGCGGGAGCAGGCGCCCTTGAGGAATTCCTCGGCCTCCGGCATCAGATCGTTCATGAGGGTCAGCCGTTCCAGAAAACCGAGCGGATGCTTCTTGTACCACGTCGCCGGAGCACCGGATGCAAAGCTGAAGGCCAACTCGGGGTGGGATTCCCGAATGGTTGCCCGGGCCGCTTCATCGCGTCGCAGCAGTCCGTCCAGTTCCCGGATGCGCGGCGTCAGCATCCACGACTGTTTGCTGAGCCCCTTACCGGTCTGATCACGGGTGATCGCGGCAGCTTCCTCATAGGCCCCGGCGTAGACCGCATCCCTGACCGGGCAGTTGAAGATGCTGGAGCGACGCTTGCCGAGCATGGAGCGAGCCACCCTGTCCGCCTCGCGGAAGGGCTGCTCTCTCCAAGGAAGTCCAACAGGCATGTCCACTAGCACGCACTGTGCATCGCGCAGTGCCTCCCAGCAATCTTCCATGGTGTTGTAGACGGTGCTTTCCGGATTGCCTTCGCCGTCAATGGTGACCGCAACCCATCCGGCCCTGCATCCGTCGATACCTGCGTATTTCATGTTGATCATCATAACCACCCATGCGCACGGCGCAAGAAAAACGCAAATTTTGCACAACCGTGCAGTCCCGGAAGCAAAAAGCCCCGTCCGCAACAGGGCGGACGGGGCGAAACAGGGTAATGGCTATTTCTCTCTAAGCGGTGACGCGATTCACGTTCACCGTTCCGTCGCGCTGCACCAGACGCGGATAGCGCACGGCCGGCTTGCCGAACATCAACACGTACCCGAGTTCGTGGTCCTCCGGGATTCCGAAGGATTTG
Organism: Desulfovibrio oxyclinae DSM 11498; assembly: GCF_000375485.1. Taxonomy (NCBI): domain Bacteria; kingdom Pseudomonadati; phylum Thermodesulfobacteriota; class Desulfovibrionia; order Desulfovibrionales; family Desulfovibrionaceae; genus Desulfovibrio; species Desulfovibrio oxyclinae. Next base: position 54,036 of record NZ_AQXE01000004.1, on the reverse strand, counting down.
TAGACGTCCGTCGCGAAGTGCAAAAAGGCCCACTTGGCAAAACCGCACCACAGCGTGCCCAGCCCGAGGGCGTTGGCCATGACCTCGAAGGTGGTCAGCCCGATGTGGGTATCGGCGTTGCCCGCCGGGGCGGTCTTGGGTGCCGAGGCGATGAGCATGTGCGGCGCTTCGCGGAAGATGATGTCCTTGCCGTTGTCCCGGCAATCCACGGCCATGGAGAAAAACTCCAGTCCTTCCGGGATGGTGCCCGCATCGCGGTGTCCGCGGATGGCCTCATAGGTCCTCTCAGCGATGGAGCCCATCACTTTCGGGTCGTCCACCAGCGTGTAGAGCACGCTCTGATGGTTCTTGCCCGTGGGCGCGTAGGACAGCACCTCCATGAGTCGTGAAAGGGTTTCCGGCTCCACGGCTTCGTTTTTGTAGCGGCGGATGCTGCGGCGCGACTTGATGAGCATCTCCACGTTATCCGGGTCCGGCTCATAGCCGTCGAGCGTTTCCGCGTCTTCGGGATCGAATCCGGTGAGCGACAATGCGCCGAACTTACAGACGGTCATGCAATGCTGACAGGCGAAACACTGGTCCTGCACCTCCTGCGGCATGAAAGGCACGCCTTCCTCAGGCATCCGGATGAAGTACATCGGACATTCCTGCACGCACTCACCGCATTTCGTACACTTTTCCTCGTCTATTCTGATATCCATTTGCGCTCCTTTGCTTGCGAAGATTTCCCTCTTCCTATCAAATGGTATTTTTCGCGCAAGTAGGCACGATTTTGTGAGGTAGTACCCTCAAGGAAACTTTGTTGTAATAAATGGCTTTTCGCTGCCGAAGCAGCCGAAAGGCATGAAAGACGGAATCAGGAGATCGGGAGCGGCTCAGAAGCGGATGGCCGCGAGCCTGTCGAGATGCAGCAGGCGGTCGTGCGGCAGCATGGGGCCGAGCTCGTCGAGAGACGGCAGCACGTGCAGGGTGTAGGGGGAGAGATTTACGGTTTGCTGGCCTGCGTAGTCCGTACACAGGACTTGGGCGGCCTCATGTCCGAGGCAGACGATGTCGCTGGCACCGAGGCGTTCGATGCCGGTCCAGAAGGCGGCCGGCTCGGGAACGATGTTCCCTCCCTTGGGCAACCCCACGGGCAGGAATCCGGAAGAGCCCTTGGGCCATCGCAGGTGGGCGATGATCTGTCGCAGCAGCTGTCCGCGCGTCGGGTCCGCCTGTCCGCACAGGTCGAATCCGAGCTGGAAATAGGTCCAGGCAACCTTGGGGGAGGCCGGAGACTTGGACAGCACGGCCTCCCATGCTTTGGAAAGCTCCACGCGCGCCGGGGCTTCACCGGCCCCACTCTGCTGCACGCCAGAAGAATCCGCGGCAGGGGAATCCCCTTTCCCGGAAGGAAGCAGGTACTCCAACCCGGCGGAATGCCACGGTCTCAGGTGCTCCGGTATGTTCAGCCTGTCGGCAGCAGATCCCATAAACGCCACGCCACTTCGGTTTTCGGCAACAGGGGCCAGGTTTCGCGCCGACCATCGGCACAGGCGACGAACATCTCATTCGTCCGGGTGCCGAAGCCGCTGCCTTCGCTGTCGATGCGATTGGCCGCGATGAGGTCGAGATGCTTGCTCTCCAGCTTGCGAAGGGCCTCGGAACGCGGGTCGCCGGTCTCGGCCGCAAAGCCGATGAGCCGCCTGTCGCCCTTGTCCTCGCCCATGGAGCGCAGGATGTCTGGGTTGGACTCGAAGCGCACCGTCAGTTCGCCCGCTCCGGACTTCTTGAACTTTTCGGTACCGTGCGGCACGGGCCGGAAGTCGGCAACCGCCGCCGTTGCCACGCCCACGTCCGTATCGGGCCACAGGTCCATGCAGGCCTGATGCATTTCGAGCGCCGAGGTGACGCGATGCACCGCGATCGACTCGGGAAATTCGATGTCCACCGGCCCACGCACCACATGGACGTCCGCGCCGCGAAGCCATGCGGCCACGGCCATGCACGCGCCCATGGTGCCGCTGGACGGGTTGGACCAGAAACGCACGGCGTCCCACTGTTCACGGGTGGGGCCGAGGGTCACCAGCACGCGGGTGCCCGCGAGGTCCTTTTCCGTGAGCATGCGCAGAATGTGCAGGTGGATGGTCTCCACATCGGGCATCTTGCCCTTGCCGGTGTCGCCGCAGGCCACGTTGCCGGAAACCGGCTCCATGCACTCCCAGCCGTCCTCGGCCAGCTGCGCCCAGTTGCGCTGCACCGCCGGAGAGGCCCACATGGCCGGATTCATGGCCGGGACCACCAGCTTGGGGCCGCGAAAAGCCATGGCCTGACAGGAGAGCATGGTGTCCGCGATGCCGCCCGCCACCTTGCCGATGATGTCCGCCGATGCCGGAACCAGCGCCAACGCGTCTGCCACCTGACCGGGTTCGAGGTGCGCAAAGGAGGTGTCGGGACCGGTGTCGAACATGCCCTGGTAGACCGGGGATGCACCCAGCGCCTCGAAGGAGAGCGGGGTCACGAACTTGGCGGCCGCGTCCGTCACGGTTGCGGAGACCGAACAGTCGCACTCCTGAAGCGAGCGCAACAGTTCAAGCGACTTGAAGGCCGCAATGCTCCCCGAAACACCGAGATGCACGCGGCGGCCCATGAACCCGCCGAAACGGTAGTGTTCGCGCATTATTCCTCTAAATCGGAAATGGAGGGGGCCGAGGACTGTGCTTCCTTGGCCTCCACCGCGATGATGGTCACCTTGGCGCTGCCGAAGGTGTCCTCGATCTGAATGATGCAGCTCTTGTTGAACTTCTCGAAGGACAGCACGGAGATCTTGCCCTTGACCGAGGCGATCTTTTCCCAGTTGTCCTTGGCCATGTTGTTCAGAAAGAAGCGGATGAGGTCCTGAACCACCACGCGGCCCTTGAACTTCATGATGCCCGCGCGGAACTTGCGGTTGTCGAGGGTGTAGGATTCCTCGTCGACGTACTCCAGCTCACGCGGGATCAGGATGTCCTGAAAGTCGTAATAGTAGTTGGTGTCCGTGTACTCGGACTGCGAGCCGGACTCGCCCGGTGCACCGCCGCTGCCCGTGGATTTGGGGGCGCAGCCCGCGAAAAGGCCCAGTGCGGCGACAACGATGAAAAGCTTGATGAAATGACGCATGACGCTCCCCGTCCTTAGGAGTTGAGGTCGGATTTAAGACGTTCGATTTTTTCCTGAAGATGTTTTTCCATGTCCCGGCGGTCCCGGCGCAGCCGCACCAGTTCGGATTCGAGGGTCTGGAGCTTGGCCTTGATGTCGGAAGTGTCCAGCGAAAGGCTCATGGCCGTTTCCTCAAGCTCGCGGTCCTTCTCTTCCAGACGCCGCCAGTTTTCAAGGACATCCTGCGGCACCGGCTCTGCCTGCGGCAGCTCCTTGAGCCGCTTCTGGCTCCGGGCCAGCATCACGAAGGCGGTCTTGAGCTTCTGCACGTCTTCCTGCTGGCGCTCGATGAGTCGCCGCTGGTCCGCCATGGTCTCCATGCAGTCCGCCACGCGCTCCATGATGTCCGAAAAGGACTGCGCCAGCTCGCCGGACTGTGCCGAAGGTGAAGGCACGCAGGGCGCCGGCTGAGACCCTTCCACCTCCACGGTCCGTGGCAACTCGCCCCTGAGGATCTCCTCGATCTCATGGGTGACCCGCCCTTCGGAATACAACTGGGAAATCCGGTTGAAGACCTGCACCGATTCCTCGGGATACTTGGTGACGCGACCGACCTTTGTCCCGCAAAGAAAATCCTTGAACAGCGAGGCGTAACGCCGCGCGGTTGGAGCGGGGATCCGAGTCATCCGGGATATCTCCGACACCGATAACAGATTCATCTGTTTCAAATACCACGATTGCGCGTAATTTCAAGGGATTGGGGCACACCAGGGGCCGATTTCCGCAACGGATTGGAATCATGGGAAAATACCTGTGCTTGCAAGGGATTGCAAACGGAAATAGTATCGCCTCCCCACTGGAAAAAACATCATGAGCAAAATACCCGCACAATACGATCTCAAGAACTATCACTTCGACCTGCCCGAGGACCGAATTGCGCAGCAGCCTGCCCAGCGCAGGGATGCGTCGAAGCTGATGGTGCTGGACAAGGACACCGGCCGCTGCACCGCGGCCGACTTCAAGGACCTGCCGGACTATCTGCCCGAAGGGGCGCTGCTGGTGGCCAACAACTCGCGCGTCATCCCGGCCCGCGTCTTCGGTACCAAGCCCACGGGCGGCAAGGTGGAATTCCTGCTGCTCACGCCGCTGCCGCGCATCATCAGCGCACAGGGCGCGTCAGGCTGGAAAAAGGCCCGGGTGCAGGGACTCCTGCGCGCCTCCAAGTCGCCCAAGCCGCGTGATCTCATCACCTTTTCCGAGGACTTCCGCCTCATTCCCAAGGAGCGCGGCGACTTCGGCAAATGGGTGGTGGAAATCGAATGGCGCGGCGATCTGGAAGCCGTTCTGGGTCGCATCGGCTGCCTGCCGCTGCCGCCGTACATCACGCGCCCGAGCGACGAGAACGACGCTGAACGCTACCAGACAGTCTACTGCCGCGACGACAAGGCCGGATCCATGGCCGCCCCCACGGCGGGCCTGCACTTCACTCCGGACGTACGCGAACGCATCAAAGATGCCGGGCACGAGTGGGCCGAGGTGACGCTCTACGTGGGCTACGGCACCTTCAGCCCGGTACGCGAGCGCGACATCCGCAACCACGTCATGCATTCGGAATACATCGAAGTGCCCGCCGAGACCGCCGAAGCCGTGCGCCGCGCCAAGGCCGAAGGCCGCCCGGTGCTGGCCGTGGGCACCACCAGCGCCCGCACGCTGGAAGGCATGTACCGCGAGGCCGGGGACATCACGGAGTTCAAGGGCGAGACCGACATCTTCATCACGCCCGGCTATGAATTCAACGTGGTGGACTGCATGTTGACCAATTTCCATTTGCCAGAATCCAGCCTCATTATTATGGTGTCTGCCCTAGCTGGAAGAGAACCCGTCATGGATGCCTACAAGGACGCACTGAAGCACGGATTTCGCTTCTTTTCATACGGTGACGCCATGCTCATTCGATGAGCTGATGTCGCACAACGCAGCGCAAGGAGTTCGCTATGTCCCGAATCGCGGTTCAGGAAGACAGGTGCAAGGGGTGCATGCTCTGCTCCACTGTCTGTCCTGTCCAGATCATCGTTCAATCCGACCGCTTCAACCAGAGCGGCTACAAAGTGGCCGAAGTACCTGAAGCGGATATGGAAAAGTGTACGGGCTGCACATCCTGCGCCCTCATCTGCCCGGATCTCGCCATCCGGGTCTACCGAACCCCGAAAAAGAAGAAGGGGGACGAGTAAATGAGCAAACCCGAAAGAATTTTCATCAAGGGGAACGAGGCCGTATCCCGCGGAGCACTGGCTGCCAAGTGCAAGTGCTTCTTCGGCTACCCCATCACCCCGCAGAACGAGATCCCCGAATTCATGAGTTCCGAGCTGCCCAAGGCGGGCGGCGAGTTCGTGCAGGCGGAATCCGAAGTGGCCGCGGCGAACATGCTGCTGGGTGCCGGAGCCTGCGGCGTCCGCGCCATGACCAGCTCCTCCAGCCCGGGCGTCTCCCTGAAGCAGGAAGCCATCTCCTATATGGCCGGCTCCGAGATCCCCGCCGTCATCGTGAACATGAACCGCGGCGGTCCGGGTCTCGGCGACATCGGTCCGGCGCAGGGCGACTACTACCAGTCCACCCGCGGCGGCGGACACGGCGACTACCGCCTGCTGGTGCTGGCACCCTCCACCGGACAGGAAGCCTACGACATGACCATCGAGGCCTTTGAACTGGCTTTCAAATACCGCAACCCGGTCATGGTCCTTGGCGACGCCATCCTCGGCCAGATGAAGGAACCCATCATTCCCTGGCTGCCGGAGAATGCTGTTGAGGAAGCAGGCGAGGACTGGCGTCTGGACGGGGCCAAGGGCCGCGAAAAGCGCCTGATCAAGTCCCTGTTCCTCGAAGAGGGCGCGCTTGCCGGGCAGAACATGAAGCTGCAGGACAAGTACGACGCCATGAAGGAAGAGGCCGAGGCCGAACTCTTCGACACCGAAGACGCCGAGCTCGTGGTCTGCGCCTACGGCTCCATCGGCCGCATCGCCAAAAGCGCGGTGCGCAAGATGCGCAAGGAAGGCAAGAAGGTCGGCCTGTTCCGGCCCAAGACCCTCTACCCCTTCCCGGAAGAGCCGCTGCTCGAAATGGCAAAGCAGGGCAAACGCTTCCTGACTGTCGAACACAACCTCGGCCAGATGGTGGACGACGTCCGCCTGGCCATCCGCACGGTTGCCGATTCGGACTTCTTCCCGATCTACCCCGGCAACCTGCCCACCCCGGACGATTTCGAGGAACCCATCCTCAAGAGCCTGGAGGGTAAATAACCATGTCCGAAATGAACGAAAAACTCGTTTTCGACCGCCCCGAATCGGTCATAGACAGGCCCACCCACTACTGCCCGGGCTGCCACCACGGCGTGGCGCACCGCATGGTGGGCGAACTGCTGGACGAACTCGGTCTGCGCGAGAACTCCATTCTCGTGTCCTCCATCGGCTGCTCCGTGTTCCTCTACAACTACCTTAACGTGGACGCCGTTGAAGCGCCGCACGGCCGCGCACCGGCCGTCGCCACCGGCGTGAAAGCCGCCCGCAAGGACAACTTCGTCTTCGCCTATCAGGGCGACGGCGACCTCGCGTCCATCGGCATGGCCGAGATTCTGCACGCCGCCAACCGCGGCGAGAAGATCAGCGTGGTCTTCGTGAACAACACCGTTTACGGCATGACCGGCGGCCAGATGGCCCCCACCACGCTCATCGGCCAGCGCACCACCACCTGTCCCTCCGGCCGCTGTCTGGAGCACGAGGGCGCACCCATCCGCATGACCGAGATCATCTCCTCGCTCGGCGGAACCGCCTTTGCCGCCCGCGGCTCGCTGGACAACGTGAAGAACATCCGCACCGCCAAGAAATACATGCGCAAGGCGTTCGAATGCCAGACGCAGGGCAAGGGCTTCGGCTTTGTGGAGCTGCTCTCCGCATGCCCCACGAACTGGAAGATGGATCCGATCAAATCCAATGAACGCATCCAGACCGAGATGATCCCCTACTTCCCGCTCGGAGTGTACAAGGACACCGACGAAGGAGGTGCCTGCTAATGTCCCGCTATCTCGACACCATCATCGCAGGCTTCGGCGGCCAGGGAGTCATGCTCATCGGCAACCTGCTGGCCTACGCGGGCATGCAGGACGGCCTGAACGTGACCTACATCCCGGTCTACGGCCCGGAAATGCGCGGCGGCACCGCCAACTGCACCGTGGTCCTGGCCGAAGAGGAAATCGGTTCCCCCATCATCCGCAGGCCCACCAGCCTGATCATCATGAACCGCCCCTCACTCGACAAGTTCCAGTCCCGCCTGCAGGACGACGGCATCTGCGTCGTCAACTCCTCGCTGGTGGACATGGAACTGGCCGACACCGACCGCCTGAACTGCCTCGCCGTCCCGGCCAACGACATCGCCGACAAGCTCGGCAACACCCGCATGGCCAACATGGTCGCCCTCGGCGCCTTCATTCAGGCCACGCAGGTCATGCCGCTGGACGTGGTGCAGGGCGCGCTGGAGAATGTCATCTCCGCGCACTACTCCCACCTGATCCCCAAAAACGCCGAAGCCCTTCAGGCCGGCGCGGATCACGTGAAATAGCCCCACCCGGCATACAGAAACGACAAAGCCCCCGTGGAGAACCACGGGGGCTTTTATATATGCAAACCCGGAAAGGACCGGGATCGTAGCGAATCTAGACGTTGAACAGGAAGTGGACCACGTCGCCGTCCTTGACCACGTACTCCTTGCCTTCCACGCGCAGCACGCCTTCCGCCCGGCACTTGGCCTCGGAACCGCAGCGCACGTAGTCGTCGTAGCTGATGACCTCGGCGCGGATGAATCCGCGTTCGAAATCCGTGTGGATGACGCCCGCTGCCTGCGGAGCCTTGTCGCCGTCATGGATGGTCCATGCGCGCACTTCCTTTACCCCGGCGGTGAAGTAGCTGATGAGGCCGAGGGTGTGGAACCCGGTGCGTATGATCTTGTCCAGCCCAGCCTCGGTGACGCCGTAGGATTCCAGAAACTCTTCATATTCTTCGTCTTCGAGGCCCACGAGCTCTTCTTCCATCTTGGCGGAAATCTTAACGAACTCCGCACCGCGCTGCTCGGCAAGCTCCATGACGCGACGCACGTGCTCGCCGTCTTCGGCAAGGCCGTCCTCGTCCACATTGGCGCAGTAGATCATGTTCTTGGCCGTGATGAGGCGCAGCTCGTCCAGCAGGGTCTGAATGCTCTTATCCTCTAAGTCGGGATAGGTGGCAGCAAGCTTCGTTTCACCCAGATGCTCCAGCATCTTTTCGGCCGCGGTGATCAGCGGAGCCAGCGACTTGTCGCCCTTGAGCTGCTTCTTCATGCGCTCAAGGCGGTTTTCCAACACCTGAATGTCGGCAAGGATCAGCTCGGTCTCGATGATCTCGATGTCGCGGATGGGGTCCACGTTGCCGGCGACGTGCATGACGTCATCGTCCTCGAAGCACCGGGCAACGTGCAGGATCGCCTGCGTCTCGCGGATGTTGGCGAGAAACTTGTTGCCGAGTCCTTCACCCTTGCTGGCGCCCTCGACGAGGCCCGCGATGTCCACGAAGTCCACGGTGGACTGCTGGACGCGCTGCGGTTTCACCAGTTCGGCCAGCGTGTCGATGCGCTTGTCCGGCACCGGCACAACGGCCTTGTTGGGCTCGATGGTGCAGAACGCGTAGTTGGCGCTCTCGGCGTTCTGGGCCTTGGTCAGTGCGTTGAAAAGCGTGGACTTGCCGACGTTGGGCAGGCCGACGATGCCTATGCTCACGGACATGTGCGGGGTTCTCCTGATAGATGATATTGGATGGTCCCCTTGCGGGACGGCGTTTCTCTACAACGCATCGGCCCCGGTTGCAAGGCCCGCGTCACCATGAATCCCCGACCGCAAGCGTCCCCTGCCCGACCATCAGCCGGACAGGGATTCGCTTACCGATCATGACTTTTCAACCCACGTCATATATACGGGATCACTCACACCTCGGGTTTCCAGAAAGTGACGGTCACCCTGAGGTCGCCAGTCGTTTCTCATGCTGATGGCGCCGCGTTTGCCGTCGAATCCCGCCCGGCGCATCATTTCGTGCACCAGTCCGACGCGCTCGAATTCGTTCAGATCCACCCAACCGCGCACGGCCTTTGTCGGGAACCAGCGGTTGGACATGCCCACGAGCAGCACCCCGCCCGGAGCGAGCTGTTCACGAACGCAAGAAAGCACCGACACCGGGTCGGTGAGGTATTCGATGGAAAGCGAACAAGCCACGGCGTCGTAATGCCCTTTCAGCGGAATGGACGGGTCGCGGTTCAAGTCGTGAACCACGTACTCGGTCAGCAGCGGGTTGGCCGCCATTTCTTCGGCATTCAGACCAAGGCCGGTCACGTCGATGTCCAGATCGTCCGGCAGGTGTGACTGCATGCTGCTCATCAGGTCGAGCACGCGCATGCCGTTTTTCAGAAAACGACGGTACATGCTCCTGAGGTTCGCCGATGCCTGCTCATCGATGTGACCGATCATGCGGGGCTGTGCGTAAAAGGTCGCGTCGTCCGTATCGCTTCGGCTAAAGAACTGCTCGTCGAAGAATTCGGTGGGACGCTCCGGGAGCGGCGCCTGCATCCCCGGACCGCCGTAGCAAATCTCTTCGGGCCAGTGCATGAGGCTGCCGCCGGTGTCGCCCTGCTTCTCCTGCAGCCGCGTAATGACCGCCTCCACAGCAAGCGGCCTGCCGGCGAGCGGATGGTTCAGGTCAACGGTCATGGTCTCTCCGTCAATCTCAAGAATCCTGAACGGAGTGATTGTGCTGGAGTAGATACCCGGCAGACCGGACAGCATTCCGAGCGGATAGAATCGTCCCACCTTGGGTGAGACATTCCTACCGCCCAGACTGCGCTTCCGGAACCGAGTAACGGGAAGATGTATAACCTTGTCCAGCGTGTACGGATCGACGAGTTCGCCCGGACAATAGGTGGCTGAGGCCGCTTCTCCGGGACTGCAGCCATGAAGCTTTTCCATCAATGCCGGAGGAAACACGTCCCGCCAGGCATTGACCCTTCGTCCTAGAAAACGATCTTCAAATTTTGCGTCACCCTGCTGCCAATGCAGAGTAAATTCCATGGATGCCAGTGAATTTTCGCAAAATCTCGTCAATGTCTCCTTCTTTGCTCACTCTGAATTGAGTTCAAAGGTTCAACAAATAATGTCACGGGATGTTTATATCTTGATATCAGGATAAGTGATCGGAAAAATTTGTCCAGACGCAAGCGCTCTGATTGTTCATTTCTCATCCGCCACCGCCTTTGAGCCGATCCGGAATCCGACTCCGCAGGACCAGCGTCGGATGCCATGCTCACATGAGCACCTTTTCAAGCGATTACGGCGTCTTGTTGCACTTTTTAAGCGGGAAAAACACGGCAATTGCATTGTTACGTTTCTGCAAACTAACGGCGAGCAACTTCGGCTGGACGGTGATGCATTTGACAATTCCCGCCAACTGCACTATACATTCAGAATCCAAAGCCTCGCAAGCAACTACTCATTTCAATGTGAATAGCACCAATTTTTGAGCTTTTAGCAGATTAAAGTATCTTTAATTGTGTTGTTTGCAAAATGACTGCATCACTGGCTTCAGTGCTGTTGAAAATTGAATAGTGCATCTTTCTGCAATGCAGCATCGTCTTGAATCGCGATACTGCATATTCCAAGTACGGATTCCCTGATGGCGGACCATTTCGGACACGTCGGAAGAGGGGGGCCGCTTTTTCGGCGCAGGGGCTTACGAGTCGCCGAAAACCCGGCCCGACAGGCGGCACGCCGGACCCCATACGGGATTCGTCGAGCTTGGTTCATCAAACGATCGGGAGTGAAAATGGAAAAGATTCGAGTGGAAAATCTCTCCAAAATCTTCGGCTCCAATCCGCCAAAGGCCCTGCGGATGCTGGAGAAGGGATTCACCAAAAGTGAAATCCTCGAAGAGACCGGCATGACCGTTGGCGTCAACAATGCCTCCTTTGAAGTCATGTCAGGCGAAATCTTCGTGGTCATGGGGCTTTCCGGTTCGGGAAAGTCCACCATCGTGCGAATGCTCAACCGACTCATCGAACCCAGCGCGGGCAAAGTCATCGTGGACGGACAGGACGTCACCGCCATGACCGAGGACGAACTGGTCAAGTTCCGCCTGCACAACATGAGCATGGTCTTTCAGTCCTTCGCGCTCATGCCGCACCAGACCGTGCTGGACAACGCCGCTTTCGGCATGGAACTGGCCGGCATCGACAAGGACAAACGCCGCGAACGCGCCAAGGAAGCCCTTGCGCAGGTCGGCCTCTCGGGATGGGAAGACTCCTACCCCGCCCAGCTCAGCGGCGGCATGCAGCAGCGCGTGGGCCTCGCCCGCGGGCTGGCCGTGGACCCGGACATCCTGCTGATGGACGAGGCATTTTCCGCCCTCGACCCGCTCATCCGCACCGAAATGCAGGACGAACTGCTCAAGCTGCAGGAAGAACACAAGCGCACCATCGTCTTCATCTCGCACGACCTCGACGAGGCGCTGCGCATCGGCGACCGCATCGCCATCATGGACGGCGGCAGCGTCATTCAGGTCGGCACGCCGGAAGACATCCTGCAAAATCCGGCCAACGACTACGTTCGCGCCTTCTTCCGCGGCGTGGACCCCACCAACGTCATTTCCGCGGGCGACATCGCACGCGACACCATTCCCACCTTCGTGCTCACGAAGGAAGGCAGCCTTCGCACGACCCTTGAGCTCCTCAGCGGCAGCGACCGCGACTTCGGCGTGGTTCTCGACGCCCGCCACCGGTATCTCGGACTGGTGTCCACCGACTCCGTGCGCGATGCCATGGAGGCCGGACAGAAAGGACTCAAACAGGCCTTCCTTGAGGACGTCACCGCAGTCAACATGCAGGATTCCATGCAGGAAGTGCTGCCGTTCCTCGCATCCAAAGGGTGGCCCGTACCCGTCGTGGACGACGGCAACGAGTACAAGGGCGTGGTTTCCAGAAACCGCTTCCTGCGCACCCTGCACAGAACCGAAGAACGGCTTGACCAGTAGGCTGACCAAAAAAAGGATACGCACTCATGTTTGAACAACAAGTCATACCTCTGGACAGTTGGGTCAGTCAGTTCGTGGACTGGCTGGTCAATAACTACCGCGACATATTTCAATCCATCAAATGGCCGGTGGAGCAGACCCTCAACGGGTTCGACGCAGGGCTCAACGCCCTGCATCCGCTGATCATCATCGTGCTGGTGGTACTGGCCGCGTGGCGTTTCTCCGGCTACAAGCTGGCCGTCTTCTCGGCGGTGACCATGGTCTTCATCGGCCTGCTCGGCCTGTGGCGCGAGTCCATGACCACGCTGGCCATGGTCCTGTCCTCGGTGCTGTTCTGCACCATCGCTGGCGTGCCGCTGGGCATCGCCGCCGGACGCAGCGACAGGTTCGAGGCCGGAATACGTCCCGTGCTCGACGCCATGCAGACCACCCCCGCATTCGTCTACCTCGTACCCATCGTGATGCTCTTTTCCGTGGGTAACGTGGCAGGCGTTCTCGCGACCATCATTTTCGCCCTGCCGCCCATCATCCGACTGACCAGCCTCGGCATCCGGGGCGTGCATCCGGAACTGGTGGAAGCGGCTCAGGCATTCGGCGCCACCAGAACACAGGTGCTCATCAAGGTGCAGGTGCCCCTTGCCATGCCCACCATTCTGGCCGGACTCAACCAGACCATAATGATGGCCCTTTCCATGGTCGTCATCGCCGCGCTCATCGGCGCCGGCGGTCTCGGCTCCCCGGTCATCCTCGGCCTGAACACGCTGGACATCGGCCGCGCCGTTGTCGGCGGACTGGGCATCGTCCTCATGGCTATCGTACTCGACCGGATTACCCAGTCGATGGCGAATAAGAAATCCTAAACAGAACAGGAGGCTCAAATGCGACTCAAACAAGCACTCATCGCGATTCTGTGCGTGGCCGTTTTCGCCACCGCCGCCGCGGCTTCGGACATGAAGCCCGGTGAAGGCGTCACCGTCAAACCGGCGCGAGCCACATGGAACACCGGCTTCTTCCAGGAAGCCCTCGTTCGCCGCGGACTGGAACAGCTCGGCTACGACGTCCAGCAGCCCAAGGACCTGCAGAACCCCATTTTCTACAAGTCCGTCACGTTCGGCGACGTTGACTACTGGACCAACGGCTGGTTCCCCAACCACAACAGTCAGGTTCCCAGCAACTTCGACGAAAAGGCCGAGAAGGTCGGTTACGTCGTGAAGGCCGGTGGCCTGCAGGGCTACCTCATCTCCAAGAAGGAAGCCGACAAGCTCAACATCAAGTCCCTCGAAGACTTCAAGCGTCCTGAAGTGAAGGAAGCTTTCGACATCAACGGCGACGGCAAGGCCGAACTGACCGCCTGCCCTCCGGGCTGGGGTTGTGAGAACATCATCACCCATCACATGAAGGTCTACGACCTCGGCGATCACATCAATCCCATCAAGGCCTCCTATGAAGCCGGCATGGCTTCCGCCCTCGGTACCTACAAGAGCGGCGGTCCGGTGTTCTTCTACACCTGGGCCCCCAACTGGACCATCTTCAAGCTGAAGCCCGGCGAAGACGTCGTCTGGATCAACGTGCCCGAAATCAAGCCCACCGAAGCACAGGCTCCGGCCGAAGACCGCATGACCGTCTCCGGCATCAAGGGCGCCGTGTCCGACCCGGTGAAGCTCGGCTTCGTGGTTTCCGACATCCAGATCGTGGCCAACAAGGAATTCCTCAAGAATAATCCGGCCGCACACAAGTTCATGCAGGAATTCACCCTGCAGCTTGAGGACATCAACAAGCAGAACACCCTGATGAACGAAGGCGAAAAGTCCGACCGCGACATCGCCCGTCACGTTGACGACTGGATCGCCAACAATCAGGACAAGTGGAACAGCTGGCTCGAAGCCGCCCGCCAGGCTGCCAAGTAGCCGCGCCATTCCTGTACGCATCAAAGCCCCCGCCTTTTGGCGGGGGCTTTTTTATCTAAAGCTCAAGAGCTGCCGTCTGAATGACAGCGTGCCCGCCGAATCCGAAAAGACCGACGAACCGGGCCCAGCGCGGATCGGGCTCAGTCCCCTGCTCCGCCTTGAATCCGAGCAGCCGGGTCTTGCCGCGCCTACGGGCCTTTTCCTTGACCCGTTCAATATCAGTACGCATGGAACGCAACGTCTGCGGCCCCCAGCGGACCGCTTCCAGATGCATCTCCATATCCTCGCCGGACTCGGCGAGGGCCAGCCACGCATACAGCCCTCGCTCGTCTTCGGCGCGGTACCATTCGTACCGCTGCCTGTGCGCAAACTCCTTGAACGGGGGCGGCACTTGTTCCTGCCGAATCAGCATGAGACCTCCGATCCGCATTGCGGTTGCTTGTCGTTTTCCCCGAAAAAGCGCTCATGACGCTTCTCCAAAGGGGTTGTAGTCGTTTGCGGTCCGGTCCGGTCGCGTCCCTCTGCTCGGCTCGCGGAAGCCCACGGCAAAGTAGCGGAAGGCGTCCACCGCGTGGCTGGTCCAGTCATGCACCGGGCGCGGCATGAAATCCCCGGCCCGATCGTTGAACTCGCGCCGGTAATGCCGCAGGGCGTCGATGCCCGGTTCGCAGCGACCGGCATCGAACCGGAAACGCGGCAGCATCTGCCGCACCGCGTTGATGCCGTCCTGCACCGGAATGTTGGGGCATATGTCGAAGCGGATTCCCAGCCGCATGGCCGTTTCCAGCCGGGAGCGCCCCGTGCCCAGCTCGCGCACGCGGATGTCGTGGGGTGCGATGTGGCGACCGTACTTGTAGCCTTTGGCGTCCAGCACCTTGGCGTAATGTTCCAACCCTTCGCCCGAGGCTTCGTAGTAGTCCACGGCGCGATACTCGCCGCCGGGGGCGGCCTGTACGAACCAGATGGACGTGGAGTCGCTCATGCCAAGGTCCCACGCGGTATGCACGGGCATGGTCGGATCCACGGGCACCGCGCCAACTCGGCCCTCGCGCTCAAGGTCTCCCAGCAGCCCGCCGAAGTAGGCGCCCCGGATGGCGGCGGTGAAGGAGCATTCGAACTCCTGCTCGTACTCCTCCGGACTCATTTCCCGCCGCGCCGCGTCCAGCTCGTCGGGATGCAGCACCCCGGTTTCGGAGGCCCGGTACATGGCGGTGAACCAGTCCTCATCGGCTCCGGCCCGGTTCCAGAGCTGATACAGGGCGTTCTTGCCCTGCGGCGTGCCTATGAACAGCGCCCAGCCCCGGCGGTCGGAAAGCGCGGGGCGGACCACTTCGCTCCAGACGCGGTAGGGCATTTGCGCCACTTCGTCGAAGACCACCGCGTCCAGATACAGGCCGCGCAGTGAGTCCGGGTTGTTCGCGCCGAAGAGCCGGATGCGGGAGCCGTTCTTGAAGTCGGCACGCAGTTCGGACTCGTTGAATTTCACGTCGCACCCGTCCAGCCCCACTCCGCAGAAATGCTTCAGATGATCCCAGACCACCGCCTTGGCCTGCTTGTAGAGCGGGGCGATGTAAGCCCCGCGCCAGTCCGTCATTTCGGTTTCTCTTGCCTGGCGTATCAGTCGGTTCACTGAAAGCACGGTCTTGCCGAACCTGCGGTGGCAGACCAGTACGGAAAACCTTGTCAGATTCTCCTCGATGGCCGCCTGATGCTTCCGGGGTCTATATAATTCTTCCATTGTTCGTCGTTCCTGTTCGCATTGACGTTCGCTCCGGCCGGGAGTATCCCCGACCGATGATCGCTCGTGTCGTTCTCATCACTCTCGTCTTTGCGTCGCTGCTTTCCGGCTGTGTGGTTACTCGCATCATCGACAAGGGCGAGGTGGAGCACCATCCCATGTCGGATCAGGATCGCAGGGAGGCCACCGCATCCCAGAAGGTGAGCGAAGCGCTTTCCCTGTTCCACGACGGCAACTTTCTGGACCCGCAGGGCGCCGTGCAGACCCTCAGCGAGGCTGTGGAACTCGATCCGGACAACTACGATGCACACCTGTATCGCGGCCTCGCGCTGGCACGGCTGGGCGAGTACTCACGGGCGGAACAGGACCTGATGCGCGCCGCCTCGCTCAAGCCATCGGACGCCCGTTCGCGCTATCTGCTGGGCTACACCCTCTGGCAGGCCGGGCGCTCCCTTGAAGGCATTCACGCCCTTGACGAAGCCATCCGCAGAAATCCTTCCCTGACGCAGGCCTATACGCAGCGCGGGGCGATTCGTGCGGAGCTTGGCGAACACGAGAAGGCCATCGAAGACTTCCGTCAGGCCATGTCGCTCTCACCAGGGGACTTCGATCCCCGCTTCCGGCTTGGACAGTCCTGCCTCATGCTCGAGCGATATCAGCAGGCGTACAGGGCCTTCTCCGGCGCCGCCTCGCTCAAGCCCGATTCCGCCGCCGCGTTCGAGGGTCGGGCACGGGCCCTGATGGGGCTCGGCCGCTTCAACGATGCCGCACGGGACCTGCACTTCGCCCTCTCCTCCAATCCCGATAACGCGGACCTTCGCGCCCTCTATGCCAGCACGCTGGAGCGCTCCGGCAACCTCGGCGGCGCGATCCGTGCCTATCGGCGTGCCGCAGCGGGATTTCGCAATCAGGACAGGATGGATGACGCCAAGCGTATGGATGAAGCCGCCCGGCGCCTGATGGATCAGCGCAAGACATCATAGATCACCCGCGCGGCCACGCCGGTGACGCAGGCCATGCAGCCCCAGACCATCCGCTCCAACGACCTGAGCCGCTCCTGATGCGTGTGACAGCGCCGCGTTTCGTTGATCTCGCGGATGTCCTCCTGCACGGCCCGAACCCGCTCGTCGATGCGCACCAGCAGTTCCCGGACCTCGCGCTCCGGCCCCCCCGCGCTCATGACCCGCCTCCGATAGCGTCCCTAAGACCCCGTGCCATGCCCGGCAGGTAGTCCCCCAGCTTTTTCACGCCCAATACGGCCGCCACGATCCAGAACGTGATTTCCAGAAACCACGCGGGAAGCCGTTCCCACGCCCCTATGACTCGCGCGGCCTCATCCGGAAACACGCCGCTCCAGATGAAGAAGCCTATCCACGCCAGAAACAGGATGTCGTCCTTCCAGCCCGCGTTTTCGAGCTGCCGCATTTCCCATTCATGGTTGAATTCCCGGTCGCTGGACGCCAGCCGCATCCGGTTTTCCATGACCTTCTTCTTGAGTTCCTGCCGCTGTTTCAGATGTCCGGACACACCTTCCACCACGGTGGAGAGCAGACCGCCTATTGCGGCCACGATTCCCACGGCCATTCTCTTTTCTCCCTTTTTAGAGGTGAAAACGGCCCTCCGGTACATTCAGTATGGCACGGGTTTCCGCTTACGGGCGCAACAGGAGCATTCACGGGCATGACAAGGGCGTTATTTCGGGTTGACAGGGGTTTGCGTAACCGGACATTCTGTACGCGGAGACAAAAGCATGGACCTGAAAATCATCGACCTGACGGCAGGCATCTCTCACGCGCTGGACCTCATCAGTCCAGAAGTGGTGGGGCATCACAGCCGTACCGCGGAAATAGCCGCCACGCTCGCCCGGCAGCTGGGATTCACCGGGCAGGATATCAGCGACCTGTTCGTGGCCGCGCTGCTGCACGACATCGGCGCTTTCAGCCGAAAAGCCCGCATTGACGCGCTGGATTTCGAGACAAAGGACATCCATCATGCCGAAACCGGCTGGAAGCTGCTGTGCGAGGTGCCGCACATGGCCCGTCCCGCACGGCTCATCCGGCTGCACCACACTCCGTGGGAGCACATTCCCGAAGATGTTCCTCCAGACGAAGCCCTGCTGGCCAACGTGCTGAACCTCGCCGACCGCGTGGACGTGGCGCACCTTTCGCCGGATCTTCTGCCGCGTCTCAACCGGCTCGCCGGAACCGCGTTCGCCCCCCGCGTGGTGAACACCATCTCTCCGGATGTTCTTGAATTGCGGGAAAAACTTCTCTCAGGCGACAACTACACATGGCTCAGCCGCATCGAAAACCGTGTCATCCCCGCCAGCGACGTGGTCGGGTTCTGTGACGCCTTTTCCCACGTCATCGATTTCCGGAGCCGCTTTACCGCCACGCATTCCTGCGGCGTGGCCACCATCGCGCGGGAACTGGGCAGACTGAACGGCATGGCCGAGGACGAGCTGCGCACCCTCAAGCTGGCAGGGCTGCTGCACGATCTCGGGAAGCTGGCCGTTCCCTCTGAGATTATCGAAAAGCCCGGGATGCTCACGGAAAGCGAATTCGAGATCATGCGCGGACACACGCTGGTGACGGAAAAGATTCTCGGCTCCATGGAAGGCCTCGGCGACATCTGCCTCTGGGCCAGCCAGCATCACGAGCGACTCGACGGCGGCGGCTATCCCCACGGGCTGTCGTCCGACGACCTTTCCGAAGGCTCCCGCATCATGGCCGTGGCCGACGTATTCACGGCCCTGACGGAAGACCGTCCGTACCGCCCCGGCATGGACCGACACGCCACCATGCAGGTGCTGGAAGGGATGGTGGATTCCGGCCTGCTGGACGCTTCCATCATCAAGCTTTTGCAGCAGCAGTTCGTGCCCATCAATGACTTGCGCGTGCTCTCACAGGAAAAGGCGCTCTCCCGTTTCAAGGCTCTGGCTGCCTGAGATCAGCTCTCCGTTCCCCTCTCCACAGCTTCGTGCTATCTGAAGGACACGACCAACAACAGGAGACCGTCATGAACCGTTTCGCCATCATCCATCGCTTTGCCGTCATGCTCTGCTGCGTGCTGCTGACGGCTTGTGCCGTCAAGTCCCCGCATCCGACGGAACCGGAAGATTTCACCGCCCGCCAGTGGCGGCTGGAATACATCGGGGAACGCCCGGTGATCGACTTCAGCAACACCACCATCTTTTTCGGCCGCGATGGGCGCGTCTCCGGCAACGGCGGCTGCAACGCGTACTCCGGTAAATGGGAACTCCGCGACGGCAAGCTGCACATTGGACCACTTGCCGCCACCATGGCCCTGTGTCCGGCAGAGGCCGTCAACGAACAGGAGTCCCGCTTTTTCCGGGGACTGGCCAAAGCCGAATCCGCCTCGGTTCATCCCGAAACCGGCGCCCTGCACATTTTCATGGAAGGGGAAGAACAGCCCATGATATTTCATGAAATCAAAAAGGATGCAGTGGTGAAGGGTGCCCTGACCTATCGCGAACGCATCGCCCTCGGACCGGAAGCCGTGGCCATCGTTCGGCTGCTGGACGTCTCCCGTCAGGACGCGGCCGCTCCGGTGCTCGCCGAACAGCGCATCGAAAATCCCGGACAGGTGCCCATCCGGTTTCATCTGGAATATGACCCGAAGCTGATCAAACCCGGCATGCGATACGCCATCCGGGCAGAAATCCGCTACATGGGAAGACTCATGTTCACCACCACGGAACACCATCCCCTGCCGAAAGACGGCGGGCCGGTGAATATTCTGCTCAAGATGCCGCAGTAGGGCGCGGAAATCAGGAAGAGGGCAGCCGGAAATCCCAGCTGGTCTTGCGGAAGGTGCGATAAGAACGCTTGCCGTGCACCACGTCGCCGAGGATTCCGGCGAAAGCACGCAGGATCAGGCCGAATCCGCCGTCACCGGCCAGCTTGAAGCCTCGGAAAACCTTTGCGCGAAGCCTTTCCGAGCCACGGAGTTCGGGGATGATCTCGCGGTTCATGGTTTCCCTGTAGGCCTTGTCCGCGGGCATGATCCCGCTACGCTGTTCATGGGCTGCCAGCCCGGCGCAGCGGCCCGAGGCCATGGCAAAAAAGAGCCCTTCCCCGAAAAGCGGTTCCACGATGCCTGCGGCATCGCCCGCCAGCAGCACCCGGCCTCGCGCCGGGTCGGACAACCAGTTCCCGTAGGGTAGCGGATGCCCGCGCATTTCCCGGATGTCTTCCGGTTGCACGCCGAGAAAATCGAGATACTCCTCAACATTCTTCGTAAAGGGCCGCTTGCCGCGCCTGAGACCGCACATGCCCACGAGCACGCGGTCGCGATTCGGAAACACCCAGCCGTAGCCCGCGTCGAGAAACCCGATGTACAGCTCCGGCCTGTCCAACTGGCCGGGCCATTCATCCCGGGGAACATACCCCTCCATGGCCGGGGCCAGATACCGCTTCCAGCGCTGCCGGGATCGCATCGCGTCCGGCATGCAGCGCCGCACCGAGCTGCTGACGCCGTCCGCTCCAAGCACCACATGCCCGTAAAACGTCCCCTGAGACGTCTGGACGGCTCCTGACTCGCAATCGCAACCCGAGACGCGGCAGTGATCGAAAATGCGAACACCGGCCGATTTCGCGGCTTTTGCGAGCAGGGCATCGAACGGGGCGCGCCGAATGAAATGGAAGGGGTGGGAAAGCCTGCCCTGTGCCAGCAGGCGATGACGGCTGCGGATGCCGTATTGGTCAGAGACATGGGAGAGGGCGTCCGCCCGGCGCAGCGCTTCTGCGTCCAGACCGAAGTGCTCTTCCAACAGGCGCATGGTTTTCCATGTGAGCAGCCCGCCGCAGAGCTTATGCCTCGGATGGCTCTCCTTTTCCAGCACGGCAACGGAAAGACCCTGTCGAGCCGCGGCGAGTGCCGCGGATGATCCGGCGGGACCGCCGCCGCAAACCACAAGGTCGTACCGTGCTTTCATGGCTGCCTACTTCAAATTGTCCAGTCTCGTTTCTATGACCAACGGGTTGGGGTAGGTGTCGCGGATGGACAGCAGCAGTTCCCGCGCCTTTTCATAGTTGTGGTCGTGCTCGTACATGTCGGCGAGGATGAAGATGCCCATGGCCTTGAGCTCTTCGGACGCGCCTTCGAGGGCGAGCAACTGGTTCACGGCTTTCTTCACCTGCGCCCAGCTGTTGATGAAGCTGTAGCTCTGGGCCAGCTCGTACAGACACCGCGCCTTCTGCTTGGTGTTGGTGGCGGAGCGGGAGCAGTCGTCGAGCGTTTCCAGCACCAGATCGTAACTTCCCCTGAGCCGGTAGAGACGGGCCAGCTGTAGCTGGGCGCGCACTTTCCGCTCCGGCAGATTCTGACTGAGACGAAGCGACTTCTCATAGGATTCCAGCGCTTTTTCCGGCTTGCCAAGCTGCTGATACAGCTCGCCCAGCCGGTACATGATGTCGCTGGCCTCGGCCTTGTCGGCCCCCTGCTCCAGATACATGGCCTCAAGCAGAGCCACCGAGCGGTCCAGATCGGCCTTGATGTTCAGGGCGATGTCCAGCAGGCGGCTCCAGGCCTCCTTGCGGTGCTTGCCCTGCGGCTCAAGCTGAAGATACCGCTCGTACCCTGCCTCGGCTTCCAGAAAAAATCCGTTGTCAAAGCTCTTTCTGGCGTTTTTCAGATCCTGTTCACCGGGGCTGGCCCCGTTGCCGCATCCGAAAAGCCCGAGCAGGGCGATGAGAAAAAGGGCCGGCATGAAGCCGGCCCTCATGAAGCGTCGTATCACCGATTATTCCTTGTCGTCGATTTCGGTGTCGCGGACGAAGTCGAATCCGACCACGTAGCCCTTATCGTCGAGACGCACGAGGCGCACGCCCTGCGTGGCGCGGCCGCGGGTAAGGGTGATCTCGCCCACGCTCATGCGGATGATCTTGTTGTTGGACGTCAGCAGGATGACCTCGTCGGTTTCGTTCACAAGGCTCGCGCCGAGCACCTTGCCGGTCTTGGCGGTCAGGCGCATGTTCAGGATACCCTTACCACCGCGGGACTGGATCCGGTACTGGTCGATGCCGGTGCGCTTGCCGAAGCCGCCCTCGGAGATGGTCAGCAGCTGGTCGCGGTCGTCCTCGGTGGTGACCACGGCGGATACCACCCGGTCGCCTTCACGCAGGGAGATGCCCTTCACGCCCGCTGCGGCGCGGCCCATGGGACGTGCGTCGCGGATGTTGAAGCGGATGGCGGTTCCCTGCTGGGTAGCGAGGATGCAGTCCGCATCCGGGCTCACTTCCATGACGCTGAGCAGCTCGTCGCCGTCGCGCAGGTTCACGGCCCGCAGACCGGAGGCGCGGCAGTTGGCATAAAGGTCCTGACTGGAGCGCTTGATCATGCCCTTTCTGGTTACGAACAGGAAGAAGCGGTCTTCGGAGAGTTCGCGCAGGCTCATGGCCTTGGCCACGTACTCTTCCTTTTCCAGCGGCAGCAGGTTGGCGATATGCGCGCCCTTGGCGTAGCGGCTGCCTTCGGGCACCTGATGCGCCTTGATCTTGAACATCTTGCCGTGGTTGGTGAACAGCAGCAGCCACTGATGGTTGGTGGTGAGCAGGAAGTTCTGGATGAAGTCCCCGTCACCGGTCTGCACGCCGGAGATGCCCTTACCGCCGCGGCGCTGGGCCTGATAGTTGGAGAGCGGCGTCCGCTTGATGTAGCCCTTGCGGGACAAGGTCACCACGGCGTCGTCGTCCGCGATCAGGTCTTCGATGTCGATCTCGGACGGGTCCTGCTCCAGCAGCTCGGACTTACGCGGTGTGGCGTAGTTGTCGTAGATGCCCTGAAGCTCCTCGCGAATCACGCCCTTGAGGACTTCCTCGTTCTCCAGAATGCTGATGTAGTACTCGATCATCTTGAGCAGCTCGCTGAGTTCCTCGACCAGCTTGTCGCGTTCGAGGCCGGTGAGCTTCTGCAGGCGCATGTCCAGGATGGCCTTGGCCTGCACCATGGAGAGCTCGAAGCGCTCGATGAGGTTGTTCCGGGCTTCTTCGGGAGAAGCGGAACCCCGGATCAGGCGGACCACCTCGTCGATGTTGTCCACCGCGATCTTGAGCCCTTCCAGCACGTGGACGCGCTTTTCGGCCTTGTCCTTGTCGTACTTGGTGCGGCGGATGATGACTTCGCGACGGTGATCGAGGAAGTGGTTCAGCACCTGCTTGAGGTTGAGCAGCATGGGGCGGTTGCCCACGACGGCCATCATGTTGATGCCGAAGCTCGTTTCCAGCGGGGTGAACTTGTACAGCGCGTTGATGATGATGTCGGCAATGGCGCCGCGCTTGAGGTCAAGCACGATGCGGATGCCGGTGCGGTCGGACTCGTCGCGCAGGTCGGTGACGCCGTCGATCTTCTTTTCGTTGACCAGTTGGGCGATCTTTTCCACCAGCGTGGACTTGTTCAGGGCGTAGGGGATTTCCCGGATGATGATGGATTCGCGGTTGCCCTTGCGCTCCTCGCGCTCAACCACGCCGCGGATACGGATGGAACCGCGCCCGGTGTGGTAGGCGTCAATGAGGCCCTTGCCACCGTAGACCATGGCCCCGGTGGGGAAGTCCGGCCCCTTGATGTACTGCATCAGGTCGCCCACGGTGCACTCTTCGTTGTCCAGAAGGTGCATGGTGCCCTTGATGAGCTCACCGAGGTTGTGAGGCGGAATATTGGTGGCCATGCCGACCGCGATACCCGCCGTGCCATTGAGCAGCAGGTTCGGGACCTTGGTGGGCAGCACCGCAGGTTCCTGCAGGGTGTTGTCGTAGTTGGGGCGGTAATCGACGGTGTTCTTCTCGATGTCCGTCAGGAACTCGCCGCACAGCTTGGCCATCCGCGCTTCGGTGTAACGCATGGCCGCCGCGGCGTCGCCGTCGATGGAACCGAAGTTACCCTGTCCGTCCACAAGGGGATCGCGCATGGAGAAGTCCTGCGCCATGCGGACAAGGGCGTCGTACACGGCCGAGTCGCCGTGCGGGTGGTATTTACCGATGACGTCACCGACAACGCGGGCCGACTTCTTGTACGGCCGGTTGAAGGTGTTTCCGAGGTCGTGCATCGCATAGAGGATGCGGCGATGGACCGGTTTCAGTCCGTCGCGCACGTCCGGAATGGCGCGTCCGATGATGACGCTCAGCGAGTACTCAAGGTAGCTTTTCTTGAGTTCGCTTTCGATGGAAATGGTGTTGCTCATGTCGTTCTCTGCCTTTTCCGGTGGCTAGATATCCAGTTCCTGCACGCTGAGTGCGTTCTTTTCGATGAATTGACGGCGCGGCTCAACTTCATCGCCCATGAGGTCGGTGAAGATGGCGTCGGCCGCTGCCGCGTCCTCGATGGACACCTGCAGCATGGTGCGCTTTTCCGGGAGCATGGTGGTTTCCCAGAGCTGATCGGGGTTCATTTCACCCAGACCCTTGTAGCGCTGGATCTGCCAGCCGCGGTGCGCTTCCTCGATGATGGTGTTGTACACGGCGAAGATATCGGCCACCTCGCGCACTTCGTTCTTGATGTGCAGGGTGAACTCGAACTCGCCAAACGCCTCGCGAAGCTCGCTCATGGCCTGGAAGGAACGCTTGTAGACCTTGGAATGGAAGAACTCCATGGCCATGCGGTAGCGGTGACCGTTCTCGTTTTCGAAAACGATGTAGGTCCGTTCCTTTTCGGCCTCGTAGTCGTGCTCGGTGATGATATCCACCTTGAAGCCGCGCGCCTCGAAGGCAGCCTTGAACTCTGCGGGATCGTGCGTCTCGAAGTGCGTGTACTGGATGCGCTCCGGGAAATAGATAAGGGCTGAGAACAGCTCCTCCTCTATGCCCATGTTCGCGGCCTCCTCGTATTTTTCCTTGAGGAAGCGGATGGTGTTCAGCGTGGCGATGAGCGGCTCTCCCTCCACGGTGCGGCCGCTCTTGGTCACGAGGCTCAGGCTGTCGCGCACCTGCTCCAGCAGGAAGGTTTCAAGATCCGGCTCGTCCTTGATGAACCGCTCGAACTTGCCGCGATGGGCACGGAACAGCGGCGGCTGGGCGATGTAGAGGTGACCGCGGGTGATCAGCTCCTCATACTGGCGATAGAAGAACGTCAGCAGCAGCGTGCGGATGTGCGAGCCGTCCACGTCGGCGTCAGTCATGATCACAACCTTGTGATACCGCAGCTTGTCGTAGTCCTTCTCGTCGTCCTCGGTGCCGATGCCGATGCCCATGGCCGTGATGAGCGCGCGAATCTCCTTGTTGGAGAGCATCTTGTCAAAGCGTGTCTTCTCCACGTTCAGGATCTTGCCTCGAAGCGGCAGAATGGCCTGATGCTTGGGATCACGACCCTGCTTTGCGGAACCGCCTGCCGAGTCACCCTCGACTATGAACAGTTCGGAGAGCGAGGGATCCTTGGACTGGCAGTCCGCCAGCTTGCCCGGCAGGGAGTTGTCGGAGAGCGCTCCCTTGCGCCGCACCAGGTCGCGCGCCTTGCGTGCCGCCTCGCGGGCCCGGGCCGCATCCACCACCTTTTCGATGATGGCGCGCGCCTCCTTGGGGTTCTCCTCGAAAAAGGTGTTGAGCTTCTCGTACACCAGTCCGGAAACGAGGCCGGTGGCTTCGGAGTTGCCCAGCTTGGTCTTGGTCTGGCCTTCAAACTGCGGATCGGGCAGTTTCACCGAAATGACCGCGGTCAGTCCCTCGCGCACATCCTCGCCGCTCAGGCGCTTGATGAGCTTCTTGGGCAGGTCCGCGTTGGTGATGTAGTTGTTGATGGCCCGTGTCAGCGCGGTCTTGAAGCCGGCAAGGTGCGTTCCGCCCTCGACCGTGCGGATGTTGTTCGCAAAGGTGTACGTGTTTTCCTTGTACGCCGTGGTATACTGAATAGCGAATTCCACGATGATGTTTTCCGCCTCGCCCTGACCGAAGATGATATCCCCGATGGTGGTCTGGCTGGCGTTCAGGTTCTCCACGTACTCGATTATGCCTCCGTCGAAACGGAAGCTCTCGTGCTCGTCGCTGCGCTCGTCCTTGAACTCGATGGTCAGTCCGGAGTTCAGGTAGGCCAGCTCCTTGAAACGCTTCTTGAGCACCTCGAAGTCGAACTTGTTGACCTCGAAAATGTCTTCGTCCGGGCGGAACCGCTGCGTGGTGCCGGTGGAACTGGCGTCGCCGATTTCCTCAAGGCCGCCCACGGGAGCGCCGCGCTCGAACTTCATGCGGTAGGTCTTGCCGTCGCGCTTGACCGTGGTTTCCATGAACTCGGAAAGCGCGTTGACGCAGGATACGCCGACGCCGTGCAGGCCGCCGGAGACCTTGTACGAGTCGTTGTCGAACTTGCCGCCCGCGTGCAGCGTGGTCATGGCCAGCTGCACCGCCGGAACGCCTTCCTTGGGATGGATCTCCACGGGAATGCCGCGGCCGTTGTCCGAGACCGTGCACGAGTTGTCCATGTGCAGGGTCACCTTGATCTTGTCGCAGTGCCCGGCCATGGCTTCGTCGATGGAGTTGTCGATGACTTCATAGACGAGATGGTGCAGGCCACGGATATCCGTGGACCCGATGTACATTGCCGGACGTTTCCGGACCGCCTCAAGCCCTTCGAGAACGGTAATGCTTTCCGCGTTGTACTGGTTGCTCATTTAAGCGTTTTCCTCGGTGTAGTATGTCTCTTCCTGAATCATCATGGGCATCACAATGACCTGGTAGTCCGGATCATCTTCGCCGCTCACGCCGCAGGGCGCCTCGGTTCCGGTGAGCGTCAGCGTCACGTACTCCGAGTTGAAGTGATTCAGGATTTCGATCAGATTCTTGGTCGGGAACGCGATGCGCTCCAGCGTTCCTGCATACTCGGCATCCAGCGACTCACGCGCGGTGCCGGTGTCCTGCCCCTGCGCATGCACGGTCACTTCCGTGGCCGAGAGGTTGAAATACGCGCAGCGGTTCGAATCCGTGTTGAACAGATGGATGCGGCCCAGCGCGTCCACCAGCTCGGCGCGGTTCACCTTGAGCCTGCTCACGTCGTCATCACCCAGCTTGGCCAGGAAGCTGTGGTAATTCGGATACTGATAGTACGAAAGCGGCAGGGTGAAGGTCTCACGTTTGTCCCCGGTCCGGAAGAACAGCCGCTTGTCGGAAATGCTCATCTCGATCTCTTCGGCGGTGAGCCACTTCTTGAGCTCGGCAAGATACTTGCGCTGGATCAGCACGCCGTCTTCCGGAAGCATCTCATGGATGTCGTCGTTGACGAAGCGGAACATGGCGAACTGATGCCCGTTCAGGCCGCAGGTCTCGATGATCTTCTCACCATCCACCTCACGGGGAGCCATGTACAGGCACGCGATGGCCTCCATGGAATCCTCCTCGGAAATGCAGAACGCCAGCTTGTCGATCATCTCGTCCAGAAAATCGCCGGACCAGAACACCGACCCTTCTTCGGGGTAGGAGGAGAACTTCTGGAACCACTCCGGATCGTTTACCGGAAACTTGTACTTCCTTGAGCCCTGTTCCACAAGCACGTTCTGATTCTCGCCATCCGTCTTGATGACCAGCTCGCCCTGATTTCCGCGAAGCTGCCTCACCAGATCATAAAAGGCGCGACCCTGAACCCCTGCCAGACCGTCCTCGGTGATCTCTGCGGGGTAGGAACCCATGAACTCCAGATTGGAGTCCGTGGACATTATGTTCAGGGAACCGTTCTCGCAGTTCAGCCAGATGGTTCTCAGGAAAGCGGCTCCCGTCTTGGCGGGGATGATGTTGGCCGATTTCTGGAGACCTTCGATGATCTCATCCCTGTTCACTCTTAAAAACATATTGTTTTACTCCTTCATAGAAGGTTTTAATAGCCTCTGAACCTATGTGACTAACTACTTCAAGTGTCTGTTTTGGCTTACGAAAGTCTGAACATCAAGAGTGACCTCCGAAGCACACAAACGACAGCCGGAAAGAACATGCTCATCGTCCCGCAGTATGCCGACACTTATTCTTCAACATTTTCAACACCTGGTTCAAATCGTGGTCATCTTTCCGTAATTGATTGATTTTTTTTACCGAGTAGAGAACCGTGCTGTGGTCTTTTCCGCCAAAAGCCCGGCCGAGGGCAGGGTAGGAAATACTCAAAAGCTCCCGGCAAAGATACATGGCAATCTGCCGGGCCTGAGCCACTGGCTGATGTCGTTTTGACCCTGTAAGTTCCCGCACATTCAGATTATAATGCTCACCGACCACACCCATGATCTGCTTCGGCGTCAGCTCGTCGTGGGCCTTTTCCTCGGTGTTGTTCAAAATGTGCTCGAAGTCCTTCTGGGAGAGGTCCTTGTGGACCAACTCCCGGAAAGCGAACAGCTTGAGCAGGATGCCCTGAAGGTAGCGGAAGTCCGTAAAGCGCTGGGCCAGCGTCAGGATTTGTTCCTTGGTCAGCGGCAGCTTCTTTTCGCGGCACTGCTGCTGGATGTAGCCCACGCGGATTTCAAGGTCCGGCTCCTTCAGTGTGACGACCAGCCCCCATCCCAGACGGGAATGCAGGTTGGGGTCGAGGAAGTCGAGACTGGATATCTTGTCCCGGCATCCCAAAACCATTTGCTTCCGGTTTTCATAGAAGTGATTGAAGATGTTGATTATCTCATTCTGCAACCCCGGATAGGCCCGGATCTGCTGAAAGTCGTCTATGAACAGGAAGTCATGGTTGAAAAGATGATTGCGCGCGCGGACCGAATCGCCTCCGAAACGCACATTGAACATGGTGTGCAGCTCGTCCATGTTCGAAAGATAGATCGAGGAACTGTCGTGGTGTTTGCTGATCTCGTTGGCGACAGCCTTGAGCAGATGCGTCTTGCCAGACCCGTTCGGCCCGCAGATGATGAACGGGTTGAACAGCGAGCCGGACTGCTTGGCCACTTCTTTGGCCGAAGCCAGCGGGAAATAGTTCTTCTTGTTGATGAGAAATGTGTCGAAGGTAAACTGGCTGTCGAAGGGAAAGTCGATCTTCTTGACCACCGGCTTGTGCGACGGCGCTGCGTCCGTGGTGCCGACGGGGGCGCCGTTGGAGTAGCGTACCTCGTAGCCGGTGCCGAGATACAGGTTGAGTTGGGCCTCGAAGCGGTCCTGAATGGAGCCTTCGAACCATTGCCCGAAGAACTGGTGGGGAAATTCCACCTTCACCGCCCGGTCTTCTTCCGAAACAAAGATTCCCAGGGGGTCGAACCATCGTGCAAGTTCGTCTTCCGAGCAGGTTTTTCTGAAGTGCTTGCGAAGGGCCTGTTTCACGTTTTATCCGATGCGAGAATGTGCAGTTTGCAAGTTTCTGAAATTATAGAATAAAAAAGAGCGTTATTAACAAGGGTTCCACATGACCCGAACACCTGTGGGTTATAGCGTATTTTGCCTCTAATGCCAAGTCGTGCCGCCAGATCGGGAGGGACAAAGTGTTTGATTTGCGCGGCGTTTTGAGACACTATTCAAAGTCTTGCGCCGCACGGATAAACAGCGGCAAAACGGAGGAAATGAATGGGTACTCACAAAGTCACCAAGACGATCACGGAGATCAACGATCGCATCCGCAAGGGAAAAGCGGTCGTTCTGAACGCAGAGGAGATGACCAGGCTCGTCCGCAAGGAAGGCAAGGTCAAGGCCGCCGAACAGGTGGATGTCGTCACGACGGGAACATTTTCCCCGATGTGCTCCTCCGGCATGATGTTCAACATAGGACAGCAGCCGCCGGTCATGAAGGTCTCCCGAATGTGGCTGAACAACGTACCCTGCTATTCGGGACTGGCCGCCGTTGACGCATACCTCGGCTGCACCGAACCCAGCGAAGACGACCCGCTCAACAAGGTCCACCCCGGACGCTTCACATACGGCGGCGGGCACGTCATCGAAGACCTGCTGCGAGGCAAGGCCGTGCACCTGCGCGCCCAAGCCTACGGCACAGACTGCTATCCCAGAAAGGAACTCGCCAAGGACATCACCCTTGCCGATCTTCCCTATGCATGGCTCCTGAATCCGCGCAACTGCTACCAGAACTACAACTGCGCAGTGAACCTGACCAGCAGGACCATCTATACCTACATGGGACCGCTCAAGCCCAATTGCAATAACGCCAACTTCGCCACCGCAGGACAGCTCTCCCCCCTGTTCAACGACCCGTATCTCAAGACCATCGGGCTCGGAACACGCATCTTCCTCGGCGGTAGCGTCGGCTATGTCATCGGCTCCGGAACCCAGCACAACAGCAAGCCGCCCCGCAACGAACGCGGCATCCCCACGTCACCCTCGGGCACTCTCATGCTCAAAGGCGACATGAAAGGCATGAACCCCCGCTACGTTCGCGGCATCAGCTACGTAGGCTACGGCAGTTCGCTCAATCTCGGCGTCGGAATCCCCATACCCATCCTCAACGAGGAAATGGCCTGGTACACCGGCGTCCCGGATTCCGAGATCCACATGCCCATCAAGGACTACGGCTACGACTACCCCAACGGCCTGCCCCGAGTCCTCGGCTATGCCACACTCGAAGAACTCAAGGCCGGCGAGATCACCGTGAACGGCAAAAAGACCCCCACGGTGCCCCTCACCAGCTACCCGATGTCCCTCGAAATTGCCGATGAACTCAAAAAGTGGATACAAAACGGCAAATTCCTGCTCACCGAAGCACAGGAAGAAATAACCAGCCTGTAACCACTATCCAAGATAACTTGGAAAGGCCGCCCTTTTTTGGGCGGCCTTTTTTTTGCCTCCGGCGACTCTCCGAGGGCCCTCCGGGGGCTTAAGAACCTTTTGCAAAAGGTTCTTAAGAATCTCCAAAAACAGTTGGCTTGCCGAGCCGCATTCGGATTTCCGGAAGCTGATGCCTATAGGCGGCTCGGCGGGTGTCCCACGGCGGTTGTTGTGCCGTGTTGTGGTTGGGAGAGTTAGGGGGCGGTGAGTGTATGAGCCGAGTGAATTCCGCTTGACTGAATTCAGCTATAGGGAGTCGTCAGCCAAGATGCCTGTATCCCAATTCTCCGTCAGCGGGGTTGCAGCTTGGACGCGGGTTGTGCGGACGCATGGACCCGGCAGCTGCAACCCTGCTGACAATTCAGGGATTCCAAAGGGGGCCCGCCCCTTTGGTCCGCCTGAAGGGCCCGCCGGAGGCATTGCTTCGCTGCTTGTTGGCTAATGAAGATGGTTCGTAGCGATTTCTGAGTGGGTAACCTCTCCGCATAGCGAGTCCCGTTGAAGCGAACTCTGCTGCCAGAATTCGACAATCCAGACGCCTAATATTGCAAATTCCTGTCAGCGGGGTTGCAGCTCGGATGCGGGTTGTGCGGTCGCATGGACCCGGCAGCTGCAACCCTGCTGACAATTCAGGGATTCCAAAGGGGGCTCGCCCCTTTGGTCCCCCTGAAAGGGTCCGCCTGAAGGGCCCGCCGCCGGCTTGTTGCAGCAGGAAAACGTTTCACGCGAAACGTCTCTTGTGATTAGCAGGGCATGGCACCGTCGTGGCTTTGTGCGGCGTTTTCTCCATCTTCTTTGCTGGCTTCTTTGACTCGGTGTGCCCAGGTGACGAGTGCGATACTGGTGAAAACGAGGAAGAACCCTATGAGGTGTATTGGGTGGAATTCATCGCCAAGCCAGAAGTAGGAGAGTATCAGGGCGGTTGCGGGCATGGCGCTCATGTAGCCTGATGCCGTGCTGGGGCGGACTTGTTGCAGTCCGCGGAACCAGATGAGGGTTCCCAGGGCGAGTGGGCCCATTCCCCATACGAGAAGGCCTATCCATTGGTTGAGGGTGACTTGGGTGAAGTCGAAGGTTGATGCTTGGTACAGGCCGGGCGTTGCGAAGAGCAGGGTGGCAATCCATGCGATTATGGGGAGGACTATGCTTGGTTGCAGGTCATTCATGACTCTTTTGCCGAGCATGGAGTAGAGGGTCTGGCTGGCAACGGCGCCGAAGACGAGCAGGCTTCCTGTGACCAGTGTCCAACCGGAGGACTGGATGGATTTTCCTGACACGTTGATGACCAGAACGCCGACCACAGCCAGCGTAACGGCAAGGATTTTGCGCCATCCCATGTGATCGTTCATGAAAACGACGGCGGCCACGGCCATCGCTGCCGGGCTCAGGCTCATGACCACTGATCCGACAACGCCGTTTACGCGTTGCATTCCCGTCAGCAGAAAAAAGGTAAAGGCTACGATGCCAACGCCACCGATAAGCGCTATTTCAATCCAGTCGCGTTTGGATATCGAGGCTAATTTGTTTCTGTGCACGAACAGGAATGGAGTCAGGACGAGTGATGCTGCCAGCAGTCGCAGGAATGGTCCGAGGTAGAGTGGAAAAGCGTCGGAGACGACTTTTGCCGAGGGTGTTCCCGTACCGAAGAGGGCCATGCCGAAAAAGAGTTGCGCGTATACCATGAAACCGGTTTTGGACTGCATGATTGCTCCATTTGCCTTTTGTTCGTTTTTTCCTTGTGATGCTTTGATTCTGTTTTCAACAGGGAATGTTTTTTCACTTCACTTTTTCGATTGCTAAGAAGTTACCATAATTTTTAAAAATGTGAACTATGACCATCTGGTCGATTTGGGCTGCAGTTTATGGGTCTATTGATGTGAGTAAGGCGGGTCCTTGGATGCGGGTCGGCATTGAGCTGGATATTCACAAGAAAAGGCGGTCAGGATTGCTCCTGACCGCCTGGATTGTCTTGGCGTCCCCAAGGGGATTCGAACCCCTGTTAACGGCGTGAGAGGCCGTCGTCCTGGACCGGGCTAGACGATGGGGACCCGGAATGAAAAATGGCAGCCCGTTCGGGCTGCCATTGTCACTTGTGCTGTGGTGGGTCGTGTTGGGCTCGAACCAACGACTCTCTGCTTAAAAGGCAGATACTCTACCAACTGAGTTAACGACCCAAGCTCGAAGGACTGTTTTGATAGCGATGCGAGTCTTTGCTGTCAAGCGTAAATTTAACGCGTCCTGATTTTCTTTTTTGTGATATTGTAACCAATTGTTTTTGCTGAAAATGTAAAATTTTCCTTGCCAAATGGGTTTCCGGTGGTATAATGCCTATTCTCCGCGAAAAATCACCCATATCAATATTAGGAGTACGATTCCATGACCAGGAAAGACCGTACGGAAGGTATCTATAGCAGACGCGAGGTGCTGGACGAGTCTGAACGCAGGCAATACTGTCTGTTGCAGCTCAAGGAGCTCCTGTCCTATGCCTACCGCTACTCCGAGGACGTGAAGAAGCGGTTTGACCGCGCGCAGTTCAACGTGGACAAGTTCCGCACTCTGAACGACCTCAAGCATATCCCCATCATCAAGAAAAAGGAACTGATATTCCTTCAGAGCATGGGCCCGCGCCTTGGCGGCCTGCTGACCAAGGATCTCGGTGAACTCAATCGCATATTCCTTTCCCCGGGTCCCATCTTTGATCCCGAAGACCGCACTGAGGACTACTGGGGTTGGACCGAAGGCTTCTATGCCGCTGGTTTCCGTGCCGGCGATGTGTGTCAGGTTACCTTCAACTATCACCTCGCTCCGGCGGGGCTGATGTTCGAGGAGCCGCTCCGCGGTCTGTCCTGCGCGGTTGTTCCGGCCGGTCCTGGCAACACCAACAGCCAGATCGAAATCATGCAGAAGCTGCGTGTCACCGGTTACGTCGGCACGCCGAGCTACCTGATGCATCTCGCCCAGAAGGCTGAGGAATCCGGGCTTTCCCTGCGCAAGGATTTGTTCCTTGAGACTGCGTTCTGCACCGGTGAAAAGCTTTCCGAGAAGATGCGCAACGCGCTGGAAAAGAAGTTCGATTGCATTATGCGTCAGGGCTACGGCACTGCGGATGTGGGCTGCATCGGCTACGAGTGCTACCACAAGAACGGCCTGCACCTTTCCAACCGCGCCTTTGTGGAAATCTGTCATCCTGACACCGGCATTCCGCTCAAGGACGGCGAGGTCGGCGAGATCGTGGTCACGGCCTTCAACAAGACCTATCCGCTTATCCGTCTGGCAACGGGTGACCTCGGTTACATTGACCGCAGCCCCTGTCCCTGCGGACGCACCAGTCCGCGTCTGGGCGGCATTGTCGGTCGCGTGGACACCACCGCCCGCATCAAGGGCATGTTCGTGTACCCGCATCAGGTGGAGCAGGTCATGGCGCGTTTCGAGGACGTCAAGCGCTGGCAGATCGAAGTCACCAACCCCGGCGGCATCGACGAGATGGTCCTTTCCATCGAGGCTGGCAGCTTTGATCAGGAAGAAGAGCTGCTGCATCTCTTCCGCGAGAAGATCAAGCTTCGCCCGATCCTCAAGGTGCTCTCTCCGGGCTCGCTGCCTCCGCAGATTCGCCCCATCGAGGACAAGCGCACCTGGGACTAGCTTCCCTCTTAAATAGCTACAAAAAAGGCCGGAAAGATGATCTTTCCGGCCTTTTTCATGTTCTTTGCTTTCCGGCTAGCCGCATTTGCTGAAGCCGCAGCTTTTGCAGATGTGGCAGCCTTCCTCGAAGATGAGCACTTCACCGCAGTCCGGGCAGACTTCACGGCTCAGGCTGGTGACGCCGGAGCCTACGGTTTCTCCCTTGAGATAGCGGTTCTCGAAGACCCATGCGATGGCGTCCGGGATGGACTGGACCATTTTCTTCTTGATGAATTTCGGGTTGTCGCCGCCAATGCCCTTGAGTTGGGCCACGATGTCTCTAACATCCACACCCGAGCGAAGGGCCAGCGATACCAGACGGCCGATGGCTTCCGCCTTGGCGGTGATGGACCGGCCCGATTTGCCGATGGTTGCGAACACCTCGAAAGGTCGGTTGTTCACTTCATTCACCGTCAGGTACAGGTCGCCGAGTCCGGTTTCCACTTTCTGGGTAAAGCCGTAAATAACGTCCGGCCTGTCCTTGACGATCCCGCGCGGCGCGTTACCGTTCTGCCCCTCGGATTCCTTCTTTTCCTCACCGTCGCCAGTGCAGAGAACCTGAAGCTGTTTGCACCCGTCGCGATAGACCGTCACCCCTTTGCAGCCATACTCGTAGGCTTTCCAGTAGATGTCCCAGATTTCTTCCTGCGTGGCCTCGTTGGGCAGGTTGACGGTCTTGGAGACCGCGTTGTCGGTGTATTTCTGAAATGCGGCCTGCATCTTCAGGTGCCACATTGGCGCGATATCCATGGCGGTAACGAACACGCGGCGGATGTCTTCCGGCAGGTGCTCCATGGTCTGTATGGATGCGCCTTTGGCCACCTCTTCCATAAGTTTTTCGCTGTAGGCGCCAGCTTCCTTGAGCGCGTCTGCAAAGTAGGGGTTGCTCTCCATGAGCCTGTCGCCGTCCATGACGTTCCTGACAAAACTCAGGGCGAACAGCGGTTCCACGCCCGAGGAGCATCCGGCGATGATGGAAAGGGTTCCGGTGGGCGCAATGGTGGTCGTGGTGGCGTTTCTGTAGGGTCCCAGATTGGCCTTGCCGAAAACCGAATCTTCATAGGCGGTGAACGGGCCGCGTTCCTTGGCCAACTGCTTGGATGCGCTTCTGGCTTCATCGCGGATGAATTTCATGACGGTTTCGCCCAGATCGGCCGCCTTCTGGGAGTCGTAGGGGATACCGAGGCGGTAGAGCAGGTCGGCCCAGCCCATGACCCCAAGACCTATCTTGCGGTTCTTGTGCACATGTTCGGTGATCTGCTCCAGCGGGTACTGGGAAGCGTCAATCACGTTGTCCAGAAATCGCGTGGAGAGATGGACCACTTCCTTGAGCCGATCGTAATCCACGGTTCCACCGTTGTCGTCCGGCTTGTAGCACAGGCCGAGGTTGATGGATCCGAGGTTGCAGGCTTCATACGGGAGCAGGGGTTGCTCACCGCAGGGGTTGGTTGATTCCATTTCGCCTTGTTCCGGAGTGGGGTTGTCCCGGTTGATGCGGTCCAGAAAGACAATGCCCGGGTCGCCTGATTCCCATGCCTTGCGTACGAGGATGGAGAACACTTCGCGCGCGTTCAGTGTGCCGGTGACTGTGCCGGTATTCGGCGCAACAAGGTTGTATTCTTCATTGTTCTCAACAGCCTGCATGAATTTTTCGGTCAGGGCCACGGAAAGGTTGAAGTTGTTGAGTTCCCCGTCGCGTTCCTTGGCCTTGATGAATTCCATTATATCCGGATGGTCCACACGTAGGATGCCCATGTTGGCCCCGCGGCGTGTTCCGCCCTGTTTGATCTGCTCGGTGGCACAGTTGAATATTCTCAGGAAGGAGAGGGGGCCGGACGCGACGCCGCCGGTGGATCCGACGACTGCATCGGCCGGGCGCAGGCGGGAGAAAGAGAATCCGGTGCCCCCGCCGGACTTGTGAATCATTGCCGCGTGCTTGACCGCATCGAAAATGCCTTCGATGGAGTCTTCCACAGGCAGCACGAAACATGCGGCCAGCTGACCGAGTCTGGTTCCGGCGTTCATCAGGGTGGGGGAGTTGGGCAGAAACCAATAGCCGGTCATGAGGTCATAGAAATCCCGACTCAGCGTCTCGGTATCGTATTCCGATGTTTCATATTTCGCTTCCTCTGCCGCGATGGTCGAAGCGACCCGCCAGAACAGTTCCTTGATGGTTTCGTTCGGATTTCCGGCTTCGTCCTTATTCAGATAGCGTCTCGTGAGCACCACGTCGGCATTCGGGTTTATGATCGGTTCCGGCAGATTTTCAGGCATTGGTTTGGCAGCCATCTTCACCCTCTTTTTTCCATTAATACTGCATGTTGTTGTGTTTATGAAAATGCCCTCGGACAAACTGGTTAGAGTTTGTCTAGACTAGCTCAGTCAGTGCTTTTTGTCACAGGCAAATTTCTTGGCCGGTTATGGCTATTTATAGTAATAATTCCTGTTAGATGGTGTTTGCAGTCTTTCCTTACTTCGTCATCATTCCTAAAAAAAAGTCAATGCCCACCTTTCTTTTGGGATGAACAATATGCTTTTGTCCTGTTGAAACAAGTATTTATGTTTAATATGAACATTTGTTCTTTTTTAGTGTTCTTACTTTGTCATTCAACTGTTCGTTCATGTTCATAATGACAGATGTTTCCCATGAAACATTATGGCATTCTTCTTTGATGATATACTTTCCTTATTCCCCGGCTTATGCCAACTAGGGATAATCGGAGGTCTGTCATGATCCGTTTGGCTTCTTTATTTCTGTTGGTGTTGCTTGCATTTCCCCTTTCTGCTCACGGGGAGCCCTTCCAGGTTCTACAAGTCAACTTCGAGGGGACGGTCAGTCCTGCTTCCGAAGAAATGCTCATCGAGAGCATTTCTTATGCGCAGGATTCCGGAGTGGATCTTGTTCTGCTACGCATCGACACCCCCGGCGGGCTTGGGCAATCCATGCGTTCTATGGTCAAGGCCATATTGAACTCGCCGATTCCCGTCGCAGTCTGGGTCGGTCCAGCAGGGGCGCGGGCCACGAGTGCGGGCGTGTTCCTCGTGGCCGCCTCCGATGTTGCCGGCATGGCGCCTCAGACAACCATAGGAGCCGCTTCACCGGTCAGCGTCACTGGCGACGATATTCAAAAGACCATGCAGGCCAAGGTGCAGAATGATTTCATCAGCCTCGTCCGGGCGGTCGCTGCGCGTCGGGATCGCAACATCGAATGGTATGCCGAGTCGGTTCAGTCCGCCGCCAGCATCACTGCTGCTGAGGCGCTTGAACAGAATGTCATCGAATACGTTTCGCCTTCCGTACATGACTTTCTTGCCGACATAGGGGAGGGCGGCTTTACCCATGACGGCGAGGCAATCTCCTTTGCCGGGAATCAGGTTGTGCTGGAAACGTTCAAGCCAGGTTTCAGCTACTCGGTTCTCTCGTGGATGCTCCATCCCCAAATAGCCTACTTCCTTTTGCTCGGCGGCATGATCGGGCTGTTTTTCGAAATCACGCATCCCGGCGCAATCTTCCCCGGTGTACTCGGTGGGATCTGCCTGCTCATGGCGTTGTATGCGCTCTCGGTTCTCCCAACCACGGCGGCAGGTATCCTGCTGATCCTTTTCGCCCTGGTCCTGCTTGGGCTTGAGGTGGCCATAACCAGCTATGGTCTGCTGACTGTCGCAGGTGCCGTTGCCCTGTTCATGGGCGGTATGCTGCTCTTTCGCGATCCCTACGGTTATCTGCACATCCCCACGTGGTTGGTACTCGTGCCGTCCCTCATCTTTGTCGCCTTCGCTTCGCTCATAATCTGGCTGATACTCCGCTCCAGAAAGACGCGGTTCACTTCTGACAGCGATTCTATCGTCGGACAGGAAGGTACTGTCATTTCATGGGAAAAGGAGAATGGTCAGATAAGGGTCAGAGGCGAAATTTGGGCCGCCACAGCTGCGCTGAGCGATTTTACGCCTTCGCGCGATACCAAGGTCAAAATAGTCGCCAGAAACGGTCTGAGGTTGCAAATTGAGCCTCTGTCCCCGGAACCCACGAATGCCAACGGTTAACAAAGGAGTACAGCATGTACACAGTCCTTCCCATTGTCGCACTGGTCATTTTGTTTCTCGTTGCGGCTCTTCGCGTCCTCAACGAATATGAGCGCGGCGTCATTTTCCGTCTTGGTCGTTGCATCGGAGCCAAAGGACCGGGACTGATCATCCTCATCCCCATCGTCGATAAGATGGTCAAGATTTCGCTTCGAATCTTTGCTCTCGATGTTCCGAATCAGGACGTCATCACCAAGGACAACGTCAGCGTGAAGGTTAACGCGGTTGTCTACTTCCGGGTTGTTGAGCCGGTTCGGGCCATTCTTGAAATCGAGGACTATATGTTCGCCACCTCTCAGCTTGCCCAAACGACCCTTCGTAGCGTATGTGGTGGCGTCGAGCTTGATGATCTTCTGTCCCACCGGGACAAGGTCAATTCGCAGATTCAGGCCATTCTCGATGAACATACCGACCCGTGGGGCATCAAGGTGACCACGGTGGAAGTGAAGTACATCGACCTTCCGCAGGAAATGCAGCGTGCCATGGCCAAGCAGGCCGAGGCCGAGCGCGAACGCCGGGCCAAGGTGATTGCGGCGGAAGGGGAGTTTCAGGCTGCGGACAAGCTCTCGCAGGCGGCGGATATCATTTCCCGTAACCCCGAGGCGCTTCAGCTTCGCTACCTTCAGACGCTTCGGGAAATGACTTCGGACGGCAAGGCTTCGTCCATCATCCCCGTACCGCTCGACATACTCGGCATACTCAAGCCCGATGCGCTGACAAAGCGTAATACGGATATGGAAACGAACACGCCAAACAACACGGAAGAATAGATGAAAATTCTCGTCACCGGAGCCGCTGGTTTTATCGGGTTCCACCTTTCCAAGCGCTTTCTCGACATGGGCCACGAAGTGGTTGGTCTCGATATCGTCAACGACTACTATGATCCTGCGGTGAAGTGGGACCGTCTCAAGATAATCAGCGAATATCCCGCGTTCAAGCACGCGAAGATCGACCTGAGCGACAACGCCGCCATGGAAGAACTCTTCAGCAAGGAACAGTTCACCCACGTGGTCAACCTCGCGGCTCAGGCCGGTGTCCGGTACAGCATCGAGAACCCGCGCGCGTATGTGGATTCCAACCTTGTCGGGTTCGCCAACATTCTCGAAGGCTGCCGGCACAACAAGGTGGAGCACCTCGTTTACGCATCCTCCAGCTCCGTTTACGGCATGAACACCAACATGCCGCTTTCGACCCATGAAGCGGTGGATCA
Source organism: Desulfovibrio oxyclinae DSM 11498 (assembly GCF_000375485.1). Classification (NCBI taxonomy): domain Bacteria; kingdom Pseudomonadati; phylum Thermodesulfobacteriota; class Desulfovibrionia; order Desulfovibrionales; family Desulfovibrionaceae; genus Desulfovibrio; species Desulfovibrio oxyclinae. Next base: position 14,521 of record NZ_AQXE01000004.1, on the reverse strand, counting down.
TCCCATGTCCCTGTACGCCGCCACCAAGAAGTCCAATGAGATGATGGCGCACTCGTACAGCAACCTCTACGGACTCCCGACAACGGGCCTCCGGTTCTTCACCGTCTACGGCCCGTGGGGCAGACCGGACATGGCGCTGTTCCTGTTCACCAAGAACATCCTAGAAGGCAAGCCCATCAACGTGTTCAACCACGGTAAGATGCGTCGTGACTTTACCTACATCGATGATATCGTCGAAGGTGTTGTTCGCGTCACCCAAAACACCGCTGCGCCGAACCCCGAGTGGGACGGCGCCAACCCGGACCCGGCAACCAGTTCCGTGCCGTACCGCATCTATAACATTGGCAACAACAATGTGGTCGAGCTGACACGCTACATTGAAGTCATTGAGGAGTGCCTTGGCAAAAAGGCCATCTACAACATGATGCCCATGCAGCCCGGGGACGTTCCTGCCACTGAGGCCGATGTGACCGACCTTCAAAATGATGTGGGTTTTCGTCCCGATACAAGCATCGAAGTCGGCATCAAGAACTTTGTTGACTGGTACCTCGATTACTACGGGAAGCCGGAATAACTGATTGGCCACTGTCGATCATCATCAGAATCACCGGAAAACCGGCCTTCGGGCCGGTTTTTTCTTTTGCCGTGATCGTTTTTCTTGCCAACTTTTCCTGGAGCATCTAAGGAAGGGGAGAACTCTGTTTCGATGTTTCACGTGAAACAATCCGGCCGGAAGCTCGAATTCCAGAAGGAGGCGTCAAGTGGCAAGGCGAATTGTAGTGGCTAACCAGAAAGGCGGTGTTGGTAAAACAACGACGGCGATCAACCTTGCCGCGTCCTTGGCGGTGATGGAGAAAAAGGTCCTCGTTGTGGACTGCGATCCTCAGGGAAACGCATCCAGCGGGTTGGGTTTTTATCCGGGCGATCGTCGGGACAACATTTATAGCGTCCTGTTCGATGTAAAAAATTCGCGCAAGGCAGTGTATGAGACCAGTGTTCCCTTTCTGGACATACTGCCCGGAACGCAGGATTTGGTTGGAGCAGAGGTTGAACTGGTGGATAAGCTTGGTCGCGAGTTCTATTTGAAGGAGCTCCTGGACAGCCTGGATGAAGATTACGAGTTCATCATCATTGATTGTCCACCGTCACTCGGGCTTTTGACCGTGAACGCTCTCTGCGCAGCCACGGAACTGCTTGTGCCTCTTCAGTGTGAGTATTACGCGTTGGAGGGCATTGCACAGCTGCTTATGACATACGAACTGGTGAAAAACCGGCTGAATCAGCAGCTTGGTATGCTCGGGGTGGTGTTGACCATGTATGATGCCCGAAACAGGCTCTCATGGCAGGTGAAGAATGAAGTCCGAAAGGCGTTTCCAGAGCATCTTTTTGAGGTGATCGTACCCCGGAACGTACGACTTTCCGAGGCACCAAGTTTCGGTAAACCCGTCATCAATTACGATATCAAATCGAAAGGCGCTGAGGCGTACCTGGCTCTGGCGCAGGAAGTCGTCAAGAAAACGGCAGACTAGAAGGAAAAGGGGAGGGGGCCTCCCCTGTATTGTTAGTAGCGGGCTTCAAGGCGTTTGTCCTTGTCCTGAAACGGTCTGCATTCGGTGACTATTTCATCTTTGAAATGCTTTTTAAGGACTTTGGCCTGACACTCAAGGCAGGTGAAAGTGACCATGCCGCCAAGGGTGGCGGAACTCAGCCGGAACTTGCGAGGGTCATCCTGTTGCCAGTCGGGAGTGGAGCTGCCGCAACATTCACAGTGGACGTGCATGTCAGGTTCGTAGTTGAAGTCCCAGTACTCCTTGAGGGTGTCCCATTCGTGGATAGGCTCGGGGGCCTGAGCGGGCTCTTCCTTGATGCCGAGAAGATTTTTGACTTTGTCCCCGACGCTCTGCCAGGCCTCGGCCGTGAGCAGGCAGCCGATGAGGTTGCCGTCCTTGTCGTAAAGTTCGCGGACATGATCGTTCATGATGGATCCTTTTTGAGATGACTGTCTTTAATGAATTGAATGGATATATAGGCGCTTGTGACGAGCTGGGCAAGAGCTCGCGCCCGAAAATATGGAGGAATGTGTCATGAGTTCGATGCAGAAAGGACTTGGTCGCGGACTTGACGCCCTGTTGGGCGGTGTGCGCGAAGACCAGGAAAAGGGAGTGGAAGCGGCTTCCGTGACCATGGTCCCGATCGAATCGGTCGTGCCGAACCCTAATCAGCCGCGCAGGGAGTTCTCGCAGGAAGGCCTCAAGGATCTTAGCGAGTCCATCCGCAGTCAGGGCGTTCTTCAGCCCATTCTCGTTCGTCCGGTTGGTGATTATCGCTATGAGCTGGTGGCCGGTGAGCGCCGCCTGAGAGCCAGCAAAATTGCCGGGCTGAAGGATATTCCGGCTCTGATCAGGGAGATGACTGATCAGGAAAGTCTCGCTGTTGCGCTCATTGAGAACCTCCAGCGCGAAGATCTGAACCCCGTTGAAGAGGCGCTTGGCTATCAGCAGTTGCAGAACCAGTTCGGGCTGAGTCAGGAAGAGCTTTCGCAGCAGGTGGGGAAGAGCCGTTCCGCCGTCGCCAACGCCCTCAGGCTCCTGAATCTGCCGGAAGCCATTCGCAAGGATATCTCCGAGGGCAATCTCTCGGCTGGACATGGCAGGGCGCTTATGTCGGTGACCGATGCCGACGTACAGGGTGAACTGCATAGCCGCATTCTGGAAAACGGGCTGACCGTTCGGCAGTCCGAAGCGCAGGCGGTTTTCTGGAAGAACAACGGTCGTCTGCCGGGAGTGGGGGAAGACCATTCACCGAAAAAGAGTACCACGACAACCGGGAAAAGTGAGCCTGATCCGGTGGTGAGCACCATTCAGGAGTCCATAGCCGGTTCACTGAATGTTGCGGTTAAAATGTCTGGAAGCCCTAAAAAAGGTAAAATTACTATCAAGTATGAGAGTGAAGACGATTTGCGGAATCTTGTGGATATGCTTGGCGGCGACTGGCCGCAGTAACAGCATGATAATTTCCTGATCGTATAAAGGACAGAATCACGAACCATGCGGGATGAACTGAAGCAATTGCTTGGAAAGGTTGCGGGCCGGAGGGTCCTGATCATCGGTGACCTGATGCTCGACCATTATCTGACGGGGTCTGTTGAGCGTATTTCTCCGGAAGCGCCGGTACCTGTCGTACGGGTGGAGAAGGAAACACACGTGCTCGGCGGAGCTGGAAACGTTGCCAGAAACATTGCAGAACTTGGCGGTCAGCCGGTTTTGGCGGGAATGCGTGGCAAGGATATCCATGGTGATACGCTGACCAGACTTTGTAACGAACACGGGCTCGAAACCCGGCTCGTAGTCTCGGAAACCCGTCCCACCACGATCAAGACCCGAGTGCTGGCCAGCAACCAGCAGATTGTGCGCGTAGACCACGAAGAACTCGGCAATCCGACAGGCCCGGAGCTGGACGAGCTCTTTGCGGACATTGAAGAAGACTTGGAGAACACACCGGTCATCATTCTCTCGGATTACGGTAAGGGCCTTGTTTGCCGAGAATTCATGGACCGCCTGTGGTCCGCATTGGAGTCATTGGAGAACCGGCCGATGGTGCTGGTTGATCCCAAGACGGTAAACTACGATTTCTATCAGGGGGTGGACCTGCTGACCCCCAATACCAAGGAAGCCGGAGAAGGCGCAGGAATGCACGTTTCCGGACGCGATGAGGCCGTGGAGGCTGGGCGCAGGCTTTTCGACAGACTCGGATGCCGTCACCTGTTGGTGACTCTTGGACGCGACGGAATGGCCCTGTTCCACGACCGCGAAAATGTACACCATATCCCCACGTTCGCCAGAAACGTCTTTGACGTTACGGGAGCAGGGGATACCGTCATTGCCACTTTGGCGCTCGGCCTTGCCGCCGGGGGCGGTCTTGTGGCATCGGCAACCCTCGCCAACCATGCGGCGGGGATCGTTGTCTCTCGTATCGGCGCGGCAACGGCTACGCCGGGCCAGATCATGGAGTCAATTGACGGATTGCCGGAGATCGAATCCGAGCGGATCTGATGGCGTGAATAGTGAATGAAAAAAGGCCGGGACACTGAGTGTCCCGGCCTTTTTCTTTTGGCGTAAGCCGAAAAGTCTATTCGTTGACGGCGAGTTTGCGCTTCACGTGTTCGCTGTTCTCGCTGTCGCGGCTGTTCTCGGAACGAACAGCGTGTTCGAGCAGCTCAAAAAGAATTTCAGTAGGCAGGTCGAGTTCCATGCAGCCATTATCCACGCGGGTAAACTCCTCGCCGGGGCGAATGCTGTAGGCGCGGCGTTCACGGGAATGCCCGATGGCGGAAATGATGCTGTATGCGTAGGAGTCGTTTTCTGCGCGGTAGAGCTTCTCCATGGTCAGCATGCCGGTATCGTCGTTGAAATACATCTCCTCTTCGACAAGACTGCCGGTCAGCGAGATGTTCTTTCCGAAGTCGTTGGGCAAAGTGATGTCCACGACGGGTTCGGTGCCGGTGTCGGTGCCTGGCATGGGCTTTCTCACCATTGTGCTACTCCTTGTCGATGGGCAGTTTCAACTGCTGCGGACCGCTCGGCGGTTTGCGGCGTTTTTGGGGAACCGAATCCTTCCAGCCTTCCTCAATGAAAGCCGTCAAACTCTCTTCCGGTACCCGCCACTGGTTGCCGATTCTGATGGCCCTGATCTTTCCGCCGGTTACAAGACGGTAGGCAGTGCGATAATGGACACGCAAGATTTCGGCGACTTCGTTCACCGTCAAAAGCACGGGTCTTTTGCTTGTCGAATCCATAAACCGTCTTTGCCAGCAGGTTCAATGACTGAACATCCGATGACACAGTTTGTCAGAGCTTGTCAACAAAGTACAACGCAGTGCAACAGCTCTAAAAAAGCTCTAGAAAAACCCCCGTCGAATGGCATCCGACGGGGGTTTTGAGCGTATCATTCCGAAGTTGTTAGTATCTGCCTTTATTGGATGGCCAGTATCCGTTGAACCCTTTGCATATGTTCAGGGTGAAGGTCCGGGCGGGCTGACCGTTGAAAGTGGTCGTAATCACGATGGGTTCGGAGACTTCATCGAACATTTTCCGAACTTTTTTGGGGGCGCCGCCCTGTTCGCGCTTGCGAACGAAGATGGCGTCCCAGCCGACCTTGTCGGAAGGACCTTCCCAAAGATCGTACTGATTCATACGACGGTCATCGACCCATGCGCAGTAGGTGCGCGGCTGGCCGGGCGTGTAGAAGGCCGTGGCGCCGGTCATGTCGTATACGTCGGAAAAAATGAATACCTTGTCGGAATCTGCGAAGCGCAGCTCCCGCAGGTCGTCGATGGTCTGCCCGAGTTCGTTCCACCCCTTGAGGCGGTTGGTGATGTTGATTTCAGGTGGGATGGGAAGGTGCGGGGATAGGTTCACGATCAGGAAAAAGAGCACCGAGAGGCCCATGACGAGGTTGCGCATTCCCGTGCCCTTGCGGCGACGCACAAATCCGGCGAACGCGTATGCGGCAAGGATGGAGCCGGATACATAACTCACGGTGGTCCAGTTGGGATGCACCTGCGCATGAAAGCTCCAGAGCAGGAAGAATATCCACATGGGCCAGAAGAAGACCGCCAGCAGCGTGGCCTGTCGGGCGTTAAGTCTGGGAGCTTCGGTCTCCACGAGAGAAGGGCGGGTGTCGAAGTAGCGGAAAACCGCTGCGCCGCCGCCGATGAGCGCAAAGATCATCCACCAGGGGGTGGCGAGGCCGAATTGGGAGCCGATGTATTCAGGGAAATGGTCGAAGCGAATGAGCTGTGAGGCCTGCTTGCCCTTGAGGCCGATGAGATAGATGACGTGTTTGTAGCCGACAAAATCGTTTTGCATGTTCCAGATGAGCGTCGGCAGGAAACCGATGATCACGCCGGCGATAAGCGTGATGATCAGGCGAGGCCAGAAACCCTGCGGAAGCATACGCCGCCACTGAAGGAGCACGCCGTAGACAACGCTCAGGCCGAGAAAGCCGAGCATGGTATATTTGGCGAGGATGCCGAACCCGAAGCACACGGCCATGACCACAAAGGGAAGGTTGTTCACCCGTGTGTGCACGGCCGGCAGGTTGCCCTCGGGATTGGACGCAGCATACAGGCTGAACATGGACGCGGCCCAGAAGAACACGAAGGAGTTGTCCGTGGTCATGAGAATGCCGAGCGCCATGAACAGAGGCATGGTGGTGAGCACGAAGACAGTGAGCAGCCCCATGCCCGGACGTTTCCAGAGCTTGGCGAGGCCGAAGTACATGACGGCCTGCGTCATGGCCAGGCCGAGAATGGAGCCAAAGCGAACCCCCAGCTCGGTGTCGCCGAACACGCTGGTCCAGGTGGCGATGATCCATGCGATGAGCGGACCCTTCGAATAGTAGGTGAGCTGGAGATTGCGGGTCCAGTCCCAGTAATGCGCCTCGTCCTGAACCAGATTGAGCTGGCCGCTGGCCACAAAGAAAAAGCGCACGGCAAAGGTCGCGGCAATGATCAGAAAGGCCCACAGGCCGGGGCGAGTCCGAAATGACTGAATGATGCTCACGAAGACGCTCCGCTGATGTGCTTGATGTTTGTTGTTGAATGTTGCGTTTACCGTCTGCGTCCATGTTTTGCGGGACGAAGTGGGGCATGGATACCCCTCATGGCTCAAGTTGGCAACCGGGTCACTCGTCGAGTACGTCCGCGAGCACCAGCACCTGCGACTGTTCGTCTGCATCCAGAGAGTTACGGATGCGCTCCAGCACGCGGCGAAAATACCGAACATCGTTCACGGAAAGACCGGTCCTAGCCACCGCGTCAAGGTCGTTCAGGGCATTCTCGGCAACGTTGATCATCCTGCGGCCCTTGTCGCTCAAGTGGATGACGGTGGTGCGGCGATCCTGTTCCGAACGCTCGGCGCGGACAAGTTCATCTCGTTCCATACGGGAAAGGGTGCGAGAAAGGGTGGACTGGTCCATGTCCAGACGGGCCAAAAGCGCTTTCTGCGACATGCCGGTTTCAGGGTCGAGAGCCTTGAGCACACGGATGTAACCGGGATTGCAGCCATAGGGTGACAGCCGGGAATGCAGGGCGTCGCGGTACGAACGGTTGAGAAGGTCGAGAGCGTCAAGCAAAAGGGGGTCAGACGCATTGGATTTGAAAATATGGTCGGCCATGAATCGCTTCATATCAGCCGTGGCGCGTGCGGGCAATGCAATTGGGCCTTTACGGAAAAGGGCCGAGAATATAGATATCCGTCATGCGTATCGTGGTGAATGTGGATGATGCCGGGCTGCATCCGGCGGTGAACAGGGCTGCGGCGGAACTTGCAAAAGCGGGGACCGTCAGCTCGGCCAGCGTCGTGGCCAATGGCAAGCACGTGCGTGAAGCCGCGTCCATGCAGGGTCTCGGGCTGGGTGTTCACCTGAACATTCTTCGCGGCAGACCGCTGGGCGACCCTGACGAGCTGAACACCCTCGTGGACGAAGACGGCATGTTTCTGGCCGACTACCCTCGGCTCTTCATGCGCTACGTCACCGGGCGGGTAGATCCCGAACAGGTGTACAAGGAATGGTGCCTGCAGGTGCAGCGCCTGCTGGACCTTGGCATGAAGCCCGATCACATAGACAGCGAAAAGCACGTGCACGCATGGCCCACGCTCATGGACGTGGCCGGAAGGGTGGCGCGCCGTTTCGGCATACGGCACATGCGAAAGCCGCTGGAGTGCGGCAAGCTCATGCGTCTTGACCGGGGCATGGCCCGTGTGCGCTTTCTCAATGTCTGTTCATTTTTTCAGAAGCAGCCGGAAGACATCATCACGCCGGACTCCCTGTGGGGCATTTCCGATCAGGGCAACCGGCTGACCCCGCAGCGCTTTGCGGCCCACGTACGCGGCCACGGCCTGAACACGCCGGACACGGTGGTGGAGATATGCTGCCATCCCGGCAATGCCCGTCCGGAAGATGGGGAGCTTGATGCCGATTACGGCCGGATGCGCGTGGACTCGCAGTGGAAAGCGGAGTATGAATCCCTGTCCTCGCACGAATGGAAGGACGTCTTTGCCCAACTCGGCGCCACCGTGGTGCGGTTCGGCGATCTTTAACGGAGCGACACGTGAACGAGATAGAAGTCAGCATAGTAACACCCATGCACAACGAAGAGCTGTGCATCGAGGAATTCTACCGCCGTACCGACGCCGCCATGCGCAAGGCCGGGTACAGCTATGAAATAGTATTGGTCAACGACGGTTCCACCGACGACACCGAGCGCCTTCTGCGCCAGATCTGCGAGAAAGACCCCAAGGTGAAGGGCATCAGCCTTTCCCGCAACCGGGGCCAGTGCACTGCGCTCTATGCCGGGTTGCAGAACAGCCGCGGCCGCTGGGTGGTCATCATGGACGGCGACCTGCAGAACCTGCCCGAAGAGATCCACCTGTTGGTGGAGAAAATCCAGGAGGGATGGGACGTGGTGTCCGGACAGCGGGTCAACCGTTCGGAATCGCGCTGGCTGAGGCTCTTGCCCAGCCGCATCGCCAACTGGATGATCCGCAAGGCCAGCGGCTGCGAAATCTACGACATGGGCGGCTTCTCCTGCGTCAACGGTGACATGGCCCGTGGTCTGCACCTTCGCGAAGGACATCACCGGTTTATCCCGGCGCTCATCTACCGCATCGGCGGCGCGGTCACGGAAATTCCCACCACCTGTCCGCCGCGCTTCGCCGGCAAGAGCCATTACGGTCTGTCACGGATCGTGGACGTGCTGTTCGACATCGTGACCATCTGGTTCCAGAACGCCTTCAAGCAGCGGCCGGTCTACCTGTTCGGCCGCATCGCGCTGGCGTTTTTCGTGTTCGCTTCGCTGATCATGGCCTGGGTACTGATAGAGAAGATTTTCATGGGCGTGGACATGGGAACGCGGCCGCCGTTCTTCGGGGCCATCCTGTTCTATCTTGCTTCGCTCGGGTTCATGTCCACCGGGTTCATCCTCGAAGCCATCGGGGACACCATGGACACAGTCATGCGGACCCGCCCATACAAGATCCGCGAGATTCTCAACGGCGAAAATTCTTCCGAAGAGGGAGACCGCGAACCACCCCTATCGCGGGGATCGGACAGGTAGGACGATTTCAGGCGGGGACTGCGGACCCCGCCTTTTTTATTTTTGAAAACCGGATACATAGACTTTGGTGATCCCATGATACTGCCCTCAATCAAACGCTGGAGCCAACCTTACGGATACGCGGAAGCCCTGCGCATCGGCCTGCCGCTGGTCATCAGCATGGCCTCGACAACGCTCATGATCTTCACGGACCGCATCTTCCTCGGGCGGTACTCCGTGGATACGCTGGCCGCGTCGTTTCCGGCCAGCATCATGTATTTTCTGTTCTACTCGTTTTTTCTCGGCACGCTGGAATACGTGAGCGTCTTCGTGGCGCAGTACGTTGGCGCGGAGCGAAGCGAGCGGGTGGGGGCAGCAGTGTGGCAGGGGATGTATTTTGTCATTCCGGCTTCGCTCGTCATGAGTCTCATCGGGGTCTTCTGCGATCACATCTTTGCGCTTGCGGGTCACGCACCCACCGTGCGCGCGCTGGAGACGGCCTATTTCGAGACGGTCGCTCACGGCAGTATTTTCGGGTTCGCCTCCATCGCGCTGTCGTGTTTCTTCTCGGGCAGGGGCATCACCCGGCCGGTGATGGTGGTCAACATGCTCTCGGCAGCTGTGAACATCCCGCTGAACTATGCGCTCATCAACGGCTACTTCGGGTTCCCGGAGCTTGGCATCCGAGGGGCGGCGCTGGCCACGGTGGCGGCTTACTTCGTCAACTTCGCGGCCATGGCACTGCTGGTGTTCCGCTCCCGGTACGAGGAGCGGTTTCAGATATTCTCGCAGTGGCGGTTCAAGCCACGGTTGTTCCGTCGATTCATGAAATACGGTCTGCCGGGCGGCGCGCAATTTTTTCTGGACATGCTGGCCGTATCCTATTTCGGGATCGTGGTGGGCTGGTTCGACAAGGCTGAGCTGGCGGCTTCGAACATTGCCATCGGCATCGATACGCTGGCTTTCCTGCCGGCCATCGGCATGTCCATCGCCGCAAGTGTCATGACCGGTCAGGCCATGGGGGCCGGCAAGCCGGAAAAGGCTGCCTACGGCATGCATTCCGTGCTGCATCTGACGCTGGCGTACATGAGTTTCATGGGACTGCTGTTCGTTGTCTTTCCCGGATTCTTCGTGGACATGTTCCGAAGCGGCGACCTGAGCGCGCAGGAGTGGGCCTCGGTGCGGGAGAGCGGCGTGGTGCTCATGCGCTGGGTTGCGGCCTACACCGTGCTGGATGCCGTGGTCATGACCATTGTCGGCCTGCTCAAGGGGGCCGGTGACACCCGGTTCATTATGAAGGTGATGGGAACCGCCTCCATTTTCGGCATGATCCTGCCGCTGACGGTGCTGGTGAAGGGCTTTGGTTTCGGCGTGCAGACGGCGTGGGCCTGCCTGTTGCTGTACGTTGTGGTCCTGACCGTGGTCTACACTGCCCGCTACCGTTTTGGCAGCTGGCGGGACATCCGCATTGTGGATGACGATTCCTGATCGATGACAGCGGGCAGAATCGTGCTGAGACATGATCGCTTTCGCAAGAAATCCGAAAGGGGAGGCCGTTCCCGGCTGCGGTTGTTGCCGTTCCCGCCGCCGTGGGGTACGGTGCTGCTTTCATGGAACCGGTCCCGAAACATCCCCTCGGGACAAACATAATCGCAGATGATTTGGAGTCGCTTGATGATCACGCCCCGCTCATGGATGATTCCGCGCTTGGAAAAACCTGTCATTCAGGAGAAGGAAGTACGGACACGGCAATATGTTCGGCCCTGTTTTCCGACGGCGGGCCATCTTTCTGCGTGCCACCAGTTCGCCCCCTTGCGGACGGTTGGATTCATTCTTGATGCTCACAGCACCCTCACGGAGCTTCCGGGATGAACGTCAATCTGGTCATAGCACGCTACCGCGAAGACGTGAGTTGGGTCGCCCGGGCCGGGTACCCGGCAATTATTTACGACAAGAGCGGGGAGGGGCTGCCCGGTGCGGTCCCGCTGCCGAACATCGGGCGCGAGGCCCATACCTATTTGACGCACATCGTCCGGCATTACGAAACACTGGACGGCCTGACGGTCTTTCTGCAGGGCGATCCGTTCGACCACCTCTCGCATCAGGGGGGAACGGCGGCGGGTCTGGTTTCGATGATTGAGACGTATGCAGCCAAGGGAAGGCCTTTTGGTGGATTCGCATGGTTCAAGCTTGAGTGCGACGGGCTGGGCAGGCCGCATGATCTGCGCAAACCGGAAAACGAGGGCCGCTGGCCCGGATGGGGACACGACATACCGGTGGCGGAGACCTTCGCCAGACTCTTTGAGGGGCCGGTCCCGGAGCGGTTCGTGGCCCGGGGGGTTACCGGCAATTTCGCCGTGAGCGCGGAGCGTATTCGTACCCGTCCCAAAGCCTTTTACGAGTACGCGCTCTCCCTCGTGGAGGCGGACCCGCAGGACCGGTCCAACACCGGTCATGCCTTTGAACGGCTCTGGCATCTAATCTTCAACGGCAACACCGCCTGGAACCGGGCCCGGTACCCGCAGGAGGACTGATGCGGCTGCCCCTGAACCTGCGCATCGCCCTGTCCTCGCTCGCTGCCCACAAACTGCGGGCGGTGCTGGCCATGCTCGGCGTCTTCCTCGGTGCGCTGGCCTTCACCGGGGTGCAAAATATATCCCAGATGATGGTACGTCAGGCCGAGATAGAAACCGAAAAGCTCGGTCCGAACCTCTACGCCGTAGTGGCGGGCAAGGTTCGTTTTCGCAGAAGCGGCGGGGCGCGCATCAGCACCTATCACCGCAACTTCACGGTCTCCGACGTGCGCGCGCTCATGGCGGGCGTGCCGTCACTGATGGACGCGACCCCGTTCATCGTCAACGCCATGCCGGTACGCGGCGGCGGGGAAGCCACCACCGCACGGGTCACCGCCGCGTGGGAAAACTTCTCGCAGATACGCAGCTTCGGGCCGGACATCGGGCGGTTTTTTACCGCCGAGGAGGTGCAGGACGCCGACAAGGTGGTGGTGCTCGGCCGCAAGATCGCCAAACGGCTCTTCGGAACCCCTGAGGCGGCCATGGGGAAGATGGTCTTCATCTTCCGCGCGGGGTTCCGGGTCATCGGCATCATGGAAGCCAAGGGGCGTGATATTTCCGGCGATGATCAGGACGAGATTCTGCTCATGCCCCTGACCACCTATATGCGCCGCGCCAGCAATCAGGACTGGGTGGACGGAGCGTTCATAACGCTGGCCGACTCGGCAGACCGTCAGGTGGTGGATGGCGCAGTGGAATCCATCCTGCGCAAGCGCCACCGCATCGGTCCCGGCGAAGAGGACGACTTCGACACCCTCACGGCACGCGACACCATCCAGCTGCAGCAGCAGGCGCTGGACCTGATGCAGACCCTCGGCGGTATCGCCTCCGGCGTCTCCTTTGCCGTGGGCGGCCTTGGCATTCTTTCCATAATGGTGCTCGTGGTCCGCTCCAGACGCGTGGAGATCGGCATCCGCAGGGCCGTGGGGGGAAAACAGGGCGATATCGTCCGGCAGTTTCTCTTTGAAGCAGCCGTCATGTCCGGTGTCGGCGGCAGCGCAGGAGTGCTGGTCTCCGTGGGAGCGGCCGCCCTCGTCGCCCGCTTCGGTGATTTCCCCTTCATCGCAGACCCCTTCGTGGTCGGCGGCACACTCGTCTCAAGTTTCCTGCTCGGCATCGCCGCCGGGGCCTATCCCGCATGGCAGGCCGCCAGAATCCAGATTCTGGACGTCCTCAAGTAACCACCCACAATAAAGACTTAATACAACTTGTATGTCCAGCCATGTAAATTGCATGTCATGCCATGTAATGTGTGAGAAGAGATGGCCGAGGGTATTGCATTCCGTTCGGGGTAAGCTATACTGGACGCTCTCAGCAAGGAGACGAAAGAGTCATGAAACGAATTGCCGCCGTATTGATGTTTGTGGTCCTTATCGCGGGTACCGCCCTTGCCGCGCGCTATGTCTGGGTCGCCTCGGAAGGAACGGAGCTTCGCAGCTCCCCGAAGGGCGGTTCGCAAATTGTGGGCAAGCTGAAACTCGACGAGCGCCTTTCCGTACAGGACAAGTCCGGCCGTTGGTACAAGGTAAAGAATGACTCCGGCCGCAGCGGTTGGGTCTATCGCGGCAAGATCAGCTCCACCAAGCCAGAACGCGACGCCTCACAGGGTGCCCCCGGTCTCTTCGGCAGCCTCGACTCGGATATAGAATCAGGACGAGCCAGCACCGACCGCGCCATCCGGGGCCTGTCACCAGAAGCAGAAGCCTACGCAAAGAGCACCGGCACCCCCGAATCCTATCAGAAAGCCCTCGATTCCGTCATGGAACGAAAGATCACCCGCGACGATGTCCGCGAGTTCCTCCAGCACGGAAAAATTGGCGAATATGCCCAGTAGGAGCGAGAATATGAACAGAAGAAAAGCCATAACCCTTCTCGCCGGAACCATGGCCGGACTCACGGCTGCCCCCGCCTTTGCCCAAGGCAACCTCTTCGACGCCCTCAGCAAAGGTCTGACCAAGGAAGGCTCCAAGGAACGAAAAACCCTTGAAGGCATCGGCACGATCCTGCGCGGCGCACAAGGGCTCGACTACGAATCCGAACTCGCCCTCGGCGAAAGCCTCGCCCTTGAAGGCTTCCAACGCTACGGAATGCCGGTCGATGACGAACACGTGCAACGCTTCGTCAACCTCATGGGCAAAGCCGTCGCCGCCAACTCCACCAGACCGGATATCCCTTACCACTTCGTCGTGGTGCAAAGCCCCCTCATGAACGCCTTCAGCTGCCCAGGCGGCATAGTCTTCCTCTCCTCAGCGCTCGTCAAAGCCCTCAAGACAGAAGCGCAACTCGCCGCCATCCTCTCGCACGAAGTTGGCCACGTCGCCGCCAAACACGCCGTGGAAACCATCCAGCAGGCGCAACTGCTCCAAGGCGTCACCCAGATCACCACCGCCAACATGGACAACGAAGAAGGCAAAAAGTTTAAGAAAGCCGTCTCAGGCATGAAAGAAACCCTCTTCGATACCGGCCTCAGTCACCAAATGGAATTCGAAGCCGACCGACTCTCCATGCAGACCGCCTACCGCACCGGATACAGCCCAAAAGCCATGTACGAAGTGCTCGAAATTCTCCAAAAACACCAGTCCGGAGCCACCGTCAAAGGCTCATGGTATGGAACTCACCCGCCACTCAAGCAAAGACTGGCTAAACTCCAGATCGAACTGGAAAAATACCCCGACTGGAAGGAACTGCGAACCTCCACCGGCAGACTCGGCTGGTATCAGAAACGAATTAAATAGAAAGAATGCCTCCGGCGGGCCCTTCCGGCGGACCCTTTCAGGGGGACCAAAGGGGCGGGCCCCCTTTGGAATCCCTGGGTTGTCAGCAGGGTTGCAGCTGCTGGGTCCATGCGGCC